>JAYSVM010000148.1:0-41260 GCA_043718495.1 Oscillatoriales bacterium | reverse complement strand
GGTCTTAACCCTCCCGAATTTGGATAAGCCACTTTGAACAACTTAGACCCTTTCAGGTATCCCGGTGGCTTGGGCTTAAAATGCAATTGACCTTTGATGTACAAGTCTCTTAATTCTTTAAAAGATTTGAAGGCTTCTGTGACTGACATCAATGTTTGCTGCATTGGCGTTGACGGCAATGACTTAGCAACCATTGACCTTAAAACTGACGATTCAACAGATAAGTCGAACTTTCCAGTCAACAGTTTTCCTGTTTTGAAAAAAGTCTGACGAGCCAAGTAAACGCCACTATTGTAAAGCTTGCCAGATTGCTGACAGAGATACTCTAACAAGGCTTTAACCTCTTTGTTTGGAGACAGTAATACTTGCTGAACTCCCATTATTTTTTTGGCTTTAGTCACCTCTGTTTTCCTGAATATTGGTTGACTTTTCCAGTTTAAACGATCGAGCATGGATACGTCAAATATAAGACCCATACTATTCGGCTAATTAAACAATAAAAAAGAAAGAAAGAAAGAAAGAAAGAAAGACAGAAAGAACACGGGCCAGTGAAGTCCCACGAGTCGCTTCCCTCTCAGGACTAAAGTCTCTGAGTTTCCCGCATCCCGTATTGTTTTTATGAAACGAACTTCCCGCGAAACAGGCGAGCTTGCCCTAAGATTTATTAAGAAATTCGATTGATTTGGTTTCTGCCGATCGACTTGTGATACCTTTCTAAAACCTGAAAGTGGGAAAGTCCGGTGCAATTCCGGCGCTGTGCCGCAACTGTGAAAGTCAGAATGCCAATTTCAGGAGTTTACTTTACATTTCCTGCGTCGCACGGGGAGAGGTCTATTTGTTAGTTTTGACTGATTTGCCGACTTGTCCAGGTTTATTTTATGGTTCTCGTGCCCGCGATGGAATATTATCCAGAATGCGGATTCCAGGTGGTATTTTAAATACTCAGCAGTGTTTGTCGATCGCACATTTGATCGATAATTACAGTACCGGTTGGATACAAATCACCAATCGAGCAAATTTGCAAATCCGAGAAATCCACTCGGAAATTCCCCCAGAGGTTTGGCACAATTTGCAAGAATTGGGACTAGCATCTCGCCTTGTTGAAGTTGACCCGATTCGCAACATGATGGCAAGTCCGACAGCAGGAATCGATCGCCAACAATTACTCGATACTCGCCCCTTAGTTCAAGCTTGGGATGATTACCTCCAAACCCATCCGGTATTATCCGAACTTTCAGCTAAATTTAGTGTGGGCTTTGATGGCGGAGAATTGGTTTCGATTCGCGATCGCCCCAATGACATTCTATTAGTGGCCCAAAGGCGATCGGTAGACACTGAAATTTGCTTTCGGCTGCACCTAAATGGCAATGCAGAAAACTGTGGTGATACAGGGATTCTGATTCAACCTTCCCAATGTATTTTAGTTTTAACAGCCCTCGCTAGTGTCTATCTTGAATATACTAAAAATAACCCTCGAATTGAAAGAAAAAAACCGCGTTTGCGTCACCTGCTAGCAGATTGGGGTGTGGAAAGTTATCTAGAACAAGTACAGCAGAATTTGTCGTTTCCATTGCAACTCACATCTTGTAACTTGTCCAAGAACAGGCAAGATGCTTGTTCCACAAAGAGTGAATTTGATTGTGTGAGTGAATACTCTTGTGGGGTGGGCATCTTGCCTGCCCATTCCAGATCCGAAAAATCCATCCCCAATTACCAACACCTCGGCATTCATCCGCAACAACAATCCGGTTTCTCCTACATCGGAATAGCACTGCCATTAGGTAGGCTAGAATCAAAGCAACTGCGGAATTTAGCAAATTTAGCCCAAACCTTCGCCGGGGGTACTCTGAGACTCACACCTTGGCAAAATCTGTTGATTTCTGACATTCCCAACTCCCAATTATTACAAGTCAAACAACAAATAACTGATTGGGGATTCCATTGGTCAACAACAAATCTAGACTCATGTTTAGTTGCTTGTGCCGGCAGTAGCGGTTGTACTTCTGCGATGACAGATACCCAAAGTCATGCGATAGAAACGGTGAAAGATTTAGGACAAAAATTGCAAATCGATCGCCCAATTAATATTCATTTCAGCGGTTGCGAAAAATCCTGTGCTCAGCATCACCCAGTTGATATTACCCTAGTGGGAATTCAGATTGAACATGGAAATGAAACCGTCCCAGGTTATGACATTTATGCAGGCAAAACAGACTCACCTTTTGGGCGACAAATTTTCCAGGGGGTGAGAGTTACAGAGATTGCAAGTTCTATGCACAAGTTGCTGCAAATATATCAAAAATCGCGATCGCCCGACGAGTCATTTGGTGAATTTGTAGATAAATGTGCGATCAACAAATTACAGCAATTGCTTAACCCCAAAAAACAAAATCACAACTGAATCCCTCTCTTGATCTTTCTTCCTCTTTCTTCCTCTTTCTTCCTTCGCGCCCTTCGCGCCTTCGCGGTTCATTAAAAAAAATAATGCTTGATTACATTAAAGACGGAACAGAAATCTACACCAAATCCTTCGCCACAATTCGCGCCGAAGCAGACTTGTCAACCCTACCTGAAGACTTAGAATCCGTCGCAGTACGCCTGATTCACAGTTGTGGCATGACAGATATTGTTACAGATTTAGCGGCTTCCCCTGGTGCCGCCACCGCTGGATATAAAGCCCTCGTCGCCGGCGCGCCCATTCTGTGCGATTCCCGCATGGTGGCCGAAGGCATCACCCGCAAACGTCTCCCCGCCGACAATCGAGTGATTTGCACCCTGTGGCATCCCAGTATCCCCGAATTGGCGCTACAAATTGGCAATACTCGATCGGCCGCAGCCCTTGATTTGTGGCTAAATGACTTAGAAGGTGCCGTAGTTGCGATCGGCAATGCCCCGACTGCTTTGTTCCGATTGCTGGAAATGTTAGATGATGGAGCTCCGAAACCGGCCTTAATCCTGGGTTTCCCGGTAGGATTTGTGGGGGCGGCCGAATCTAAAGCGGAACTCGCTGCGAACAGTCGAGGAGTGCCATTTATCGTGGTGCACGGGCGACGCGGTGGTAGTGCAATGGCAACGGCGGCTGTGAATGCGTTAGCGAAAAAGGATGAGTTATGACTAAGACTACTGGTAAATTGTACGGATTGGGCATTGGCCCTGGGGATCCAGAATTGATTACTTTGAAGGCTTATCGGATTTTGCAATCAGTGCCTGTGATTGCTTATCCGGCGATGGAAAATGGTAAGGTGTTAGCCCGATCAATTGTGGCGGATTATCTGCGCCCAGAACAAATTGAGATTCCGATGCCGTTGCCTTTCAGTCCCACGCGATCGTCTCAACCTTATTATGATATTGCGGCGGAGAAAATTGCCGCCCATCTCGGCGAGGGACGGGATGTGGCTGTGTTGTGTGAGGGCGAACCTTTTCTCTACGGCACTTTTATGTATCTATTCAACCGTTTGTCGGGAAAATTTACCACGGAAGTTGTGCCGGGAATTTCTTCGACAATGGCTAGTGCGAGTGCGTTGGGGGTGCCACTAACTTATCGTAATGATGTGTTGAGTATTATGCCTGCGACGTTGGATGCTGAGGTTTTGCGCGATCGCTTGGCGTTAGTTGATGCTGCTGTGATCATTAAGCTGGGCCGACATTTTGCCAAGGTTCGGGATGTGTTGATTGAGTTGGGCCAGTTCGATCGCGCTTTGTATATCGAACGCGCTACAATGCCAAATCAGGTAATTCGCCCGATCGCAGATGTCGATCCCGCAGCAGTTCCCTATTGGGCGCTGGTAATGATTCCCAGCCAACAAAAATCCGTCACCTAATCCGGCTTCAATATCTCCCTAATTTCTCTTCGCAACGGAACTATTAGAAATTAGGACAAAGCAGAAATTAGGACACGGCACTGCCGTGTCCTCATCATTCCGGTGCAACCGGAATTGATATTATTCATATTTTTTTAAATCCGTCGGCGGTAGTTTAACTCTTTAAAAATTAGATGATAGCAGGTTCCAGGGTGAGTGTTAATCAGAATTTCCCCATCTAATTGCTCAGCTAACATCTTAACTAATCTCACACCTAATGTCTCAGTATTTTCCACATTAAAATCTGCTGGAAAACCACTGCCATTGTCTTGAATACTTAAGTGAAACCTCTCCAATAGCACTTGATGAAAATCAATTTTAATTTCACCTTTTACACCTGAGGGAAAAGCATATTTCAAAGAGTTAGAAACCAACTCGTTAATAATTAATCCGCAAGGAATAGCTGTTTCTATATTCAAAAAGATTGGATCGATATTGACATTAAATTCAATCAAATCATTGCAGCAACCAAAAGATTGAAATAAATTAGCAACCAAGTTTTCGACGTAAGTTTGAATGTCTATCTGGGCGAGACTATCAGATTGATATAGTTGTTCGTGAATCAAAGCCATTGAATGAATGCGAGTCTGGCTTTCTTCAAATAAAGATAGCGTCGCTTCATCCTCAATATATTGAGTTTGAAGTTGTAGCAAGCTAGAAATTACTTGCATATTATTTTTAACACGGTGGTGAATCTCCTTGAGCAACACTTCTTTTTCCCGGAGTGCTGCTTGGAGACGGGCTTCTGCCAATTTGCGATCGCTAATATCTTCGCAAATACCCGCGATGCGGTAAACTTTCCCCAACTCATCGTAAATCGGAAAAGCTCGATCGCACACCCAGCGAATAGTACCATCTGGCCACACAATTCTATATTCAGTGCTAGTAGATTCACCTAACAACACTCGCGGCAAAGCATCCAGCAAAAAATGTTTATCTTCAGGATATATCCAATCCATAAAATCACAGTTATTGGCATAAAAGTCTTCACGAGTCCGTCCCCAAATTTGCTCATAAGCTGGACTCAAATACAAAACATCTCTGAAGTCAAAAGAAATTAGCCAGAACGAATCTTGGATATTTTCTGCTAGCTGACGGAAGCGTTCTTCACTTTCGCGGAGAGCTTTTTCTACTCGTTTTCGATGGCTAATATCTTCTGCAATGCCAACTATACGATAGATTTTACCATTTGAATTTTTAATCGGAAAAGCCCGATCGCGAATCCAGCGAATTTCGCCATCTGGCCTCACAATTCGATACTCTATTTCGTTGTCGTTATCGTTGTCATTTTCGCAGACAATTAGTCGAGAAAAAGCAGCCCGCACCTCATCGCGGTCTTCTGGATGAACAAAATCTGTAAAAGATTGGCGGAAAGCATACAAGTCAGCGCGGGTTCTGTCCCAAATCTTCTCGTAAGCAGGACTGATATAAATCAGTTTGTCCTGTTGAAAATCGATCGTCCAAAACACACTTTCGATATTTTCTGCTAGCTGTCGGAATCTTTCTTCACTTTCTGTAAGTGCTGCTTCTGCTTTTTTTCGTCCGCTAATATCGCGCTGCACACCAAAATACCCTTTGATTCTGCCGTGAGTATCATAAATACAAATATAGTTGCCTTCTACCCAAATAGGAGTTCCATCAAACTTCCGATTGTAACATTCGATGTGAATTCTACCAGCCTCAAATAATTTCTTGATAACATCTCTTCCACCAGCCAAATTGTGGGAAGATAAAAAATTAAGCGTCAGACCAATAAACTCTTGCCTTGCAGCTCCATATTGAGCCAGCAAAGCATCATTTGCCTTCGTTACCAGTCCGTTAGCAAATACATAATCCAAGACTTTCTCTTTGTCTACTGTATCATCCCACTGCACAGCTTCCCCCAGCATCATAAAGAAAAAGCCATCTAAAGATTGAGAAAAAAATAATTCTAGCTGTTGCTGACTCTCCCTCAAAGCTTCTTCCGTCCGCCAGCGATCAATAATTTCTTCTCGCAACTGTTGGTTGGCAATTTTCAAGTCCTCACTACGCTTGCGGTATTTAATTATGAGATCATTTTTCATTACTTGCAGTGCTATTTCTGCCTGTTTTTGTTCTGTGATATCTTGAGTAATGACCATCCCAGCCAAAATTTCTTCTCGGTCATTTTTTACTGGAACAATTGTTGTCAAATAAATATGATCTCGGTATTTATATTCAAAATTATGCTCTTTTCCTGCCAAAGCATCGCGATATTTCGATTCAAAGAATTGAAAACTTTCTGGGGGAGATATTTCCCGCAAGGTTTTGCCTTTCAACAGTTCTTTGGACAAACCAACTACTGTCAAACCTTGACCGTCAACCAGAGTGTAGCGCAAATCTCGATCGAACAAAAATACCGAGCTGTTAGGATGGTTTTTGATCAGAATTTGATAAATTTCCTGACTTTTTTGGAGAGACGCGATTAACCCAATTCGCTCTTCAGCGATCTCAAATTCAGTTGGGAAACCGGAAGCACAGGTATTTTCGACTGCTTTGAGTTGTGCCTGTAAATTTACGCACAACTCTTGATGCTGCTGTAAATCTTCTTCGAGTTGCTGGATTTTAATTTTTTGTTCTGCTACTAATGCTTCGCAGTTGTCAATAAGTTGCGAGTCCCCTATGGAATTAATACACATAACTCAAATCTCAAATATGTAGGTTGGGTTGAGGCTTTGCGAAACCCAACACTGGATTTTATCGCAACCGCCAAGGTGGTTAAGGCATTTATGCGATCGTTCCCTGAGCGGAGCGGTGTCCTGCCCTTTGACCCAACGACTGCGTTTATCCTGCCCAACGACTGCGTTTATCCTGAGCGGAGCGTTGTCCTGCCCTTCGACTTCGCTCAGGAACCGCGGAGTCCAAGGGTCGAAGGCTCGAAGGGTCGAAGGCTCGAAGGGTCGAAGGGTTCAATAACCAAAGCGCCTTGGCGACTGCTATAAATAAAGAGTTGGGTTTCGCAAAGCCTCAACCCAACCTACTTTATTTAAAATACTAAGGCCAAGCCGTCTCCTAATTTCTAGGACAACCAGTG
This sequence comes from Oscillatoriales bacterium, assembly GCA_043718495.1. Taxonomy (GTDB): domain Bacteria; phylum Cyanobacteriota; class Cyanobacteriia; order Cyanobacteriales; family Microcoleaceae; genus Microcoleus. Next base: position 34,348 of record JAYSVM010000148.1, on the reverse strand, counting down.
CCGTTTCCCTACTGCTTCTATACAGACAAAACCCGCTTGCGCGGGTTGAATTTATTCAGTCTCGCGCAACGCGAGACTTAGTTTGTGTAGAAGCGAATTATATTCGCCCTGAATATTCCTTTTTTAAAGCTGAGGAACGTACTGTTCTTTTTCAGGAACAAATGTGTATTCAGCGACGATTTGCCGGAACTCTTCGCCGTCAATGGTTTCTTTTTCAATCAACAAATCAACGAGGCGATCAATTACGGTGCGATTTTCCCGAATAATTCGGCGCGCGTCATTGTAGCAATGATCGACAATCGATCGCACTTGTCCGTCAATCCGAGAGGCAATTTCTTCGGAATATTCCGATCGCGCTGTGTAATCGCGGCCAAGGAAAATTTCACTTTGTTGAGCTTCCAAGGCGATTGGCCCCAAGTCAGACATCCCGTAGCGAGTCACCATTTGGCGCGCCATACCACTGACTTGCTGCAAGTCGTTACCCGCACCAGTGGTCACTTCGGCATCACCGAACACGATTTCCTCGGCTGCGCGGCCACCCAAAGCACCGCTGATCCGTGCCAAAATCTGCGATCGCGAAATCAAACCTTGGTCTTCGCTAGGCATAAACCAAGTTAAACCACGGGCTTGTCCGCGAGGAACTAAAGTAACTTTTTGTACAGGATCGTGGGCCTGAATAATCGTACCAACGATCGCATGACCGATTTCATGATAAGCAATCAAGCGTTTGCTCTTGCTATCCACCAATGGAGTGCCTTCCATACCTGCGACAACGCGATCGACTGCATCGTCAATTTCCAGCATCGTAATCGCTTCTTTCCGGCGACGGGCAGTTAAAATGGCAGCCTCGTTCAGCAAGTTGGCCAAATCAGCACCAGTAAAACCAGGAGTCCGACGGGCGATCGCATCCAAAGAAATATCGACACCCAGTTTTTTGTTACGCGCGTGTACTCCCAAAATCGCCAATCTGCCCTTGATATCCGGCGTATCAACGCTCACTTGGCGGTCAAAACGGCCCGGCCGCAGCAAAGCAGAGTCAAGCACATCAGGGCGGTTTGTGGCCGCAATGATGATAATTCCAGTATTGCCCTCAAAACCATCCATTTCCGTCAGCAACTGATTGAGAGTTTGTTCACGCTCATCGTTGCCGCCGCCGATACCTGAACCCCGTTGGCGGCCCACTGCATCAATTTCATCGATAAAGATGATACAAGGAGCATTTTCCTTGGCTTTCTTAAACAAATCTCGGACGCGGGAAGCGCCGACACCTACAAACATTTCCACAAATTCTGAACCGGAGATACTGAAGAAAGGTACGCCCGCTTCACCTGCGATCGCCTTTGCCAACATAGTTTTACCAGTTCCGGGAGGGCCAACTAGCAGCACACCTTTAGGAATCTTCGCACCAATTGCGGTAAAACGTTCTGGTTTTTTGAGGAATGTCACAACTTCAGAGAGTTCTTCTTTTGCTTCTTCAACGCCTGCTACATCGTCGAACAACACGCCTGTCTTGGCTTCCATTTGGAACCGAGCCTTGGATTTGCCAAAATTCATCGCTTGACCAGGGCCGCCGGGAACGTTACCGTTGCGACGGAAGAGGAAAAACAGCCCTCCCACTAACAGCAGGGGAAAAACGAGATTACCCAAGAGTCCCCACACAGCCCCGTCATTACGGAGCGGGTGAGTGTCGAAGCTGATTTTGGAGGCTCTGAGTCTAGAAACCAGTTCTGGGGCATTGGAGGGTAAATCTACTCGCCACCGTTGTGTGTGATTGTCCAGTTCGGGATCGACTGCTTCGACAATCGCTGTCCGACCCCCGTCATAAAGGTCAACGCTGGTGACTCGACCGGCGTTTAAGTAATCTAAGAATCGACCGTAGCTGAGGCGGGTGCTGGCCGTGTTCTTGGTCATTTCTGCCGGGGATGGTGCAAAGGCTCCTTGCCATAGGAAGAAGCCGATGACTAAGGCGGGTAGAGTCCAAAGTAGTATAGTTCGCCAAGAAATTTTCATAAAAGCAGTAGCCTCGAATTGTGGACAAATACAGGTAAGATCTCGGTGTTGGGAATGTGAGATAAAAGTTAACACTCAGAATCTTAACTAAATGTAACTTAACAATGCACTCTCAGGCAACAGGGTACGCTGGAGGCGATTGAAAATAAAACTGACAATCAAGCATCCAGGGTACAAGGCCCCCGGATGACTCGGTGGAATAGCCCCTAAAATCTAAAATCTAAAATCTAAAATTCATTAAAGGCGATCGTCCCGAATATAATGTTTGGTGCTGATTTGAATAACGAATCTAAGTAAAGTTAGAAAAATTGTGCCAAAACCCACTGTCTTTAAGCGCGGCAGTGTCCAGGGATAAGGCATGATAATGGTGAGGCTCAGTGAGGTAAAACGTTTCAATGACAACTAGACAGCTTGTTCCTAATTCGGCTATGCTGACGCAACAGACTAAGATCGCTTCTCACAAATCGATTATTAGTGCTGATTTGGGTCGGACGGCAACTAAAGCCTGCGTGAGTCGCAACCCAAGTGGTGTTGTTTTTATCCCTGCCAACGTGGCTACTATGCCAGTGGAAAAGGTACGAGGCGGCAGCTTTGAGTCCAAAGCAACAGACCCTCTGTTGGATATGTGGCTGGAGTACCAAGGCAAGGGTTACGCTATAGGCCAACTGGCAGCGGATTTTGGCGCTAATCTGGGCGGTGCGGACCAGTCTAAAGTAGTAGATGCTTTAGTCAAGGTTTTTTCTTGTGCTGGATATTTCCAGATGAAAGGCGATGTGGCAGTTGTGCTAGGTTTGCCGTTTTATTCTCAGGATCAGTTTGAGAAAGAAAAGGAAGAAATTGTCAGCCAACTGCGCTCTCCGCACGTTATGGTTTACCGGGGCGAGCGCGTGGATATCAACATCAGCCATGTTTGGGTGATGCCTGAAGGGTTCGGCAGCTTGATTTGGTGCGAGGCTCAAGACAACAAAGAGTTTTCGCCAGAATTGCCCGAACTATCTGTAGCCGTTGTCGATATCGGACATCAAACTACCGATTTGTTGATGGTCGATCGTTTCCGGTTTGCTAGGGCTGCTTCCAAGAGCGATTCTTTTGCGATGAATAAGTTCTACGAACAAGTCGCTTCTAAGATTCCAGGGGCTGATGCTCAATCTCTGTCTTTGCTCGAAGCAGTTAACAAGCCCGAAGGTCAGCGTTTCTACCGTCCTAGAGGAGCTGCTAAGCCAACTAATTTAGATCCGATTATTAAGGATTTGCGGGAGAGTTTCGCTAACGAACTGTCCGAACGTTTGTTGCAATGGCTACCGGAACGGGTAACGGATGTGGTTCTAACTGGTGGGGGCGGCGAGTTTTTCTCCGAAGTGCTGCAACCTTTGCTCAAGGAAGCCAATCTTAAGGCTCACTTGGCTCAGCCTTCTCGCAAAGCAAATGCTTTGGGACAGTTTATTTATGCTGAGGCTCAGCTAGCCACGATTAAGTAATGCATTAAGGCTTGAACCTATGGCACTGTGGGCAAAAAATAAGGCGAATTTCTCGGTTGCGTTTACTGAAGATGCTGCGGATCAGACTTTGTTGGCCGCTATTGAAAAAGAGTTGGCTTTGACTAAGTATCAGACTTTTAGCAATCTCTGCAAGCAAGCTTTGTGGCAGTTTTTGTCTGTGTCTGTGTCTGAGTCGGCTGCTGCTACACCTAGCTTTCAGCGGTTGGAACAGCGTATTGCTGAACTTGCGGTCAAATTTGGTGAGTTCGAGCATCATGTTTCTGCTGAGGAATTAAGCCGTTTGAAGGGACTGGAACATCACTTGAATCAACTCAGCGTCCAATTGGATCGGTTGCAGGGAAGTGTTGATGGTAAGTTTACTCAAGTTTCTTTTGCTCAAGTTTCCAAAGTAGTAGAGCCTGATGCGGTTGAGTCTAAGTCTGTAGCGGATGAGAATGTGGTTTCTGATGTTGAGGTTTCTCCTCATCAGGAATCTGATCCTTTGTTGGAACGTTTAAGTTCTTTGTTGCCACAAGATTTCTAGAATGACTGTTGACTGTTGACGGTTGACGGTTGACGGTTGACTGTTTGAAGAATACCGATTTGACATACTCCCCGGCGTGAACGCACGGGGATTCTTTACGCTTCAACGACGGATGCTAGCGAACTAGCCTTACTCTGTCTCGACGTACATTTAGAGTCGTGGCAATGCCCTATCCCGACTTGAACTATATTCTTGGAAGTATTTTCATCTCGATCGTGTTCCGTGCCACAACTTAAACAAAGCACGGAACGCACCGACAAATCAATTTTGCCCCATTTAAACCCGCAATTAGAGCAAGTTTGACTGGTAGGTTCCCAACGGTTGATGACTACAAATTTGCGTCCATATTTCTCAGACTTTGCCTCAACCAAAACCCTGAATTCACGCCAGCCTTGTTTACTAATTGAAGAGTGAAAGTTTACGGTTTTTGACCATTCCCGACACATTTAAATCTTCCAAAACAATAGTTTGGTTTTCACTAACAACTTTGGTTGATAACTTATGCAGGAAATCTTTACGAGTGTCGGCTATTTGATTGTGGACTTTGGCAATCTGAATACGGGTTTTGTTTCTACTTTGCCTGAGTTATTACTAGCTTCTGAAGTTCAGCGGATGATGGTTTTTTCTCAGATTGTTGGCAAATTGCAAGAGCATCATTGTACACAACACGCACACAACCAAAAAGTCTAGATAGACTTTGCTCTTGTTGGTTTGTTGGGTAGAATCGATACTGATATCTTGCTTTCATGATATTATTTTATCATAAAAGCCGTCAAGCGAAGGACGGGGCTTTAGACCCATTATTTTGGTAACCGAAAACGATATTAGTGGCTGGTTTTTGTTAGCCAGCGCTGAATAAATAAGGCGATCGCTCTTTGCAAAAAAGGGCGATCGTTTTGTTATTGGTTATTTGTAAGGTTCTAACCATGCCCGATGCCCAATTCCCAATGCCCGATGCCCAATTCCCAATTCCCAATTCCCAATTCCCAATTCCGATTATTCGATTATTCGATTAATCCTAATTTTTGTAATCGTGAACGAATGGCACTTGATTGTCTCTGAAATTTCTTGGCTAATTCGCCAATTTGTTGACCGCTAGCATATTCATTCTTCAAATTCTCATCTTCTTCTGGACTCCACTTGACATAAGCTCTGGGATGCTTCTGGCGAATTTTATCATTTTGATTTTTGGTAATCTCACCATTCAAAGCCGGACTCGAATTTTGGTTGATTTCGCCGCGATTCCCTAGGGCTTCCTGCACACGGTTAGGAATAGCAGCAATTTCTTGAGATACTTCACTCAAGGCAGTTTCTACTTTTTGCTGAAGTTCTGTTAGTTGCCGTTGCTGCAAACTTCCCCACTGCGGCAGTTCGTTGACAAACTGCTGTAGGTCAATCATGATTGTTGTCAAAGTTTCGATTTGTGCTAACTCTGGGCGCTGCTTGAATTGGCGGCTAGTCAGCTCAATCTCGCTTTGAGTCATTTTCATGGTTTTTTCTAAAATTATCAGCCGTTGACGGATATTTTCAACGGCTGAAATTAGAGAATGTACGTTTTCTGCTGGCTGAACATTGAGATTTTCGTGAGTGGTTTGGGGGACGGTTTGGTCTAGGGATTTTACGGTAATTTGTAATTGCTCGATCGCACTTGTGGTCGATGTGGTCTGTTGATTTAGGCGATCGAATGTTGAGGCTGTAGTTGTTTTCAGTTGTCGGTGCAACTTCTGGCGATTCACAAAGTTTAATAGGAGCGAAATTGCGATCGGCACTTGGGCATAAATGCTCTGCTGGAAAACCAAACTAGCAGCTAATCCCACCCCAGATGCAGCCAGGAAAACTAATTCAGCAATTTCTGATAAATTAGTGAATTTTGGATTTTGGATTTTGGTTTTTGAATTAGATGAGGGCATATGTTAAATGGGAATTGGGAATTGGGAATTGGGGATTGGGGATTGGGAATCGGGAATTGGGAATTGGGAGGCTGTACATCACGAAATTTAAAATTATTATGGGTTTTTTATTTATGTCAATCTACTTAAATATATTAAACCTGCAAAATTAATCGAGCTAAAGAGAAATAAATCAAGACACCAAGGACATCAACTGCGGTAGTGATAAAGGGTGCGGACATCAAAGCGGGATCTAAACCCAAAGAACGAAATAAGAATGGCAAAGCTGAACCGGCGATGGAAGCTAAAATTGCGATCGCCAATAAACTGACCCCAACTGCGATCGCCACTGCTAAATTCCCTTGCAGAACATAAGCCCAAGCAGTGGCTACCGTCCCCAATATAGCTCCTAGCAGCGCTCCCGCCATCCCCTCGCGCACAATTATTTTCATGGGGCCCATTGCCGTAATTTCATCGGTGTTCAAGCCCCGAATTACCACCGTTGAGGACTGGGCTCCGACATTACCTCCCGTACCTGTCAGCAATGGAATAAAGGCTGCTAAAGCTACCACTTGCTGCAAAAGATCTTCTTGAGCTCTAATAATTGATCCCGTGACAGTATTGGTTAAGAGCAGCACAAATAGCCAGACAACCCTTTTGCGAGCAACGGTGATTAAATCGGTCTGAAAATAATTGTCACCCCCAGACTGGACACCGCCCAAGGCATAGATATCTTTGGCGGCTTCTTGTTCTAAAATGTCGATCGCATCGTCAACTGTAATGATACCAACGAGACGCTGCTCCCGGTCTACTACAGGCACTGCCAAAAAATCATAACGCTGAATCAGCCTAGCTACTTCTTCTTGGTCAGTACCAGTCTGAACTGAAACTACCTCGCGGGTCATGATTTCGCCGACAGTTTTGTCGAGGGGCGAAGTGACTAAATCCCGCAAGGATAAAATGCCAGTTAAGCTGCGGGCGGCATCGGTGACGTAAAGAGAATAAATGGTTTCGGTAGTTTTAGCCAAAGAGCGGATTCTGTCTAAAGCTTGAGCAACGGTAAAGCTTTCTTTGAGAGAAATGTATTCTGGGGTCATGATTCGGCCAGCCGTACTGGCTTCATAACCCAATAGTTGAGCCGTAGCTTCGCGTTCCGTCGAGCTCAATTCACCCAAAAGGCGGCGGACTAATACTGCTGGCAGTTCGTCAAACAGTTTAGCGCGATCGTCGGGCGACATTTTGTCTACAATGTCAATGACTTCTTGGCGTTTAAATTTTTCACAGAGAGACTGCTGGACGCTGGAGTCTAGATATTCATAAACTGCGATCGCTTCGTCTTTGGCAAGTAAGCGAAAGGCTATTACCTGCATGGTTTCTGGTAGCCCTTCAATGGCTTCAGCGATGTCAGCTTCCTGCACCGGCTGCAAAATCGCTTTTGCTCCTTTAAAGTCTCCTTGTTCCAGTAGGGCCTTTAATTGCGATCGGACTAATTCCCGCAATTCTTTTCGCGCGTAGGTCGGTAACGAAGATAATTGATAATTGCTTTCTGTCACTGACGACCCTCCTAAACCTGTGCTGCGCGCGTTCCTGAATACAGTCTATAACCTATTGACACGAATAGTTACCAAAAATTTGGGTCTAAAGCCCCGTCCTTATAGGACGGCTTTAATTTCTTGATTATATCAGCAATTTATAGTATAACAAAGTAAATAAATAGCCAGACAAAATGAAAGAAAAGTATCAATATAGATTCTACACGACCGACGAAAAGCAACAGAAATTAGCTCGTTTCTTGGGTTGTATTCGGGTTGTTTTAAATGATTTTCATGCGGCTTATAAACAGTCCGAAAAGAAGCCTGAATCTGAAAAATTTGGTAGGGAATTTAAGGTGATTGACAGAGTAAGACAACCTCGGTTGCGTCAGTCGATGAAGTATCAATAATCACCGTGACTTAAGCCCGGTGAGTCTGTCAATATTATGCTTTTTATCTATTTGCCAATTCGCGCTACAATGACACCTAACTGAACGGCAATGACTCCTAGTATGGCACTGCCAGCCCAGTAAAAAGTGGCCACGCTGTAAGCTCGATCGCGCCACAAAGCATTCGTTTCTAAACTGTAAGTAGAAAAAGTGGTATAAGCGCCCAAAAACCCAGTTGTTACCATTAACCGAACTTCTAGAGGAATCATCACTACTTGTTCCGATACTAGGGTAATAAAAAATCCCATAGCAAAGCAACCAGTAATGTTAATGAAAAAGGTTCCGTAGGGAAAACCAGTGCCAAAACGACTGGCAAACCATAATGTGATATAGTAGCGGCTCAAAGCGCCGGCAACTGCACCGAAACTAATGGCGATCGGAACTCGGAAATTGGAATCTTGTAGCATAAACTAAATAGTTGTTAACTGTTTGCTGTTGACTGTTGACTGTTACCAATGCCCAATTCCCAATTCCCAATTCCCAATTCCCAATAACTAAAGTGTGCTAAACCGTACCTGCTAATTGGCGGTATTCTACACATGAGCTTTGACCATATAAATATTACAATGTAAACAAGCGATGGCCAAAATAGATTTGGGCGCTACACACAAAATCTGCCTAAAGACTGTAGACTTTTTTCAAAACGTTTGATAATCAGGAGATCATTGATATGACAGATCCAAATATGACCGAAGAAACAATTATAGATGTAACTCCCGAAACGACTGCGATCGTCAAAAAGGAGATGCCCGATGCTACGGAAGAAACGATCGCCGAAACAGCCATATTATTTGAAGCGATCAAAAAACGCGCAGCAGCAGAAGTACAAGCAGCGGGCGATCTCACCCGTGAGGCTTACTTAAACGCTGTGCAGAAAGCGCAGTTAGCGATCGCAAAAAATAAGACTCACGCCAAAGAAAGAATGACTGATGCGGTGGGGCTGATTCAAAAGGAAGCCGAGAAAAATTGGCTAGTGGTTGATGCGATTAAAACTCGCGCGCAATCACAGGTGCAAGATGCTGGCGAAATCAGCCGCGAAGCTTATTTGAAAGCTGTGCGCCATGCGCGAGAAGCGGTAGAACAAAATAAGTTTATCGAACGCGATCGCATTGAACAAGCTGTTGACCAAATCCAGAAGGAATCTGAAAAGAATTGGCACGTTGTGGTTGGGGAAATTGAGTCGATCGGCAGTCGCTTGACGGATGCGTCGAAGTCTGCGTGGAGTGCGCTAACTAAGTTTTTTGACAAGAAGCATTAAGCTTAGATATGGCATAATTTTCGCTGAATATTACCAGAAATTAGGAGACGGCAGTGTCCGAATTTAGAAATTAGGAGACGGCTTGGCCTTAGTCCCTACAATGTTATTTTAGGTAGGGAAACGGCATTGCCGTGTCCGAATTTGCTAAATATTACCAGAAATCAGGAGACGGCAGTGCCGTGTCCCTACAGCGCTATAATCAGAAAGCTTTATTTTTAGTCCATAACCCCGAACCATGAGAAGTTACTACTGCGGCGAACTGCGAAGCGAACACATCGGACAAACTGTCACCCTCTACGGATGGGTGGATCGCCGCCGCGATCATGGCGGGGTGATTTTTCTGGATTTGCGCGATCGATCGGGCTTAGTGCAAATTGTCAGCGATCCCCAACGCACGCCGGATTCCTATCACGGGGCTGAGGCTTTGCGCGGCGAATACGTTGTGAGAATTACAGGTAGAGTCACCAGCCGCCCCGCAGATTCCCTCAACCCTAAATTGCCTACGGGTGAGGTAGAAATTTATGCTGATGAGATTGAATTGTTGAATGCGGTTCGCAAACAGTTACCGTTTCAGGTTTCGACGGCGGATAATGAAAGCGTGCGGGAAGATTTGCGCTTGAAATATCGCTATTTGGACTTGCGGCGCGATCGCATGAGTCGGAATTTGCAGCTTCGTCACCAAGTTATCAAAGCGATGCGTCGCCACCTGGAAGATGTTGGAGGTTTTATTGAAGTTGAAACACCGATTTTAACGCGATCGACTCCCGAAGGTGCGAGAGATTATTTGGTTCCCAGTCGCGTCAATTTAGGCGAATGGTATGCTTTGCCGCAGTCGCCACAGTTGTTCAAACAATTGCTGATGGTTTCGGGTTTAGACAGATATTATCAGGTTGCCCGCTGCTTCCGCGATGAAGATTTGCGCGCTGACAGACAACCGGAATTTACGCAATTGGACATGGAAATGAGTTTCATGTCTGTAGAAGAAATCCTCGAATTAAACGAAGGTTTAGTCTGCAATATTTTCCAAAGTGTGAAAGGCGTGGAATTGCCTCATCCTTTCCCGCGTTTGACTTACGCCGAAGCGATGGATCGTTACGGTAGTGATAAACCAGATACTCGCTTCGGTATGGAATTAGTCGATGTTTCCGATTTGATGAAAGATTCGGGATTTAAGGTATTTTCCGGTGCAGTTGCTGCGGGCGGAATTGTGAAAATTTTGCCGATTCCGGGCGGGAATGATGCGATTTCTAATGTGCGGATCAAACCGGGTGGCGATTTGTTTAAGGAAGCCAGCGAAGCCGGTGCGAAGGGATTGGCTTACATCCGGGTGCGGGAGAATGGCGAAATTGATACGATCGGCGCAATTAAGGATAATTTGACTGAAGCTCAAAAACAGGATTTGCTCGATCGCACTGGTGCACAACCAGGTCATTTGTTGTTATTTGCAGCAGCCGATGTGACAACTGTCAATAAGACTTTGGATAGATTGCGTTTGTTTGTCGGTAATGAATTGGGATTGATTGACAAAAACAAGATGAATCTGCTATGGGTGACAGATTTCCCAATGTTTGAATGGAACGCCGATGAGAAGCGTTTGGAAGCATTGCACCACCCATTTACAGCCCCGCATCCCGATGATATTGACGATCTGAAGACTGCGAGAGCTCAAGCTTACGATTTGGTGTTAAATGGTACAGAAGTCGGTGGCGGTTCTCTGCGGATTTACCAGCGGGATCTTCAGGAAAGGGTGTTTGAGGCGATCGGCTTATCGACTGAGGAAGCTTACAATAAGTTTGGCTTTTTGTTGGATGCGTTTGAGTATGGAACCCCGCCCCACGGAGGAATTGCCTATGGTGTCGATCGCCTGGTAATGTTGTTGGCTGGCGAGGATTCGATTCGGGATGTGATTGCGTTTCCGAAGACGCAGCAAGCGCGTTGTATTTTGGCAAATGCGCCGTCTGGTGTGGATGAGAAGCAGATGAAGGAGTTACAAGTGCGATCGACTTATGTACCGAAAACATAGGTATTTGAAACAGCTAGATATATAGCAACCGCCAAAGCGGTTGCTATAACCATAAAAAACAAAAAGTCCGCCTACGCGGACTTCATTTGTCTAGGGACAGAAATATGGCAGACTAATCACTCCAAATTCAAAACACAATAAGGATAATTAGTCGTCACACAAACCACCGGGCCCACATTCGTACCCCGCAAATTAGCACGTTCCAAATCAGCCTGACGGAAATCCCTCGCCGCATCTAGATTAGCTCCACTCAATTGAGCTTTTGGTAGCCGAGTATTCGACAAAATAGCATTCTGTAAATTCGTATCCCGCACATCCGCAAAAGACAAATCCGCCCCACTTAAATTCGCTCGATTTAAATTCACTCTAAACAAAAGCGAGCGACGCAAATCTGTATTCGACAAATTAGCTTGAAGCAAATAAGATTCTGCCAAATTAGCCGAAAAAAGTTTAGCACCACGCAAATCTGCCATCGTCATATTTGCTCTACTCAAAAAAGCATTAGACAAATTCGCACTTCGCAGATTAGCACTATCCAAATCAGCACCATACAAATCAGCATTCACTAAATTAGCACCAGCCAAATTAGCATCAGTTAAATCCGCTTGTATCAAATTAGCTTCATAAAGATTTGCTCCGCTTAAATCAGCCCCTTTCAACCTAGCTCTATACAAGCTAGCCTTGAATAAATCGGCATTTCTCAAATCGCACCCTTCACACTCATTAGTTTCCAACAACTGGCGGACATGATCCGCATTTTGAGCTTTCACCGGAACTGCTAGCCAAAGTGAGGCTAAAATTGTCGTTACAGTTGCTAAAATCTTAACTTTCATAAAAACTCTCGGTAAGTGGGAAACTCAGCGGCTTTAGCCCTGAGAGGGAAACGACGTAGGCGGTTTCAACCGCTTTGAATCCCCTTTCGGGGTTGGAGGGGTATGGTTGCCCCTCCGGTGAGGTATGGTTGCCTCGCTTTCCCTTACGGGTAATGTTCGCTTCGACCTGGTTATAAAGGCTTGTTAGACCTGCAACACTGTTTCAGTGACTTTAAAACTGTTTAATTGCAGATGACAGAGCGGAAAACTAGCGTCGCATTCGCCGGTGTCATGACCTAAATAACGTCTCCTCCGAAGAGGGGTCTGGTCAGAACAGCTTGTAATTTCTTACAAGCTCAGTGGCGTTGATTCCCTGAGTTCCTGACAAACAAACCTCACAGATTCCATGTTTTTCAAGTATATGCCAGATTTATAAATCCCCGTAGGGACACGGCAATGCCGTGTCCCTACTACTTAATTAAGCTTCATCTAAAGCCGCAACACCAGGCAATTCCTTACCTTCTAGTAGCTCCAAACTAGCGCCGCCACCAGTAGAAATGTGGCTCATTTCTGAACCCAAATTCAACTGTTCGACAGCCGCCACCGAGTCACCACCACCGATAATTGTGGTAGTACCAGTTTTAGTGATTCCAGCTAAAGAATGAGCGATACCTTCAGTTCCCGCAGCAAACTTCTCCATCTCAAACACGCCCATCGGCCCGTTCCAGATGACAGTTTTGCAATCAGCCAAAGCAGCTTGGAAAGTTTTGACTGAATCGGGGCCAATATCCAAACCCATCCAACCGTCGGGAATGTTCTCAACGGAGACGATTTGAGTGTTAGCATCAGCAGCAAACTTGTCAGCAACTATGACATCAGTAGGTAACAGAAAGGTAACTCCCCGTTCCTTAGCTTTAGCTTCCAAAGACTTAGCCAATTCTAGTTTGTCATCTTCTACCAAAGACTTACCAACATTCAAGCCACGAGCCTTGTAGAATGTGAAAACCATGCCACCGCCCAACAGCAATTTGTCGCACTTTTCCAACAGTTTTTCAATGACTCCAATCTTGCTAGAAACCTTGGAACCGCCGATGATAGCAGCTAAAGGACGTTGAGGATTGTCGATCGCACTACCAAGATACTGCAATTCCTTTTCCATCAAAAACCCAGCCACAGAAGGACTCAGATACTTAGTCACACCCTCAGTCGAAGCGTGAGCCCGGTGAGCAGTTCCAAAAGCATCATTCACATACAAATCAGCCACAGAAGCCAACTTCTTAGCAAATTCCGGGTCATTTGCTTCCTCTTCTGGGTAGAAGCGGACATTTTCCAGCAAAATCACATCGCCATTTTCCATCGCCGCAACTGTCGCAGCCACTTCATCGCCGATACAATCATCAGTTTTTTTGACTTCTTTACCCAACAATTCCGACAGCCGCTTAGCAACAGGAGTCAAACGCAACTTCTCTGTCACACCCTTGGGACGCCCGAAGTGGCTGCACAAAATCACCTTAGCGCCCTTAGAGGCTAAATCTTGAATTGTCGGCAGAGCAGCCCGGATGCGAGTATCATCGGTGATACTGCCGTTGTCGAGTGGCACGTTAAAGTCCGCCCGCACGAGTACCCGTTTTCCTGATAAATCCGATGCCGATAAATTTGCTACAGTTTTTTTTGTCACAGAATTAACCTCCTAAATATGTGTGTTTTGTTGAATTCCGTTGAAATGGTGGCACTGGTAACTTGCACTTGGGCCTCGGACGCATTCAACAGCGCCCGTACAAAAAAACGAAAGATGGAACAAACGGCACTGATTGGCTTAACTTAAAGAGTTTATCAAAAAATCTGGTCTAAAACCCTGTCCTTCGCTTCACGGCTTTGGGTTAAAATAACTGTTGCGATCGAGATTTAAATGCTGCGATTAATGCGAGCATCGGTCTCAAGAGATAGAGTAAGGATGGCTAATCCTGAATTCACGCCTGTTGAGTAGAAGGAGCCGACTCCCTACGTAGAAGCAGGAAGTAAGTTTTAAGTGTCCTTGATGTCAGTCTTGTCCGCTTTATATCAATCTTATGTAGCAGATGTGCAGTATGTTCAAAACTGTCTTATTTCCCGTAGATCAAAGCCCAGAAGCCCGCGAAGCCGCCGAAAAGGTTGTCAATATTGTGAAAACCTATGGCGCTCGTTTAGTCATTCTGTCGGTAGTCGAACCCCCAGCCGAGGGTGGCGAATCCCCACCGCGAGAAGCAATGGCTTCCCCCGAAGCAGTGGCTAAGCTGTTATCTGATGCCCAGGCCATGTTTTCCCAGCAGGGAATTGAAGCTGAAATCATTGAACGGGAAGGCAAACCTGCTTTCACGATTTGTGATGTGGCTGATGAAATTAGCGCTGATTTGATTGTGATGGGCTGTCGAGGGATGGGTTTAACTGATGATGGGGCGTCTGATAGCGTTACCAGTCGGGTGATTAATCTTTCTCCTTGTGCAGTTTTGATTGTGCCTTAGTTATTAGTCATTAGTCATTGGTCATTAGTTATTGGTTATTAGTTATTGGTTATTAGTTATTGGTTAAATGCCAACTGACTAATGACTGCTGACTGCTGACTAATACTAATAACTGCTGACTAATGACTGCTGACTAATGACTAATGACTAATAACTAATAACTAATAACTAATGAAAATTCACTGGTATCCCGGTCACATTGCCAAAGCTGAACGGGCATTAAAAGAACAACTAAAGCGAGTAGATGTGGTGCTGGAAGTCCGAGATGCCCGCATTCCTTTGGCTACGAATCATCCCCAAATGCAGACTTGGGTGGGCAGTAAAGCACGAATATTAGTGATTAATCGGATGGATATGATTTCGCCTCGATTGCGCCAGGAATGGGAGGCATGGTTTGAGGCAAGGGGTGAAGCGGTTTATTTTACTAATGCCGGACACGGACAAGGCATAGATGCTTTGACGGATGCTGTGCAGAATGCTGGGGTGCAACTCAATCAAAGAAGATTCGATCGCGGTATGCTTCCTCGTCCAGTCCGGGCGGTGGTGATTGGCTTTCCGAATGTGGGAAAGTCTGCTTTGATTAATCGGTTATTGGGACGGAGAGTGGTAGATAGTGCGCGTAGGGCTGGAGTAACGCGATCGCTCCGATGGATTCGGATTTCTGACGTAATTGAGCTATTAGATACTCCTGGAGTCATTCCCACCCGAATTAATAATCAAGAAAATGCCTTAAAGTTAGCTATTTGTGAAGATATTGGCGAAGCAGCTTATGACAATCAGGTAGTCGCGGCGGCGATGGTGGATTTGCTGCTGGGGCTGGAAGCTACTGATGATACTTTGATTTCAGTATCTGGTTTCAAATCTAGATATAAATTAGATGCTTTGTCTACTAATGGTGAGAATTATTTACACGAGATAGCCAAGGAAAGACATCAAGGAGATGTGGAACGAATGGCGCGGCAGATGTTGAATGATTTTAGGACTGGTGTTTTGGGTCAACTTCCTTTGGAGTTCCCGCCGATTTTACCGGAGGAATTACCTAATAGTTAAAAAACAGAAGTATGAGAGAATACCTAGATACCCGACTTTTTTAAGAAGTCAGGTATCTAATTTACAATCTCAAATTTTACCAAAAATAACCCTCTTCCACAGTAGTTTGGCGCTTAGTAGAGTCATACTTAAGTAGGTAGCTGTGGGCTATCGCCTCCAGTTCTTGCAGCTTATCATATTCTACTTTGGTAATTTCCGTGTCGGTAGAAAGCAGGATAACTTGATGGCTAGCTGAGGGGAAATAGCGTTCGACTAGGTTGTTTCTGTGGGAGGAGTCGAGGCGGCCCAAGGGAGTGTCGATCGCAACTGGTAACAATCTACCGGATACTCTGGCTAATCCCCACAAAAAGGCGATCGCCAGTAATTGTTTTTCCCCAGCAGAGAGTCGGTGTTTTGGTACTTGTTTGCCTTCAGTATCATAGATGGAAAGGCTAAATGTTTGAGTATCGATCGCAACTCTATGCACTAAGTCAGTTTTGTGTAGGAGATAACGGAAACAATCAGTAATTTCCACTTCGAGTTTGTTTAGTTTCTTGAGAGTCAGTTTTTCTTTAAACTGTTTAAGAGTGACTTGGGCTTTGGCGATAGATGCGATGATATGTTGACTATTTCTGATGGTGATATATTCGCTACTATAGCTTTCTAATTCTTTCTGGTTTTTTGCTAATTCTTTATCTAATTCATCTATGTGGCGGTTAGCTAATTCCAAGTCTGCTGCTGCATTAGCGACTGCTTTTTGAGCATTTTTAACTGCTAATTCTAGTTTATCGTAGGCTTCGGGGGAAGCAGCGGCTGCGAGTTGTCTGTCTGTGAAGTCGATTTCTGATTCGATGTTTTTGATTTCTGCTATTTGTTGACTGGTGGCGGTTTGTTGAGATTTAATTTGGTAGCTAAGCAGGTTTTCTAGTTGCTGGATACTGTTGTCATCGGCATTCATCCAGGGCGGAATGTCGGTTCCCGCTTGCTGTTCGAGTTCTTGGTCTTCTTGGCGGATGAAGTCTTGAATTTTATCTAGCTGTTGGGCATTTAATGAAATTTCTGCGATATAGTTCAAAAGGCGATCGCTTCTTTGTTTGATAACATTTTGAGCAATCTTTGCTTGCTGTTGGCTGGCTTCTGTTTCTGCTTGGATTTTTGCTTGAGTTAGCAAAGGTGCAATTAGGGCGAGCGGTAGCATATTTGAGGCTAATTCCATCATCGTTTGACGGGTGTTTTCTGCCTGATTTTTGTAGTTGTTTAGTTGTATGTCTAGTTGACTGCGATCGGCCGCAATTTTGCCACCTTGAGAAATGAATTTATCTGATGCTTGTTGCTGATTTTTTTGAGCTTTATCTAATTCGGTTTGAAAGCTGGCTTTTTTATCTGTTTCTAACTCTTTCTTAGCATTGATTTCCTTGAATATTTCCTCGATTTTTTCTAAAGCTACCAAGTCTTTTTTGCCAGCAATTTCTTTTCGTTTCCGGCCTGCTAGAATCTCTAAATCAACAGCGAGGCGTTCTGCTAATTCTAAACCTAAAAGAGATTTAATCGCCCCGACGACAAACTCCGGCGGAGTTTCGAGTTCTGCTAATTCTTTTACTTGTTCGCCA
This sequence comes from Oscillatoriales bacterium, assembly GCA_043718495.1. Classification (GTDB taxonomy): domain Bacteria; phylum Cyanobacteriota; class Cyanobacteriia; order Cyanobacteriales; family Microcoleaceae; genus Microcoleus. Next base: position 17,213 of record JAYSVM010000148.1, on the reverse strand, counting down.
TCAAACAGAAATAGGTTAGATATCCCCACAGGCAAAAGGGTTTCGATGTATTCATCCCAAGTTTTGGTAATCGCTTTATCTGACCACCAATCATTGACTACTTCGCTATATATGAGGATGCTTAAATTATCTTTGATATCATTTTTAGTCCAGTATCTAACTATTTTGAATTGAGTCAATTTATCGTCTTGGACTTGTTCAAATATTAATTCAACACGGGTATCGTCTAATGGTGGAGTATGACGATTGACTGATTGATTGAGAAAGTCGCTGTAGCTTAAATTTCCTCTGGTGGAACATTGAGCTCTACCACCGTAGAGGGCGAGGCGAATACCATCCATCAGGGTCGTTTTGCCACCGCCATTCATGCCCCCAAATAGGATGACTGGGCAGGGATTTCCGTCTTTTTCGGGGCGGAGATTGATGGTTTGGATGCCTGCGTAGGGGCCGAAGTTTTTGAGGACGAGTTCGAGGAATTGCATTGTAGATGTTGTTGAGATGGAATAAAAGTTGGTGGGTGCGATCGGACTGAGACTCCCAGCCCGATCGAGATAATTCGACCTAATCTTTGCTATTTTACCCCTCCTACATCTGGAGTTGAATATTTAATATCTGCCCAAGACAACTGCTTGTCTTCGTTGCTGCTGCTTTCTAATTCTTCCTTAAGTTTGGCAATATCAGCGGTAGCATCAGTTGCAGAAATGTTGGTTTGGGCGATCGCATTTTTGACTTGCTGAATATTCAGGGCCGGATTTGCTTTCATATCTTCCACGGCTTTTTTGAGATTCCGTTGATAGTGGGCGTTGCCAATTGCTTCTTCCTGCGATCGCGAACTGGTTTCAAAGCATTTTTCCAAATCGCCATAAACACCGGTACGACGGGGTTTCGTGTAGTATTGGCGTTCCGTATCCAGGAGTTTTGCCATCAATTCCAGGTGCATTTTGTCGTCGCACATTTCTTCTAGTACAGTCCATTCGTCGCTACCCAAAAGTTTTCTTTCGGCGGCGGGGCGGGAATCTGCAAACGGTTCGCCCGTGACTTCTTCGTAAATCCGGGGTAAACTGTCATCAAATTCGTGCTTTTGTTCCAGCCAAATGCGGCGGATTTCGCTAAGTTCTTCGGGGGTAATTAAGGTGATGTCGCGCATTTCTAAAGGTGCGGTTTTGCGGATTTGGGTTTGTGCTTCCAAGACTCGTCTCAGCCAGTGTTCCCGCCAGAATTTGGTGTAGGGCCCTGGGATGGGTTCAACGGAGGTTTTGTCGTCGCCCATGTTGCGTTCAAACAGTTCTACTCTACCGTAGATGCGGCGGAAGTCTCTTTTTGGGCGATCGTTTTTTATATCTAATTCGTTGCGAATATCAAGAAGAGGCTGCATCCATTCTTTTTCCTCATCATTTTGAATCATTGCCTCCATTGATTTATCTTGGTTTACCATTGTACAAACCCAGCAGCCAAAGCGAGAACTGCCACAGCTAGGCGTAGAAGTGTCAACTACTAAAGGACATTCATTATCTGCTGTCGCACCACGATACATAGTAAATAAATCTTTGTTGCTATTTTTCCAAGGATTAGGCCACTGATTCAAATAAATCCAGACTTCATCAGTTCGCCAGTCTTCAATCGGACTATAAATCAGGGAATTAGGCAGACTAGGACTCTGATAAAGCAGAGATTTAATTGAATTAGAATTATCATTTAAACGGTCACTCATTCGACCTATTTCATGTTTTTCCATTGAAACAGCGCGTTTAATACTTTCAGCTTTGCGAGTACCCAATATCAGAATTACTTCTCCATTGATTCTCACCACATCACGAATAAACCGATTAGAAGGAAGGATTTTTAGGCGTTCAGTACACCAGCGAAATCCATGTCTCGGTGCTGGGTAGCCTTTTCCCATCAAGTTTACCCAGAAAGTATCTTTGACCTCTGGATAAAGCATATAAGGTTCTATTGGTAGCTGCTGCTCTATAGCAGCAGACTTCATCTGTTTCAATGAATGACGCACCCACGTAGAAACTATCGGGTTCTCTACCAGCGTATCTGTTGTGATCACATAGATTTTTTTGGTTCTTTTTTCAGGTGGTAATTCTGCTATTGCATACCAGATAAGCTGCACTACGGTAGTGCTGTCTTTTCCTCCCGAATATCCTAAAACCCAAGGTATATCATCTAAACAATATAAGTCTCTAATTTCGTTACTTAATTTTTTTATTTCTTCCACTAACTCATTAACACTACGGGGTGGAAAGATTGGTATTTGCATTGTTTCTGTCATGTCTTCAACCTCAGTTACTTCATTAAGCTCTAAATACATTCAGCCGATGCCATTCTAGCGATTCAAGTCTTGGTAAATCTTTGTCTAAAGTTGGCAGGTGAATAGTTTCACTATGAAAATTTTTCATAGTTCGGGCATTGGGGGATTCCTCTTCTAAGTCATTAGCGACGAGAATTCTGTAATTATCATCTATGGCAAACCAACCCTGGTCAAAAGCCCAATGATGATTTTTACACAATGATATCCCATTATTAATTTGATTATCATAAAACTTTGAAAATGGCTTAATGTGTGAGCCATCTACAATATTTTGAGTTATATTTCTGATGACTTTCAATCGACAAAATGCACATTTGTAATCATATATGTGTACTACTGCCTTCCTGAAAAAAGCATTTCTAACAGCAGATTTGGTTAAATAAAATCTCGGTTGTCCGTCAGAAATTCCTGATGTGGCTGATATTTCTATTTCTGTCTCAGTAACATTTTCAAAGTCTTGATTGACTTGCAAAATATCTCCAATATCGTCTCTATTTAATGAAAACCATTTAGCAATCAGTGTATCGATTAATTCCGATCTAGAATTTTGGTCTTGAAGTAAATCGAATAATTCATTATCCCAACTACCATATTCTACAGCTTCTCTTAGCTTGTTAGTTGTTTTAGGTTTTGAACCATTAAATCCAGACTTAATTGTGTTATGCCAGAATCCATCGCCTTCCAAATGCCAAAATGGATAGTGCAAACCACGTTGGTGAGAGTCAGAACCTAAGACATCCCAATACTTGTTAAATGTTTTAACCAAATCATCTGAAACATAAATTCTATTATCCCTAATTATTCCTTGAGCAATTAGATCGATAATTGATAATAGTAATATTGGCTTATGATTAGCTTTACCACGTTGGCGTGTATTATTTACATTAAGATCGGCAAAACGTTGGCGATAGTATGCTAAATTTTTATTTTCGGGTTCTTCTCCTATAGTCATTTTCTCCTCCCACTATGATTAAATACAATCCGACCTGAAATTTTACACTATTGTCAACAGAAGTTAAACCACCGCAATGTACAACCCTAGCGCAGAAACTACACAATTTAAGCAGTGTCAGCAAAGTAAAAAGTAATTTTCTCGCCTAAATAGGGGATGATTATATCACTGTTCACGTGCATCTGCGCTTCCAAAATCCATCCCGCCCCCAAAACCAAATATGTCATACAGCGACTTCAAAACGATCGACCAAGCCGTCTCAACCCTGGATCTAACCGTCGAAGACATTCCCCACTTATTCGGTCAAATTACCCCGATCGCACCTTCAGACCGTTTGAAACAAACCCTAGACGAAGCCTTAGACCTAGCATCCAGTATCAGCACCGAAAAAGCCCGATCGGAATTAATTATCACCCCCATTTTACTCGAAATACGGCGCACTTTTAACAACAAAATTGGCTACTTTTCCGGCAACACATTTAACATAGAAGAGAGCAAAGGATTAACCGGGGCTTGTGACTTTCTCCTTAGTGCGTCCAGCAATCAATCATTGGTGACTGCCCCAATATTGACATTGGTCGAAGCAAAAGACAATGATATTAGAATCGGATTGGGACAGTGCGCGGCTCAGATGACAGCAGCTCAAATATTTAATGCTCGCAAAGGGCAAGAACAATCTGCGATTTATGGAGCAGTTTCAACCGGGACAAACTGGAAGTTTTTAGTCCTAGAAAATCAGTTGTTGAAAATTGATTTGACTGAATATTTTATTACTCAGATAGACCAAATTTTGGGTATTCTTGCAGAACCATTCAGACTCTATTTTAATTAAACTTACAGCTAGCTTCTAGCGTGGCACAGGTGGGATACCTGTGCTGTATCTGCGGTTTCTAAACGCCATTTTATCTTCAAATAATTAGTCATTCAACTAACACTCGACCTCTATCGCAAGATCCTCCCTTTTACCTACCAAAATTCCACCCTCCCAATCAGGATTATTTAGAATTGGGAATTGGGCATCGGGAATTGTAATTTAAAAGTATTGACTTTTCAGGTTACTTGTGATATCAGTTTTAGCGCCAGTAAGTAATGTAAGTATTTCACAAAACTTTTTAAAAAACAACTCTTGACATAATATTTAATACATGATATTTTTTAAAAAAATACCTAACTTATATAAAAACTACCAATGACTACTAACCCAGCGGATGACCTCGCTAATCAATTTTTGGAAAAAGAAAATCGCGAAAGACAAGAAATCGCGCTTTTACTAGATAATTACTTAGGAAAGGACGATCGCATTTTCGTCCAAAAAACCCAGATGGGAAACAGCGAAGCATACATCGGTTCAGTCAGCCTAGAATGGTTGGATTCCCGCGTGCGTTTCGCCTCGCAAATGCCACTTTTCAGGCAAAAATTTGACCTCCAAACTAACAACATCGTCCGCGACGATGAAACCATCGACGAAATTATCCAGCGCCCCTTAGATTGGTCGCGCCAAGCAGCCCTAACTCAATATTTAGCAGCCCGAAAATCGCACAAATTCCCGGCAGTTTTAGTGGTCGTCAGTCCTCCGTGGGTAGACAATCCTCTAGCCGATGAATGGGATAAAAACGGTGTAGCCACCAAATCAGCAGCAGAATTCACATCCTTTGATAAAAACCAAAACTTAGGACTTTTAAATGTTTCTAAAGAAGTTTCAATTTTTGCCCTAGACGGCCAGCATCGGCTGATGGGAGTTCAAGGTTTAATGAGTTTAATTAAAACCGGAATCCTGCAAAGATATAACAAAAATAAAAAACCTGTTGGTGCTGCAATTACCCTCGAAGATTTAGCAGACGAGTATCAAATAGACCTCGAAACAGTGTATAAATTAGCTCACGAAAAAATCGGGATTGAGTTTATCCCGGCGGCGGCGGTGGGGGAAACGCGGCAGCAAGCACAACGGCGAGTGCGATCGATCTTTGTGCACGTTAACTTAATGGCTGTAACCCTAAGTCAGGGTCAATTAGCATTGTTAAATGAAGACAACGGATTTGCGATTTGTGCCCGCAAAATTGCTGTCACCCATCCCTTATTAAAAGAGCAAGATAGCAGAAATCCCCGCGTCAATTGGGATAGCGCCACAGTCGCAGCCAAATCAACAGTGTTAACTACATTGCAAGCGCTGCAAGATATGTCGGAACGGTATTTAGAATACAAATTCCCCCATTGGAAGCCGGAAAGAAAAGGTTTGATTCCCATGCGCCCGGAAGATGAGGAACTGAAAGAAGGAATAGAAGAGTTTAAGAAACTGTTCGATAATTTAGCAACTTTGCCCAGCTATCAAAGAATTGAAAGCGGCGAAGAAACCGCAGAATTGCGCCGATTTAGTTTTGAAAAGCCTGGTGGTGAGGGCAATATTTTGTTCCGCCCAGTCGGTCAAATTGCCTTGGCTAATGCTTTGGGAATTCTAGTATTTAGAAAGAAACTTTCGCTGAAATCTATTTTCGATAAACTCCGCAGGTACGATGTGGATGAAGGATTTAGCCATATGGATAATCCTGAGTCTGCGTGGTATGGGATTTTGTACGATCCGAACAAGAAGCGAATGTTAGTTTCTGGGAGGGATTTAGCGACGAAGTTAATTGTCTATTTGGTGGCGGGAATTCAGGATGATATGGATCGAGCTCATTTGCGGCAAGCTGTTGCCCAAGCGAGAACTTTTGAGGATAAAGCTGTTAGTTTTAATAGCAGGTTTGTGCATCCGAAAGAGGTGGGATTACCTCCTGTGCTTAGCTAAGTTTTGATTGTTGCTGATTGCGGAAGTTATCGATAATATCATTAATTTCTTCTACAGCAACCGTTTCTTGGTCGGATTTGGCATAGATGATGAGCAAGATGAAACAAGTGGTTGATGTGACTTGATAAATGATGCGATAGCCTCCACTTTTCCCTTTACTAATGTCACTGTTTTTGGCTCTTACTTTAAAGACGGTGTAGCCTGTACCAGAAATGCGATCGCCTGGACATTCGCCTGATTGTAACTGCTGTAGGAGGGGTTGCAAGTCGGTTTGAATCTGACGATAGCGTTTGGCGAGGATTCGGAGTTGGCGCTTGAACCGATCGGCAAACAGAACCTCGATAGTGGGTAGTTCAGACATCAATACCATCCCAAAGTTCTGCGATCGGGTGAACTTTGCCGTCTTCTACTTCCTGAAGTGCAATCCGAAGGCTGTTGAGGATATCTTCTTTAGATAGCTCTTCTTCGTCTTCTTGAAACAGTTGGCGCAGCGATTCTAAAATCAGGGTTTCAATGGGCAGGTTGAGTTGGCTAGCTTTCTCAAGAAGTTGCTGTTCTAGGCGATCGGTAATGGTGAGGTTAATTTGCATGGGTGTGCCTATCAATTTTATTAGATTGCTAACTATTGCTATTTCTTGCCGCTTCTAATTTGCGACGAATTGCGGCTTGAACTTTTTCATCGAAATCAGGATCGCCGGGACTTGCAATAATCCTCAGCGGATGCTGATTGATTCTATCTAAATATGCCCCAAAAGCGACTCGATTTCCACGATGCTTAAGAAAATACTGTTTCAATTCAGTATTCGACATTGCATTATAGTTAACTTGGCCGATCAACAAACTCCCCCATTTTGTCAATCGAACACTACTACCGATCGCGATTTTACCAAAATGTTCCTCTAAATTTAGATACATTGTACCACTTCATTTCAACAAAATCAATTCTGCTGCAACAGGCAAATGATCGGACTCGGTTGCCTCTAAAACCGAACTGGATTTAGCACCCCAATGCTGTGAATGCCAAACATAATCAATGCGGCAAACCGGATAAGTTAATTTCAAGTTAAACTTTTTTGCAAAGAAACCGTGAGGCCACGTAAAACCAAACCCAAATCCAGATTTCAAAAAAGCATCTTGCAAAACTTGCTGCACGCTGTCATAGTCTTGAGACTCATCAGTCATGTTAAAATCGCCCGCGACAATTACTGGCAAAGTTTCTTGCTTAATTCGTTCTACTAAATCTTGAATTTCGGGAAAACGTTGTTTGTATTTGTAAACAGGGATTTTGATAAAAGACAATATTTGATATATTTTAACCCACGGCCCGGTTGCTTGCATATTATAAATGACTATTTGTTGCTGGTTAAATTGAAGAAGTGCTCGCTGCTGTGTTTCTGGATGACTGGCTAAGTGTAATATCTCGCTAGATACAATTGGATATTTACTGATAATTCCGACGGGTGGAATATTGATTTGATAAGGATAGTCTGTTTTTAATGAAGTGAAAGCTGCTGTATGTTTGGGAACGGTTTCTTGTAAAAATATAATATCCGGTTGTTGTTGGTTTATCATTTTAACTAAAGTTGGTGACTGAGTTGTATTCCAACCGACGTTATGTGATAATATTTTGAGGCTGGGCTGAGCATTTGCAATACTTGTTGATTGGGGGGAAAAATATTTGATGTGCAGCCAACTTATAAGTAGAATGCAGGCGATAGATGAAATAATAGAGAACCAGCGGTTTTTGATTATAAAAAATGCTAAAAGTGGCAAACATAAAATGGGCAAAAAAATTAAGGGAGTGAAAGTGCCAATAAAAGCCACAATCCACAGCCGATCCCAAAAGATTAGTCGCAGAATGAAATAGCAGAGAATGAATACTGAATAGCTGTAAGCACAGAAAATAACACCTTGTTTTAAGTATCGGTGAATCATAATTTTAGTTAACTCAGAATAAGAATTTGCTTAAATCGAATTCTTCATTTGATCGATGTTGATTGTCTCTTTCAGAAATTAAAAACAACAAAAGGCGATCGGTATAATCTGCCGCACCCCGAAACTCTTCTCGCAATATTTCTAGTCCGCCATTAGCATATTCTTCAAAAATTTGCAATCGTTCTGCTTCCACTTTTTCGTCGAGGTGGGAGAGAATGTGAGGATTTTTAGTTTCGGCGATCGCAATTAACTTAATCACCATATCATAACCCCTTGATACAAAAATATCAAGGTCAATGGAACCGGGTTCTTTTTTAGAAATTTCCCCGAAAGGTAAGCGTTTTTTCCGCTTATTTCCCAAGGATGCGGCGAAGGCTATGACATCAGCGTAAGTCTGGAAAGGTGAGGATTTGTGTTCCGACGAAGTTAATGATTTAACTAAATCTGCTTTATCTTTAGCAATTCTAATTCTGTTGGCAGCCATTGCAATTAATATCTAGTTTATAACTATTGTACATCTTTTGAAAACTAATATAAAGTTTGTAGTGAGGACTTCAGTCCTTTCTTGAGACGTTTAAAAAACTAAAGTCCTTACTACGAACCTGTTTGTAATGAATAATTAAGTCCTCATATTACTTTACAATGTCCGCAACAACATAATTTTTTCTGTAAAACCGCCTCTGGTTTCCCGGCGCTTGGCTTGTGCGTTTAAAATGCGATCGCCCGAAATGCCATAACTCGCCATCAGCGCATCTATCACCTCATACAAATCAGCCAATTCCGCCACCAACTCATTATCGTTAGCCTCCGCCACTTCCGTCGCTTCTTCAATCAATTTCAGTCGCAAAGCTTGACGATATTCTGCCTGTGACAAAATTACCACCTCGCATTCATTTCCACTTTGTCGGATAATTTCAGGAATGCGATCGCGCACCAACTTATTATACTCTTTCTCCACTTCAAGCACTCCTTTAACATTAACTAAAAGTTTGAATCAACCAGCGATTAATTTCCCCAAATATCCGTTTCCAAAACCTGCGTAATTGCCGAACTAGAAGCCATAATCTACCTCTACAATTTCTGTATACTCAAACTCATTCGGACTTTGCTTAACTAAAGGATAGCGCGTTCCACCCAATTCGATCGCATCTTCTTCACAATCAGGTTTAGGAGAATTGTACACCAATACATATTCTCTCCCAGTGCAACTTTCCATTTCTCGCTCAACTTCTCCGCGCCACTGAGTCTTTGTCACCAAAATAATTAATTGATTCGCTAATTTCGGCAACTTATTGGCAATTTGTTTGCGATAAATCTCGTCCAAACTACCAAAGGGAGAATCCATCACAATTGGAAATGTACTGCTATCCGGGCCCATCAAAGTATTCTTTTGACTCCACTCGCGAACACCGTCGATAATCCCGCCAATAAATGACAAGCTGAGAATTTGATTTTCCCCCGTAGAAGCAGCAACCAAAGCTTCTTTCCCGGACGTATTTTCGACTAATGTCAGCTCATATTTATCGCTCAATTTAGGGATGTAAGGAGTAAAAGAAATCTGACTAAAAATATCCTGTACTCGCTGTTCTAATTGAGAACAAAACTGTTTTTCTAAGCGCGATCGCACTTCAATTAGGCGATCGATCGCATCCTGAGTCGCAGCAATCCGCCGCTGGGCTAATATTTGCCTTTCCTCATTCATTTGCTGTTTGTCAATTTGCTTGTCCAAAGCCGCTACCTGCGCGCTCAAACTCTCAATCTGCTGATGGTTAGAGCCAGTTTCTCGGTGCAAATCGCCAATTTTTGCCTCAATTTCATCCAAGCGCTTTTGCAAGCGGCTGACATCGCCGTCAGGAAAATTTCTCAGCTTGTTGTGAATATCATCTAACTGGTTTTCCACCCTAGAAAGTTCGGTTCGGCTGAGATAAAGATTGGCTTGCTGACTGTCAATTTCTGACCAAAAATCAGCCACTTGCCGATCAATTTCATTGACGCGATCGCTAATCCGAATAGTGTTTTCTTCCACATCACCAACTCCCGCTTTCTCCATCCAATCACTAACATTTTTGCGCGATTCAGAGCCGTCAATTAATTCCGCACCACAGATACACCGTTCCGTCGCCAATAACTTTTCTAAAAACGGCCGCTGAATCCCCGAAAGCAGCTCGCCTTTTTCTCGTAAATCTTCAAAAATAACTTTAAATTCTGCCGCTGCATCTAACATAAATACTCCATAAGCTCGCATGGAAATTGTTCGTCTAAGAGCATCTATAGCCTGGGCAATTTGTTGCTTAAATAAATCTTGCTGCATTTCCAATTCGTCTCGCAATTTTTGTAATTCCGCAGCACCGCTAAGTTCTAAGAAGTTACCATTAACTGCTTTTTTTACATCTCCATGGTTCGCCAATTCCTGCTCAATCTCTACTTGTCTAATCGAAAGTTGCTCAACTTCTTGCTCGAATTTTTTCTTGTCTTTTAAAAATTGCTTTGTTTCTGGATTCCCAATTTGTTTTAAATCTGTTTCTAGAGATTTTTTGGCTTCTCCCAAATGCCTGACAGACCGATTCAAGACTTCCACGCCGAGCAATTCCTTAGTAGCTTCAGCAATTTCTGCCTTCTTGTCATGCCGAACAATTTGCTCGATTCGTTCCCCATCAAAAAAGAAATATTGATGCAAACTTTCCGGCAAAATCCGTCCAATAATATCATCAGGATGTTGGAAAGGTGGCATCCAGCGACCCTCATCTCCCGCTACCTGCATAAACAGTTCGCTCTTGGTATGTTCTACGGTATTTTCACTTTTGTAGGCACGACAAAGACGTTTTACTTGGTAGCGCTTGTTGTCATGTTCAAACACAATTTCTGCCCAACAAGCTACTCCTTTTCCTATTTCTGCTTCAGTCAGCGCCCGTTTATTTACTAACTGCTCAACTGCTGCAAAAGCGGCACTGAATTTTTCGTACAATACCCAAGTAAAGGCATTCATTAGTGCAGTTTTTCCGGCACCATTATTACCGTGAATGACTGTAGTATTTCGCTCACCATAGGCTAGTTTAATTTCAGGACTTTTGCCGTAAAATTGACGAAAGTTGCAGAGAGTAATTGATATCAACTTCATATAATTGCTTCCTTAATAATTTTCAAAATGTCATCATTGATGTGGCGGGGAGCTCTCATATATAACTTATCTTTTTCAACTTCCAATACTCGCTCAATGATTTGCCGTACTTCGGAGGGCGCGCTAGTAATTGGTTCTTGCACATCGTTCAAACCCTTGTCAGTTTGATAGGAGGAACGCTTTTCTGCTAAAATGCTGGTTGATATTGAGGCGATCGCACTATCTTCATATCTAAATGGTACAATCAGATTTTGACTCAGATTATCAGTCATATTTTTTAACTAATCTTAAAAACGAGTAACTAAAACTGCGATAAAATAATTCTATATTTTTAACATAAACCGAACCTGAATAAATGTCAAATATCTAACAATCCGTAACGTCTCTGAAGTTGTAGCAATTTCACCCTAGCTTCTCCAGCATTGTCAGCCAAATCAGCAAATTCTAAGAACCGCCTCAATTCCTTTCGCAGTAAATTGCGTTCCACTTCTATCGTTTCCCTTCCCAAATCAGGTGGCAAAACTATCATGTCAAATAAAGTAGCCCTTTCTTTCCCTGGATGTGGCCGCAAAATCCGCCCGCGACGCTGAATAAATTGGCGCGGATTGCTGCTGCTGGCTAAAATTACAGCATTGCGAATTGCGGGAATGTCAACGCCCTCATCTAAACAGCGAATCGCTACCAAACCTTGCAATTCTCCACTTTCAAATTGTAGGCGCAATCGTTCTCTTTCTTCTGAAGGAGTTGCCGCAGTATAAGTATTAACTCGATAGCCCAATTCTGAACCCAATAACTTCGCAGTTTCTGTTAATTGGCGGTTATTATTTTTTCGCGTCGCCCCTTCCACTGAACCGTCGCCACAGTAAAATAAAGTGTGTGCAGTATCGAGACGGTTACTCATTAATTCACGCAAAGCTGTTAATTTATTTGCTGCCGCCCCAATTAACCTAGCCCGTTGCATTAATAGAGGTGTTAAAGCATCATTATTTTCTGCTTTTTCGTCGCCCGAAAGCGCCCAGCCAATCTTTTTAGTTAAATAGGAGTATTTGCGGGTTTCGGCTTCGGTCAATTCTACTAAAATGGGATAGTATAAATAATGTACAAGTGCTTTCTGGCGGATGGCATCGGCTAAGGTGAGTTCTGGCTGCAAAACTGGGCCAAAATAATCTAAAATAGATTCTGTTCCTTGTTCATCAAAATGCCTTTCGGGTGTGGCGGAAAGGGCAAGACGTAGCCCAATATTCCGGGGTAAACTTTGTCCTAAACGGGGCGCGCCTAGGTTGTGAACTTCGTCTCCAATAATTAAAGTTTTTTCTGGGAGATAGCGCAGTTGCGATCGCAAACTATCTCCCATTAAGGTAGCATTAGTAGTAATAATTGTCAGAAATGCCCGTGAAACGCAGCTATCCCGTAGGGAATCGCCCGTTAGCGAAGCCCTCGCAGAGGATCGCACTTCATACAAACCCGCAGCTAGTTTATTTTGCCAACTGTGGGCGCTATCAAAAGCCAAAATAGGTTTTAAACCAAATTTCTCTGATTCACGAGCCCACTGATTCACCAAGTGGCAATAGGGGCAAATTACGAGCAGGACTTGCAGGTTGATTTTTTGATATAATTCAGTTGCGATCGCCAGTGCAGTAATCGTCTTACCGCTACCAGTCGCCATCTTCAGCGTACCGCGTCCATTATTCGCAAACCAATTAGCCACAGCTTCCTGTTGGTACTGCCGCAATTGCAGCGTTGGCGGCATTCTCGGAAACCCAAATTGCGAATTATTGGCTGTTGAGTGATTCACCTTTAAATGCCATTAGATGCAAAATTACCCTGATTCAACTGTAACTCATTTCTAACTAAAAGTTAACAGCTCAAACAAATTTGTCGCCGACAGTTGCAAACCAGACAACACATCCAGCACAGGTAACATATCTTTATTCTCTTTAATTTCAGGTTCCTGCTGCGGTTTAAAAACAATGACTAATCGCTCTTCCGGGTCAATCAGCCAACCCAATTTAGTCTTATTTTTAAGACAAAACAGAATCTTATTAATCACGCGAGTTGAACTTTGATCCGGTGATAAAATTTCAATTATCCAATCGGGCGGAATTTCAAACCAATTTTCAATTTCTCCCTTAGCATTCAGAGGAATACGATGCCACTCGAATACTGCGATATCTGGAACAATAGAACGTCCACCAAAAGAGCATCGCAATTCAGGAAACGCATAAGCTAACTTCTGCGGTTTACTAACTCGATTAATCACAGATGGAAACTCAAATTGTAACGTACTGTGCTTTCCTTGCGGCATATCTTTTTGATAAATTTCACCATCAACGTACTCGCTAGCCGGCTTGGTTTCTGGAAGCAGCAAAAACTCTTCCAGAGAAATTTTCGACGGAGATTCAATTAACATTACCATAAGCCATTAACCCTCAAAAACTCTTAAAAATGTGCATCGCCGTCCGATTCCCAATCCGCACAACTTTCAGATTCCACACCAGTAGGGTGCATCGCACAAACCAACAAATTTCCCCCATAAACTTGACCATGATAGTTCTGACAACCCCGACAAGCCGGCTGCTGAGTCGGTGAAGGGTCTACATAAGTCACAAAAGACGAATCTATGTCGCCAATATTGGAATCAAAGTCGCGATAAACCTCAATTATCGGTTCTATTAATTCATTAAAGTAACCATCAAATTCACTTAAATAACCATCAATGTCATTGATCAGATTATTTTGTATTTGTTCTGTAAACTCTTCCGACATCTTTGCCAAAACGTCTACCATTTCAGCAAACTCTTCGTTCATGTCACCGAAAAAATGCTCTACTTCAGAAGCAGCATTTTCCATTACTTCAAAAAAATCTTTTGACCAATCTTCCATGAATTTCCAAGCCTACTATTGAAAATATTAACCAGGCTAGTGGAGACAGCCTCATCGGAACTGCTGACACCCTACTCCCAATTCTATTACCTATTGCCCGATATCCATCTACTTCTGATTTGAAATTATCTGGAGATATTCAAAAAGGGAACCAAAGAGCTTGACTCTTAGTTCCCTCAATGACTCGCGGGAGCTTTTTCGAGCTTAATCTCGCTTCAGCCGTCGCAATTCGTCTTGTAAATTCTGCACTTGTTCACGTAGCTTGTCTACGCCGCCAGCCTCTTTAGTATCTTTTCCTGAAGAATCTTCTTCTTCAGAAACAATTTCAATTCGGCGCGGTTCAGTGTTTTTTTTATCTCCGGCAGCTTCCACTGGGGGTGGCTGCTGCTGAGCTTGTTGCACCATATCATCAACAAAGCGACGAGCTTCTTCCGTGGACATCTCGCCCCGCTTCACCAATTCGTCCGACAGCTTTTCAGCTTCAGCGCGTAACTCATTTAGCTTGCTACCTGCTTTTTCGCCAGCGTAGGAAGCTAGCCCAACGCCCAGGTAAACTGCTTTTTGTAAAATATCTCCAAAACCAGGCATAGGAACTACACCGCATAAGACTAGGTGAACCGGAGACCACGCCTATTACAAGCATCCCGTGTTGCTGCTACCTTCCGGTCCTGACAAGGTTTGGGCGTTGGAATCGCGTGGGGCCAGTTCATTTATGAGTATAACACAGTTATTTATTTTTCAACCACACACCAGTGATAAATTTCAAAAATAAGGCAACCGTTCTTCACCAGCGGGTCTTCAGCCACGATCGCCCTAGTTTCATCGATCGAACCAGCCTCAAACATCAACATAGCTGGTAAATTACCCATTTTTGCCAAATTTAGTATCCTGTAAAGAATTGCCAATCCCCTGAATGATTCCCCGCCCTACCAAACCAATTCCCCGTCCAATTACCTGAGTCAAAATATAAACAATACCAGCACCCAACAGCAAAATAACTGCCCTCACTCTAGGTGAAATTGCATCCCTAGCTTCCAGTCCCAAAGTTAATGCCAACTGCCACCCAGAAAGGTGTGCTAATTCCAGATTTCTGGGAGCATAAATAAAAATTCTGTGAATTTCAGAATCTCTCAACACAAACAGCCAAAACTTACTTTCAAAAATAGCTTTTGGTTCCACAGAATAGCTTTCCCAACGATATTTCCAGGACAAGTTATTCCGAAACCGCTCTATCTCTCGCGTTGATATCAACTTTCTATCATAAAAACCTTGCTTGATTTCCTCAACATTTGCAAAATTGTTGAGCAGAGGCTGCACCACTCCGCTAGCTACTTGAATTACCAAATTATGTAACAAAGATTCAGCTCGCTGCATAGCTTGCGGGCTACCAGCCAGACAAGCAATATTATCAACTATGAGGGGAGTTTCAAATAGAAAGTGTGTAAATAAATCAACGATCATCGGAATTTTGTCAAGTATTTCTGCTGCAACTGCATCAGCATCTTTCAGCAGCACTGGGACAACTTCTATGCTGTTTCGCGCAAATTTGAAGGCAGAAGTTTCGGGTGGAATTTGAGAGGGTTTTAAATCTGCTTGAATGTGATCTAAAACTTGATTTTGACTAATTTCCAGGGTATAGTATCTGCCAAAGAAATCTATAATTGTTTGTTCCCATAAATTCCGTAAAATAGTAGGTATTTTTTCGGGTAGTTGAGTTTGCTGCACTTGCGAGAAGCGTAACTCTTTTAGCAATTCTTCTAACTTCCGCAAGATGGAACTAATCAATTCGAGCTTTTTGGTCGATCGCAAAATATCGATTTCCAAAGGCACGCCAGTCAAATTCACCAAATCTAACTGCAATTTAGCCCTGAGCGAGTCAAACAAACTCCGTTGCCAATCACTTGCAATCACTAAAGATTCTGTATTCTCAACTACCAATTCAGAATTAATTAATCCGGTCTTCCTTCTTCCTTCTTTTCCCGCCTTGGGGAGGGGTGGGGGAAGTTCTTCAGGCAATAACTGACTAACAATCCAGCGAGCAGCTAGTAATTCTCGGCGGTGTCCGCTCAGCAAAACCTCATCCAAAATAGATGAAAAATCTTTCTTGCCTGTCGCTAGAGTATCTTGTAAATCAACTTTTATAATTGCTAAATTTGCATCAATTTGGCGCAATCCAGATAAGCAAATATTAGCTAGTAATTTTTGGTGAATAGGCGTAGAAACTGTCGAAAGATTTCGATTTTTATCTACATCTGCTGCGGAGTTTTCTAGTGTTTGAACTACTCCTGAGTCGAGTGCAATTTCTGAGGTAAAGGCTGTATTTTCTGGCCAATAAGTTTGACCAGATGCTACTAAGTCAATAACTGCCATGGTCAGGGTAATATCTCTACCTTTAGGACAATAGCCATTGATGTGAGCTTTCTGTAAGGTCGATCGCGACTCCGGTGTTAGCGGCCCGCCTAGAAGTAAAATTGGTAGGTTTGGGTAGAGAGTTTTGAGCTGTTGGCAAAATGCTAGTCCTGACATTTCGCCCGATCGCACATTATGTGTATCAAAGTCAAAAACCACCAAATCTGCTGGTTTTCCCTCTCCATTCGCCGATCGCACTTTTAGAACTTGCAAAGCTTCCGTTACAGTTGAAACATCGGCAAAAATTTGCAAATCAGGATAATCCTGGCAAGCAATTCGCAGGCCCAGGCGGAAAATCGGGTCATTACCGATCGACAACAGTTGGAAGTTTGTCATCCGTAGTCAGAAGGTAGAAGGAATCGATCTTGACACTCCCCAGCCTAAAGGCATGGGGATTCTTAAGACATTCCGGCCTTAATATCCCTAGTGATAGGGTTCCCAAACTCACTACGTTTGCTCAAAGAGCGTGGTGATATCTTTTGGGCGTTAGGTACATAGTACCAGGTTTCGCAGAGTCTCTGCGTACCATTTCTAAAGCTCTATCTCTAATGGTTTTTGCAGCACCTATATCGGCGTGTTCATGATAGCCACATTCAACACAGATGAACTTTTCGCCATCTCTATTTGACTTGTCAATGTGTGCACAATTCCTGCATTCAGTGCTAGAGTATTTGGGATTGACTTTAATTACGACTTTTCCTTGCTTCGCAGCTAGATACTCAATCTTTAAAGTTAATTCAGACCAGCCTGCATCAGAGATAGAACGATTTAAACCTTTCTTGATGGATTGTCCATTTTTGAGAAATCGTCCAGTTTT
>JAYSVM010000147.1:0-41323 GCA_043718495.1 Oscillatoriales bacterium | reverse complement strand
CGGGCTAGAAGCCCGTTCCACAAAGAGTGAATTTCTTGTGGGATGGGCATCCTGCCCGTCCATAAAAGGCTTATTGAGAGTGGTGCAAGATCTCAGTTGAAACGAACTTTGTTCAAACAGATCAGACTCAAGTCTGATTCCGATTTTTACAGAGATCTAGCTATTTGACGCTAGCGAGGCCACCGAGGTTAAATTTTGATAGCCAAGCTTCGCGATCGCTCTCGGTAAAAGAGGTATCCTTGGATTGAATTTTCACCTGGTAGCGATTTGCCACGAGCACCGCAGTAGTCTTAGTACCTTGGCTAACAGCGGGATAGCCACCGATTTGCTTGCTACTGCTTTGGAATTTAGCTCCAGCCGAGGGGTTGCCGGCGATGTCGTTGATCGACAGCATCGCGACATTTTTACCACCTTTGTTCAGCTTAGCTTCAGCAAAACCGGATTTTTCTTGAGCGAAGACGCGATCGAATCCGCCGCCCGACGACGGGAAATATTTATTTAATTTGCCACCTGCGACAGCCTTCTTCGGCAGGTTGGGATTTTGAGCACTGGACTTATCAGTTTTGTTTTGGTTTGCTTTACCAGGTTTTTGGGTACTTTCCTGTTGAGCTTTGTCCCAACGAGAGGGCTCCGGGGCTTTACCACAGGAGGTGACGAGCAATAGTACCGATATCAGAAATGGAGCTAAGATTCGACGCGCTGAGGATAATTTCATCCCTTTCTCCTGTAATACAGTTTCCATTCACAATTGTGGCTCACGATTCGACAATTTGTCTTGTATGTTTATGGATCGGTTATCACGAATAACGAACTTCATACAATCCGCTAGCCTATGCTATTTGATCGTCGCACACAACTGCAATTGTAATTATATTGATAGTCTTCAAGCGAAAGTAAATATTTTTATTGTTAAATTAAATCAATTTGTGAGGCTCAGACACTTACTTGTTAGGGTAGGTGTATGAGCCTCACAGCAGTTGTCTGTCAATCGTCCAACTTCAGTTTTGCCCGATCGCTAAAAATAACGATTAGGCGTCGCTTTCAATGTGGATAAACAACAAGCCCATTACCACAACTGGCATCAACCAGGTAACTAGCGGAATCAAGATCCAAGGCAAAAAAGAAGCAGCGTATGAACCTGTCATATCAAATTCTCCAAACTACAGTTAGTGTGTTCCAACAGAAATATTCGAGTTTTAGTCTAGTTGTTGACTAGGCCCCGGAAAATGGCATCAAGGCCTTTAAAGTTTTCCAGCAAGAAATAGGCAGCAAAAACGCCACTCATCCCGCCAACAAAGAAACCAGCAGTAAGCTGACTCCAGCCTTCACCTGTTTTGAGAGCTTCGGGAGTCATCGGATTAGCGCTTTCGTAGATGCTGTTTTCTTTGAAAGATACCAAACCGTAGGCAGACATACCTGCTGTGCCTAATAGAACCAAGACCATTGCTGTAACCAATCCACCAAGATTAGCGGCTTCTGGATAGTCGCGCAGTGGTCCCAAAACGATTTCTGGGCCGACCAGGAAATAACCGTGTGCTAAGCCAATTTCTAGGCCTCGGACTAGGGGGGAGAGTCCTTTACGGTAGGCTGGCAAGTTGCCAATGAATGCTTTGGTAAAATCAGAAGCACTAATTGGGGTTGCTAGATGACCTGTGAATGGGTCGCCGTTAAAGGGTTGAATAAGTTCTGCATTTCTTGGATCAGCCATATTTAGTTTCTCCTCGGTATCAAAGAAAGTTGAGGCGTTCAAGTCATATTTTACGCAGGGACGTGTAGCCTATTTACATAATTGACAGCCAGCTTTAGAAAAGTTTACCTAGAACAGCAGAATGCCCCCACCAGAACGTTACTCCGTTTGGTGGTGAGATGAATACGAGTGACACGACGATTGAGAGTCCGACAAGCCCGACAATCGGCAGATATCGGAAGGAGGGTTCTCATGTTGTCGCCCACAAATTCAATGTCTTATTTTATCTGAGTTTTTCTGGATAAAACTATGCTATCCTAGATCCATGATAGTTAGAGAAGCCAAGCTAAAACACGGTAAAGCAGAGCAATATTCTGCCATTGATGACGCAATCCGAACAGCCCAGTTCATTCGGAACAAAGCTGTTCGCTATTGGATGGACAATCAAGGTACGAGTAAAGCCGATCTGTACAGTATATGCAAAGACTTAGCCAAAGAGTTTGATTTTGCTAAAAGGCTTAACTCCGCAGCTAGACAAGCTAGTGCTGAACGTGCTTGGGCTGCTATCTCCAGCTTCTACGCCCGATGTAAAAAAGGTGTAGGCAAAAAAGGTTTTCCCAAATTCAAAAAACATTGTCGCTCTGTCGAATATAAAGTTTCAGGCTGGAAACTATCGGATGATTGCAAATCGATCGCATTCACTGATGGTTTTGAGATCGGAACATTGTCGATATTTTGTAACAATGAAACACAGGAAGATTTGCATAGGTTAAAAATTAATCGTGTGCGGATTGTGCGTAGAGCAGATGGGTATTATGCCCAATTCTGTTTTGATGCCGATCGCAAAGAGCAAGGGGAATATTCAGGGAATGTTGTCGGATTGGATCTAGGGCTGAAGTTCTTCACCAAAGACCAAAATGATCATGCTGTAATATACCCGCAATTTTTGAGAAAAGCTGAAAAGCACCTCAAGAAAACTCAGCGTCGATTAAGTAAGAAATTTGTGAAGGGTGCCAAACCCCAATCAAACAACTACCACAAGGCACGGAAACGACTAGGAAGAGTTCATCTCAAAATTCAACGTCAGCGAAAAGATTGGGCGATTAAGCAAGCCCGAAACGTAGTGATATCTAACGATGTCGTGGTGTATGAAAATTTGCAGATTGCGAACATGGTCAAAAATCATCATTTGGCTAAGTCAATTTCCGATGCTGGTTGGTATCAATACACTCAATGGCTAGACTACTACGGCAAGATTTGGGACAAAGCAGTTGTGGCAGTATCGCCCAACTACACGTCTCAAGATTGCTCTAATTGCGGTCATCGAGTGAAGAAGTCCCTCAGCACTAGAACGCATTCATGCCCTAGTTGCAAGATTGAGATTTGTCGCGATACGAACGCGGCGTTAAATATCTTGCATAAAGGGTTGAACATTCTTGGAGTTGAGTGGAATAAACACAGTACCTCTGGGCAAGAGGAATCTGCCGAGAAATCGGGAAAGCATGGGGAGAAGACCACCGCTGTTGCTGATTAGCAATTTGATGCAATAAGTGAACTTCGATGAGCCATGAATAAGAATCCCCCGCTATATCGGTACTTCGATCCTTCGGCGGGAGTATGTCAATTTTCTTTAGTTTTTAGAAGAATTATTCTTTTTTCCTCTATACCATTCCCCAAGGCGATCGGGCGATACTCCCAGAAAATAAGCAATAATCACTATTTGATTGATGACAGTGGTTTTGAGTACCCCAACCTGCTGCCAGCGACGGGCGGAAGTCAGTACCGGCATGGATACTATTTGGATTCGTCCTTGTTTTTGCAATCGGCGCACAAATTCAAAGTCTTCCATGAGTGGCAAGTTGGGGAAGCCCCCAATTTGGTCAAAGGTAGTGGTTTTGAGGAAAATGCCTTGATCGCCGTAGGGCATTTGTAATAGGCGCGATCGGCAATTTACCCCTATTTCTACTAGCCGCAGACTCACTAAAGGGGCATCAATCTTGAGTTCAAAGGCTCCCGCTACTATGGACGGGTTCCCTAGTGCTTGGCGCACGTGAGTGTCATAGCCGTGAGGTAAATGAGTGTCTGCGTGGAGAAACAGTAGGATGTCTCCAGTTGATGCCGCAGCACCTGCATTCATTTGGGTGGCCCGGCCTGGAGTAGTGCAGATCACGCGATCGCTCAAAGATTTCGCTATTTCAATAGTACCGTCACTACTGCTGCCGTCAGCGACAATTATTTCGACATTTTCGGCATTGCGGGCGGTGGAGATGACTTGCGCGATCGTATTCGCTTCATTTAATACTGGAATGATAATAGAAATTTTGAGATTGGGAATTTCAGGCATAGCTGGTAAAAGTATAGTCATCTATAGTACCTGAAAGCTTGATAATTACCAATAAATTATCGCGATTAAATTAAGCTTTAATTATCGTAAAATATTGATATCTAAGCCGAGAAGATCCTCTGGTCGATCAATATCTGCCAAAATAGGAAGCACAGCAATATTTAAACCTAGCTTTTGGGCGATCGCCAGCGTGTCAGCAAATACTTCATCGGTTCCCCACTTTATCCCATCGAACAATTTCGGTATTCTTCGACGCAACCCAATCAGATAATAACCTCCATCTTGTGCCGGCCCCAAAACTAAATCTTGCTCGCTGAGTTCATCAAAAGCTTTAGCAATAATTTCTGGTTTTAATTTCGGGCAATCTGTACCGATAATGACTACTTTGTCAATCCCAAAATCCAAAGATTTTTGCAATGCTGCGCTCATTCTTGCACCCAAATCTCCGTCCGACTGCTGGTGATAGATCATGTCGGTTCCCAGCCAGTCTTGTATGAGTTGCTGGCTGCTGCCTGTGTAATGAATTGCTACCGACAATTGGCGGGAGTTTTGGAGAACAAGGGAAGTGGCGATCGTCCGTTGGGCCATCAGGCGATGCAGGTTAGCCGCACCTTCTTTTCCTAATACTGGAATTAGTCTCGTTTTGGCTTTGCCCGGCTCTGGATAGCGAGTGAAAATAATTAGTTGTTCTGAAATCATTGATCTTCCATAATTTTTACAGAACTGTGAACAGTCAACCCAACGACTCCGCTCAGGGCGAGGCAGTCAACTATTAGCTCATTTCTAGCATTCGCTGAATTGGCTTTAAAGCTGCTAATTGCAGATGTTGAGGCATGGTAATTTCGGGTGTTAGATTTTTCATGGCTAGATACAATTTTTCCAAAGTATTCAATCTCATATAGGGGCATTCGTTGCAAGCACAACTGTTATTGTTGGGAGGTGCGGGAATAAAGTGTTTGTGAGGTGATTGCTTTTGCATTTGGTGAATGATTCCCGGCTCAGTTGCTACAATAAAAGCTTGGCGGTCGCTAGATTGAGAATATTTTAGCAAAGCCGTGGTTGATCCGATATAATTGGCATGGCGAAGTACGGGAGGTTCGCATTCTGGGTGAGCAATTATTTCGGCTTCGGGATTTTCTATTTTGAGTTGAACAATCTTTTTTTCTGAGAAGTTTTCATGGACGATACAAGCTCCTTGCCAAAGTTCCATGTGTCTGCCACTTTGTTCCATGACGTAGCGACCAAGATTGCGATCGGGTGCAAAAATTATCGGCTGGTTTTCGGGAATTTGGTTGACAATTTTGACTGCATTAGAACTGGTACAAATGATGTCGCTCATTGCCTTAATTTCAGCGGTACAATTAATGTAGGAAATCACCAAATGTCCTGGTCGATCGGCTTTGAAAGCTGCAAAGGCTTCAGGAGGGCAACTCTCGGCGAGGGAACACCCAGCATTCAAGTCGGGTAACAATACTAATTTATCGGGATTGAGGATTTTGGCGGTTTCTGCCATGAAATGGACGCCGGCAAAAACTATGACATCGGCGTTGGTGTTGGCGGCTTTGCGGGCAAGTTCTAGGGAATCACCAATGAAGTCTGCGATATCTTGGATATCCGAGTCTTGGTAGTAATGGGCGAGAATGACGGCGTTCAACTCTTGTTTGAGGGCGTTAATGGCTGCAAACAAGTCGTCGGGCAGTCTGGTTTCGGTCAAGTTTGGAGAAGTTATGGTGGTAAACACAGTTAGAATATTCCGGGGAAGGTGGCGAAGAAAGCTAAAGTGTAACTGTAATTATAGTTGAATTCACCAAAAACAACTGGCAGTTCTATTAAGCCTAGCTAAAATCTCAAATCTAAAATTGCCTGGGGGAGAGTGCAAAAGTTGGTCGCTGTTTCCTATCCTGATAAGAGGGGGTAGCGATCGCACATGGGAAAGCAAATGAATCAGACTAAATCTATCAAAATTGCGGTTGTGGGGGACGTTCACGATCTGTGGGAACCGGAAGATGGCCAGGCCCTGAAGCATCTGGGCGCTGACTTGGTGCTGTTTGTGGGGGATTTTGGGAATGAGTCGGTGGAGGTGGTACGCGCGATCGCCCAATTGGACATTCCGAAAGCCGCGGTATTTGGAAACCATGACGCTTGGTACACCGCAACGGATTGGGGCAGAAGTAAGTGTCCCTACGATCGCCAACGAGAAAATCGAGTCAAACAGCAAATAGACTTAATGGGGGAAGCTCACGTCGGTTACGGGAAACGAGATTTTCCCGAATTGGGCGTAACTGTGGTAGGAAGTCGCCCATTTACTTGGGGCGGATCGGAGTGGAAATACAACGATTTTTACTCCCAGTGGTTTGGGGTGGAAAGTTTTGCAGAGTCTGCCAGACGCATTGCAGGGGCTGCTGCGGAGGCGGACTGCGAAAATGTGATTTTTTTGGGTCACACAGGCCCGAAAGGCTTGGGAGAGGCTCCGGAAGACCTCTGCGGGCGAGATTGGAAGCCATTGGGAGGGGATTGGGGCGACCCAGATTTTGCAGAGGCGATCGACAAAACTCGTAATTCTGGGAAACACATACCTCTGGTAACTTTTGGTCATATGCACCATCAACTGCGGCACCTCAAGCAGGAGTTTCGGAAGTCAGTGGTGAGTGCGGAGGGTACAGTGTATTTGAATGCCGCCAGTGTACCGCGCATTGTGGAGAGAGAGTGCTCAAAACTGCGTAATTTCTCGATCGTGCAGATGGAAACAGGAGTAGTATCGGAAGTTTCTCAGGTTTGGGTAGGTGAAGATTTCGCTGTGGAAAGAGAACAAATTCTTTATCGCCAGACTGAATCTGCAACTGCTTGTAGTTAGTGGCAACTGCTGGTATAATCAAACTTGTGCACCAGGAGAGGTGGCAGAGTGGTCGAATGCGCCTGACTTGAAATCAGGTGAACTGAAAGGTTCCGTGGGTTCAAATCCCACCCTCTCCGTTGAAAAATTCTCTTGTCAGTTCAGGATTTCAGGTTCTCTATCCCACTAAGAGTTCTGTTTTCCGCTCAACTTTCGCTCACTCTTGGTATTTCCTAACAAAAAAAACACCCCCGCAGGAGTGCAGCGTATTCCAGGTTTATAGGTACTATCAATATCCTCGTAGGGACACGGCACTGCCGTGTCCCTACAAGAACTAGTACCTGCATACCTGAAAAATGCTGTAATTTGTCTAGCCAACTAATTCAACTAAACCCTTCCTCATCCGCTGGGTCGCCGTAGGGGTCTTCGCTGGCCGGGCTAATGTTGCCGAACTCTCCAGCATCCGCTACATAATCGGCGGGGTCGCCATAGGGGTCTTCGCTGGCCGGGCTAATGTTGCCGAACTGTTCATCCGCTGGGTCGCCATAGGGGTCTTCGCTGGCTGGGCTGACATTGCCGAACTGTCCAGAACCTGGGGGATGACCGTAGTTGTCTTCGTCCTCAGAAGGATTTTCGTTCTCTGACCCAACGATCGCATCTTTTATTTTTCGCAAAAAACTATCTACCATGATTACATTCCTCTGGTTTATTTGCTGAAAGAACGGCTGTTTTAGATGGGGAAATGCCAGATTTAGTTAAAAATCGCGGAATCGTCCATCTAAAATCTCAAATAATTTCGTTACTGTGCAGGAACAGCAGTTTTAGCTTCCGGCAAGCTAGTGAGGTCTTTACCTGTAGTTTGGTTGTTGTACCCCTGAAAATCTCGGTAAGCCGATGCTTCCGACTCCGGCACTTTAATTCCTTCAGGCGGCGGCGTTACCCAGTGAGCGCGATTTTGGGCATCGCGGTAGTAAACGCGACCGTTTTTGGAAAGGTAATGTTTTCCCTGTGGCCCCTGTTCTTGTTTATTTTTGTGCTGATTGTAAATGTAGTAAAGGGCTGCCGCTCCTGCTAAAGTAATCGCTACTTTTTGAGTATTGCTCAGTCCTTTTTTCGCTTGGGGCGTTGGATTGGGGGTGCGATTTACGGGCGCTCCAGCGCGAGTGTCGTCTACTGGGGGCGGGGGAGTAGAACTTTGCTGGCTGGAACCGCAAGCAGTGACAAAGGGAAATGTCAGCAGCGTTGTCAGCAGCAGTGCCATGAAGCGCGATCTTCTTGGTTCGGGGTAGACTTTATTCATTGCCGATCCGATTTCGTTTCTAGCTTTTATCATCGTCAAATTTTGAGAAAATTGCGTCCTTCTAGAGAGATAGAATTTTTCTTAATTCAACCCCCAGTGCAGCAGATTCCAGCCCTAGAGACACAGTGCCGTGTCGCTAGGGCTGCTACTACTTGGCTGGGTCAAGTAAATTCCGCAATCTGGGCAAATATTTGGGGAAATTCTGGAGAGTTCGATTGCCCTACTGTAGAAATATATTAACCGCAAAAGAAATCTACGAAAGCTTTTCAGACTTTTTATGAAAATTAAAAATTTACCAAAAAATTGGGTTTAAAGCCCCGTTACTTCGACCCTTCGACTACGCTCAGGGCGACGCTCCGCTGACTCACAGCGCCTTATAGGACGGCTTTGATTTCATAAAGTGTAAAGAATCATGAAAAATACATACATTGAGAGTACAGTTCTTGGCGAATAAGGTAAGATATTTGAATGCTCACATTAGAGTTTAAATTGAAAGGCAAAGCGCAGCAATATCGGGTCATCGACGAAATGATCCGCACAGCTCAGTTTGTCCGAAATAAAACTCTTAAATACTGGACAGAAAATCAAGGAGTTAAGCTAATTGACCTGTACAAACAATGCGCCATAATGGCAAAAGAGTTTGAATGGGCAAGTAAACTCAACTCAATGGCACGTCAAGCCTCGGCTGAACGGGCCATTTTTGCGATCCAGCGTTTCTTTGCTAATTGCCAAGCCAAGAAACTAGGAAAAAAGGGATATCCGCAGTTCAAGAAGCATACTCGCTCAGTCGAATACAAAACTTCGGGTTGGTCGCTTTCTAACGACAAAAGATGTCTAACATTTAAAGACGGTTTTGCTGCTGGGAAATTTAAGTTAATCGGCAATCGGGATTTGCATTTCTATGCACCCGAAGAGATTAAACGAATCAGAGTTGTGCGCCGTGCTGACGGCTACTACGCCCAATTCTGTATCAATGGGTCACGAAAAGAGGAGCCTGTTCCTACTGGTCAAGCCATTGGGATAGACGTGGGATTGAACCACTTTTATACTGATAGTGATGGTGAAACGGTCGCCAATCCTCGCTATCTCCGCCAGAGTGAAAAAGCTTTAAAAAGATTGCAGAAGCAGATTTCTCGAAAAAAGAAAGGCTCTAGTAATCGAAAAAAAGCGATTAACAAGTTAGGAAGAAAACACCTGAAAGTCAGTCGGCAGCGTAAAGACTTCGCCATTAAAACGGCGTTGTACGCGGTAAAATCTAGCGATTTTGTAGCCCACGAAGACCTTCAGGTTAAAAACATGGTGAAAAACCATAAGCTTGCCCAATCAATTAGCGATGCAGCATGGTCACTGTTTGCTCAATGGTTAGAGTATTTTGGGAAAGTGTATGACAAAACAGTGATTTCTGTTGCGCCTCAATACACGTCTCAAGACTGCTCAAGCTGTGGCAATACTGTCAAAAAAACACTTTCTACTAGAACCCATATTTGTGGTTGCGGTACGATATTAGATCGCGATCATAATGCCGCAAAAAACATTTTGACCATTGGGTTGAAAGCCCGTGCAGGAATCAATTTAAATACGGTGGGGCACACCGAAATTAACGCTTGGGGACAGACCGACCTCTACTCCTTGGTGGTGACATCAACGAGCAAGCCGACTGGTTGAACCAAGAATCCCCACGCCTTCAGGCTGGGGAGTGTCAAAAGGATTTAACTTGCAGGGAGCTAACCTCGAAGGTGCCAATTTGTCTGGAGCAAAATTAGCCAATGCCAACCTCAAAAATACCAACTTAAACAAAGCCAACCTAACCGGAGCTGATTTGGGCTGTAGCGGAATCAGTTTCAACCTTAATGCCAATCAAGAAGCAGCAAATATGGATTTTAAAGTCAGTGCCATTCCCGAAAAAAACAACCCAGAAAATGCAGTAGTTGGGTTCAATATGAAAGCCACAGAGCAAGGAGCCACAATGCGTTTCAACCTGCCGGGATGCGCCGACTTCGAGAATGCTCAATTGCAGGAAACTAAAATGCCCGATGGCAAGATTCACCCTTAGAGAAACGAGCCAAAGAAAACAACCTCAGTTCGGATCAAACAAAAAACTGCCGCCTGACTAACAGGCGGCAGTTTTTTCAAGCAACTAAAAATTGCCTAAAATTAGTGAGCAGAACCGTTACCGTGATACTTGTCACTGTCGTAGAATCCGTTTTTTGTACCAAAGAACAGACAGCACACAGTGAAAACTGCTGTCAATACTGCTAAAACTAACTTAACGTCCATAATTTACCTTCTCTTGTTCAGTGAGTGGAAATACTCAAATTGTAGAGTCTTTTTGGCTAGCGCGGCCATCTACCAGGGTAGCGCCAGATTTGCTTGGCTGCTGGCTGGTGCGAGAGTTTCCCGACGGGGAGACGATTCGGGGAATGATTGTGGAAGCCGAAGCTTATGGGCCAGGAGATCCGGCTTGTCATGCTTACTCGCAGCGCACTCCTCGCAACGAGGCGATGTTTGGGCCTGCGGGGATGAGTTACGTCTACCTAATTTATGGGATGTATCACTGCTTTAATGTTGTGACGGATGCAGACGGAGTTGCTAGTGGTGTGTTAATCAGAGCTTTACAGTTAGATGCACTTCCCAAAGGGTTCTCGGATGTCCCTGAAAAAAAGCGATCGCGCCTCGCCTCTGGGCCTGGGAAACTGTGTAAAATACTTGAGATCGATCGCACTTTAAACGCTTTTCCTTTGGGTGTAGGGGAACCGCTGCGGCTGGAACACCGGAGTGCCCAATTTCAGGAGGCGATCGAGTCAGGTACGATTGATATTGTGCAAACTACGCGGATCGGGATTTCACAAGGGATTGATTTACCTTGGCGTTGGTATATTGGGAACTATCCGGCCGTGTCTAAATTCAAGTAATGTCAAAGATGTCAGTGTAAATTTTGTCACTTATCTAAATCAAATTATGGCTTACTCTTCTGAAAACCCGATCGTACAACTCAAGAAATGCCTAACGATGGCTCAAGATGTGAGTAGTCACGCCGAAGCTAGCCGCGCTTTCGAGCAATTGTGTGGGATTATCGATGCTGAAAACCCAATGGCGGCGCAACTTTTGGAGATGTTATGGCAAGAGGCGATCATGGCTAGGCGATCGGCTTTATTTTGGCAACAAATGAGCGATGTTGAGAAAGATATGGCCAATAAAATGATGGAAAATATGACGCAGATGCGGCAGAATTATTTGCGGTTAATGCAGGAAATGTAGGAATTGGGAATGGGTAATTGCTAATTAGTAATTAGTAATTGCCCAGACTATGCCGGGAAACGAGAAAAATGAGTGACAGAAGCAGATTTAACTCCAGCGAGACTCATCATCCACCAGGCAATGTGTGCGTATTGAGCGCCGTCAAACCAAGTGAAAGTAAAAATCAGATAAGCAATAGCAACAGCTTCAATACCACGCAAAGACGAATTCAGCCCTAAACATACATAATATCCCCAAAGTGCAATCCCAGCAGCCAGCCCTAAAATGCCAACAGATAGGGTTGTATCCAGCATCCAATTGTGAGCTTTGTAAGTAGAAATTTCTCTAGTGCTGATTTCACGTTTTATGTTAATATAGTCGTAAGTAAACTCATCTAAATTTACAACAATCGGAGTTATTTGAGGATTTCTGATGTAGGGATAGCTAATGCCAAAACCGTCAAATCCCCATCCAAATAGCGGGCGTTTTTTGATGCCACGCACTGAGAGTGTCCACATCGGCGATCGGCTAGACATGATTTGTGCGATGGTCGGTTTGCTCCAATCCAGCGGCCTGGTGACAGTCATGATGGCAATGGCGATTATGGCGATCAGAGCAATGCCTGGAAGGATTTTGTAATATTTGCCTCTCAGCAAATAGGCGCTGGCAATCATCAAAGCTAAAATAGCACTTCGGGTAGAAGTTAGCAGCAGTGCCGGAACAGTTAAAAGCAAAGTAATTACAGTTAATTTAATTGTGATAAATCTCGAAAACCAACCGACAATAGCAGTAATTACTATTAATGCTAAAACTATGGCTGCGTGGCCCCTGTGGGAGTACAACCCGATGGGTTGCTGTCCTTGAAATATACTGCTGGCTAGGACATCAACTCTGATAATTTGCCCCATTGTGGCAGTATAGTCGATCCGCCAGTCCATGATTTGGGGGAAGATACTAAGAGAAAGGATCATGCCACCAATTAACAGTCCTTGGAATTGGGAATTAATGAGTTGCGGGTGTACGATTAACAGCAGGCTGTTGCTGAGGGTGAAGGCAGCAATTAACAGCCAGTACAGCCAGCCATCTCCCATTTGGTCTTGACCGAAGAAAGAGGTTAAGGGAAAAGGACTTTGTAGAGTCGAGATAGCTCCGATTGATAGAAATATTGTCCAAAGTATTAGCGAGATTTTCCATTGTCTGGAAATGCTTAGGGTTTTTCTTTTTTCCCACAAGAGAGCGAGATTGACTCCTACTATTAGCCAAATAACGAACACTTTGGGAGAAGTCCAGATGATGCCCCGGCTGTTTCCCCAGGGATTGATGAGGATTATACTGAGGGCACATAGCAGGGTGTAGAGGGTTTTCATTACTCTTTGGTTTTCCGATTTGTGAATTTTTTGATTACAGGTAATACAGCTAAGGCAAGTAAAGTTCCCAATGCGGTGGTTGGTTCGGGAACGGCTTCTGCTGAGAGTGCATCATCGTCGGTATTTTTAGATGAAACATTTAAGGTTGCAGAGCACTGTACAATCCAGGCGTTCCACCTCGTTTGAGGTTAGTCACTACCCCTGGAGTATCCAACCATGTGGGAGGATATAAAATATTTTTTGTGTCTAGACTTGTCAATCCTTGATAGTCATTCGGACTTCCTACATAGTAGTTAGCTAAGGCATTATAACTATTTGTAGCATTTTTCCCTCCTCTAACTTGTTCGGGGATAATATTGAACGCAACACTTGCTCGATCCGTTAATGAAAACAACAAGGTTGTTGCTAATAAAACTTGAGGCCATTGTTGTGATTGCATTTTGACATCGACTCCTTTCTGAATAACTTATTGATGATGCAGAATTATTTCAAATGAAATAGAAGGTAATTCTTAAGAGACAGATAGCAACTTGAGTACAGTGTAATTTTATGATTTAACTAGGTGTAACTCTACAAAGGTTGCATCCACTTTCCCGAACCAAACTGATTCTAATAATTTTTGTTCAATTTCTTGATGGTGATAAATAATCTCTCCTCTAGGATAAAAAGTTTTTTGATAGCTAAACCGAAATTGATATTTCCCCGGTTTTAGTTCTCCCGAAACCCAAACACTACCATCTCCAAACTCTATGACTAGCCCTGTATAATTACCTTTGTGCAAAAGAATAGTATATGGAAACAAAGTCACACTTTCTCCTGGCATGGCCAACAGAAAATTGGATTCTGATGGTGCTATAAGTACATTGCTATTTCTGCCCCACTCTCTGATTTGACCGCCTGGTTCTAAGAGTTCTGGAATTAATGTTGTATATCCACTAAAGTAAAGAGGACTCGGAGTAGTATTGGTGATTCTCATCCCTAACTCTACAGAGATATAGCCATTTGAATTAGCTTTTTTTACGGGGACACTCAATACAGGGTTTGACAGGATTGTCTTAAAACGGACGCCATCTACTTCAACGGCATTGTTGTCACTTGATTCTTCTATGGTCATGATGCTTTTCCTCCTTATTTCTTTATCCTAATAGTGCGGTAATACTAATTTACAATTCAAGAACGCACTAAGCGAAAGTCTACAAAGGGAGTTGATATTTGACCGCTCCAGACCTCTAAAGTCGTGTATGTTTCTACAGACTCGTATATTTTAACCATTGATTGCTGGCTGCTATATCTAAGCCGAACTTGGTATGTTTCTAGAGTTAGAGGTTCAAAAATCAATATGTCACCATTTCCCGTAGTAATCCTAACTCCAAATTGATCTTCCCAAAGCCCAAAAATTTCTGTTTCTGGAAAGAAGGTAATATCCTCTCCGGGCATAACGGAAAGAATATCAGAATTAGAGAGGCAGCTACCGCGAATCCACATATCTCCGAATGGAGTTAGTCCATCTACTCCCATAATTTCTAGAAATAAGGTGAAATAAAAGCTAAATCTAAGGGGAGTAGATGTATTATTTGTAATCCGAATACCAATCTGCACGGGGATTATAAAGGAGGAATAGTAAATTGATATAGGTGATAAAAATTTCATTAGGTACAGAAGTTTATGTATTAAATTGTTTTTGGGTATGCTTAAAACTCGCTCTGGCACTAAAATTTCAAAGCGAACACCATCCATTTCTATAGCATTGCTGTCTGCTTCTACCGGTTGAACCAAGCGAAGATTTATAAAAGGAGTAATCAATAGTTCTGACTCGTTCTCTTCTACATTTGTTATTTCGAGAGTATCTATCTCAGGTATTACTCTGTTTGCACATTTGTGTTGATAGATAAACCTAATTTGGTAATTTCCTGGCAATAGTGCCTCAAACAAACAGAAATTGTGAAGTTTTATCGACTCAAAAAATCCAAACTCAGTAGAGATTTTAAGTACAAGTAAGTTATCTTCCCAGGCAAGACTTGCGTCGAGCGGGAGGGTTTTTGATTCTCTAGGCTCAACTAACATATAATTAATTTCTCTGGTTTCGTAGCACTCCTGCGATAAGTTTAAGTTCGATATGAATTGAGTCAATCTGCCCGCCCATCCTGTTCTATATCTGTTCGGTTGAACTTCAGCTTCTGGCTTCTCGTTAACTAATTGCCGCTGTAAGGCTTGACCCTCGGATGTTACAATTTCTGGAATCAAGGTTCCAGAGAGGTTGAAGTGGAAAGACATTGAAGTGTTATTGGTAATGTCAATATAGAATTTTATAGGAGGCGTGATGCCCGCTCTGTTTTCAGGGATGGTTAGCGCCGTAGGGTCAGGCAGCATAATTTCCATATTAATGCCACTTACTTCAATTGGGTTGTTGTCACTGAATTGTTCTGATGTCATGTTAGTTAACCTTTTAATTTTTAGATAGGAAGGATATCAATGCTGATGAATTGCAACGGATTGAGAGAAGTTTGCTTTTATTATTTGCCAATACTATCACTGGAACTCCAGGTAAAACAGAGGTTAGTGCCATTGCTGCACAAAGAATTAAAGCCAATATAAACCGCAAAAGATACCTCATAGCCCTCTGGATTACCGAACAATCAGCGAAAAAACCAGAACCATACCGCCGCACCAATTATCATCAGCCAAAACAACTTTCCCCAACTCCCACTCGACTCTCCAGGCTGCTTGACCAAAACATACTTGTGATATCCCAAAACTTGCCCGAATTCGTTTTGAAGTGGTCTAGAATTCGACCAATAATCCGAAGGACTCTGGTAATGATACAAGGAAGGATTGCGATAATTTTCCGCTGTATCTCGCCGCCTACCGGGTAGATAACCGTAGCATAATTGGGGTCGCCCACGCTCTGGTAAGCGTGGTTGAGAGGCAATTTCCTTCTTCGTCGCCGCGACAAACTCCCATCTTAGATCCAATTCCCCCCAGCTCTTCGCTTATTAGATTCTGCTTACTGGTTCCTTTTGGAGGTGGGTTAATTAGCCCCAAACCGCAATCGGTATCAATACCGCATGGATACTGAAGCCTGACATTAAAACTCCCTTTTAAATCTTTTCCTTGCTTAAAACTCCAACCTGTTGCCTTGTTGTAAGTTGTTGAGAGAGTTGTTAGGAAGCTGTTTGTACCTCCTCGTTTTATCTCGCTAACGAAGGGGTTAGACTTACTTAAGTTGAAAGGCTGATCTGGATCGAGTGCAATTAAAGAAGTAGTGCCTGTTCCATTGGGCAATTTAGAGATAGATTCGAGTCGTCCAGGACTCTGTGTGAGAGTAAACGCACTACTAGATGGGCCGGAAAGCACGATCGTGGAGCTAGTTGATAATACGAAGAAAAATTTTCTGAATTGCATTGTTTTCATGTGTTGGGCAAATTAAACAAAAAGAAATAGTGATTCGCGATTCAAAGCTCGATTAAGTGGAATTCAACAAAGGGAGTATCCACCCACCCAGTCCAAACTTTTTCTATTGGTCGAGTTTCAATCGACTCCCCAGCACGATTTTTCTTCCGTATGGTATCGCTCGTATTGTAATACTGGAAGCGGAAGTGATATATACCTGGCTTGAGTTGCTCAAAAGAGCAATAGCCACCACCTCC
This sequence comes from Oscillatoriales bacterium, assembly GCA_043718495.1. Lineage (GTDB taxonomy): Bacteria > Cyanobacteriota > Cyanobacteriia > Cyanobacteriales > Microcoleaceae > Microcoleus. The sequence continues at coordinate 24,908 of JAYSVM010000147.1, read as the reverse complement.
GTTAGAGACACCAAGCGAAAATTGGCTATGATTAGTCCAGAAAAGCCTGATACCTGGAAAAAATCTCAGACTTTTTCCAGGTGTGACTAACAGAAAGTCAAATTCTTCAGGCCCTCTGATCCAGTCATTACCATAGGCTCCCCCCTTCACCTCACCATCTGGCATTACCAGGTCTGGGATAAAAGTGTCATAAAAGCTGAAGTAAAATGGGGTTGGTGTGTTATTTGTAATCCGGATACCAATCTGTACAAATTGGTATGAACTATCACTCTTATTTGGCAGGGTTAACAATGGCTCCGGTATGAAAGTTTCAAAACGAATACCATCTACTTCCACTGCACTATTATTCAATCCAACAGGTTGAAGTAGGCGAAAATTAGCTAAGGGAGTTGCCAACTGACTACCAGTTACTTCTATTCTCTCTAGAGGTACTTCTTTTCCCTCTAGTAGTTCTTCAATATTAACAGTAAAGGGATTGGTGTATACTATTGTCCCCGTCGGAGTTTCATAAATGAATCGAATCTGATAGGCTCCGGGTCCCAAAGTATCAAAAGACCAAGATCGATCGAGGTCAATAGGGGTTCCATCGTAAATTGGGTCATGTAATATCAGTTGCAGTGAATTTTGTTGCCAAGACAGTCTTCCCTGCAGATAGGTGTCTGTCTGCTTTCCGACTCCAACTAATGAGCCATGATATTCCCCGATCGCAACTTGCCTATTTATCGGTTCTCTTCGGTGCAGTGCTTGACCAGAGGACCCGAATATCTCTGGGATTAAAGCACCATAATCTATGAAAGGAACAGGGGCTTGTGTATTATTGGTAAAGCGAACAGAAAAGCTCAATGGAGCAGTAGCACCTGGCTTGTTTTCGGGTATGGATAGTGCCACATTTTCTGGCCATGTGATTTCAAGTAGAAGGCCATTTTCTTTCGTTTGAAGGCCATCTTGTTGAATTTTTTTGCTGCGCTTAGATTTTCTAGATGCCATGTTTGTTACCTTTTTAACTTTTTAATTTTCATTGCCAACAGCTTGTATACTGGCATAGGTTACTACCACGATCGCAGAAATTACTAAAGCCAAGAAAAACCGCAAAAAATACTTCATAATTTCGCCCTCTGGATTACCACACAATCAGCGGAAAAACCAGAACCAAACCGCCGCACCAAATACCATCAGCCAAAATAATTTCCTCCAACTCCCACTCGACTCTCCGGGATATTCAACCAAAGTATACTTGTAATATCCCAACACAGGCTCACAATCATTCTTTTTTGGTGGCGGAGTCGGCCAAGTATGGGTAGGTTTTTACCAATAATCGTCTGGTATACTCTGCCGCTTGCTGGGGAGATAACCGTAAGTTAAATCTAGCTTGGAACGAGGCGGTAAGCGTTCTTGAAGAGCAAGTTCTTTCTTCGTTACCTGCACAAACTCTGACTTCATTTCCGTGGTGCGATAAGGCCCAATTGTTCGACTACAACTGATACAAAACTGATTGCAAGCCAGCTTGAGAGGGTGAGGACAGTGAGATTTGTTGCAGTAATGTTTTTCGCCGTAGTTCATAACGATGCCTTTGATTTCCCTGATTAATGAGTTGACAGACAGACAACAACCTCAATCCTGACTTGGCTATTCTTGGCTTTTCCGGTTTTTGAATCTTTTAATTACAGGCAGTATAGCTAGGGCTAATAAAGTTCCTAATCCGGTCGTTGGTTCGGGAACGGCGTTAGATTTCCCTGATTAATGAATTGATAGCTAACACTTGAACTGATGCACTAAAAGTGTCATAAATATTTGGATCGGGATACAGGGTTTATACTGAACTTTTTAGAATTTACTTTGTATCCGAAACTTAGGCTTAATTAGAGATTTTTATGTTAGAAAGAAGTTAAATTTACACAATCTTTATAAAAAAATATGAACTCAGGCATTTCGGATCGGTTGTTGTCAAAAGCGTCAAGAGGACTACTGGAAATGAAATTGGCACTCTGGTACATAAGCTAACTTTAGACAGTCTTCACAAAAGAGAGAAATTGTGTCAATTTAACACTTATGTAACAGGACTTACTTATCGCACACAGACTAAAGAAACCGGGTTTTTCAGCGAATCTGTGGGCTACAATCAAGGATTTATGTAAAAAAACCCGGTTTCCGATCGCACATAGACGAAAGAAACCGGGTTTTTCTCCACACCGCAATTACTAACTTTTCTTACTTCATTAAAGCTGCGCCGCGGTTGTAAAGTTCCCGCGCGTAATCAGTCCAAGTTCCCTGTCCCCAATACCGAAAACAGCTTGTTTGCACCAACAAGTTGTAAAGCAAAGCTTGTTGGTATTCAAACTGCTTGGTAACGGTGGCATCTTGCTGCACCAGTGGGTCGTACTTTTTGTGAAATGCGGCGCTGAGTTGATTCATCGGTTCTAAGACGTTTTCGTAGCCTTTTACCCAACTCAAATCGTTAGTCCAAGAAGCACCGTCCATGTGAAAATTGTGGTCTGTTTGCTTGAGTTGCCCGATCGCACTTTCGACCTTTTCCGGTGTAGCATTATCAGGATCGACTAACTGCCAGATTTTGTGCTGGTTAACCCCTTGACAAATCGGATAATCGTCAGGATTAACCCCCGCCGCTTCAATTATCTCCAAATATTCAGTGCCATTTAAACCGACAACACCAGATTTTCCGCCACCTTGTTCGCGGTTTTCGTGCCAAGCTTTCACAAAGGCGCTGGGGAATTCATTCATCATCACGCCGCCATTTTCGCCGTCGGCAATTTGAGTGACTAAAGAAGGAATTGTGACATTGCCAATTTGCTGTTTGTTACGTCCCTTGGCTTCATAATATGGCTGCATTTGACCGACCAATTTTGTATCAGAACCTTGGGTTTTAATCAAAGCCGTGATGCTGATTGTTTCGCCGTGAGAATTGCGCGCCATCAAACGGTTGGGAATGTATTTTTGGTCTTGCGACAATCCTGAACCGTCGAGATTTTCTACAGAATGTTCCTGCACCATCAGCCAGCGGTAGCCGCATTCTTTCAAAGCTTTGATGTATTCGTAAAGCGTGTCAGGGTGATTGGGAAAGTGCATTTCTGGGGGTGAAAAACCTTTAACACGCTTCAGGGCATCCAAGCCAAAAATGGCGGCAAAATGATGTTGCCATGCTTGAATTTGGAGTTTGATGTCAGGAATTGGAGTTGAGGGAATGACGGCGTGACTCCACATTGTCCCCAGCCATTCTACGTGAGGTTGATATTGAGGTTCGCAGGTAATTCGCTTGAGATTGTCGAAGATGTCGTCGCGTCCCATTTGTCGCAATCCCCACAACAAATTGCCGGAATAGTCGAGCATAATTCGCGGGTTGCAACCTTCAGCAATTAGTTGGGGAATGAATTCTCCCATGCGCGAATAGCACCAAGCGAAGACTCCAGCGTTGTGATTGTCTCCTTGGTTGGGATTTTCAAACATATTCTGAAGATTGCAGATTAGTTCGCCGTTTGCACCGGCTGGAATTGTGGGTTGGTGCATATGGAGGGCGCAGGCAAATCCGGCTTGAATATCTTCGAGGCGGAGGTTTGTGGTAGGTAGAAAGACTGGTTCGTTGCTATTGACTGCGGCGCTAATTTCTGCTTCGGAACCGCAAATATTGGGTAATCCTGAGTTGATTTCTTGTAAAATGGATAAATTGGGAGATTGTGCGATCGCAGGCATAAAACTTTCCTCAATAATTGTGGAGCGGTAGTGTCTGCTACTGCTAAAATAGCTGTAAAATTTGAGAGTAGCAGAATATGCCTGAAAAACATAAATTTGATTATTTAATTGTTGGTTGACTGAAATTAGCGCCAGTGTAACCGGTAGTCAGCCAAACAATAGCTCTCACCCCGTCACGAACTGCTTTTCGCATGGGTTCTGGTTCTCTGCCCGAAGGAACAGCCACAGGTTTGAAACTAATTCCTCGACTACCGAAAACAATCTCTCCGATAATCTGAGCTCGTCTCATATGGTCATCAGAGGTAATCAGATACAAGCTATCAATTCCCCGATCGCGCAATTCATCCACCAATGTGGTAAAGTTGGTCACAGTATCCACCGCTCTGTAATCCAAATGCACGCGATCGGACTGAATGCCCGCCTCTGAAAACACCCATTCAGCGAACTCAGGATTGCTCCCAGAAGAAACCCAAATTGGTAAACCTGGATGTTTACGAGCAAAATTAGCTGCAAACACCTCCCGTTCCGTAGCCCCACCCAAAACCAACAAAGCTTGGGGTTTTTGAAACTCGCCCTTGAGATGTTGATAACTAAACCAAAAAGCCGCCAAAAACGCTATCAGCAACCGAACTTGCTGTGAACTTCTCAAACGTTTGCGAGGTCGCTTGTTTAAATTGACTCTTAACCACATTTAAACCTATAAAATTTTGTGTATCTGACAATGGAACAATAACAAAAAATACGACACTTATAGCCTATTAACAGGAATTAAAATTTTAAAGTTAAGACAGGACACGGCAATGCCGTGTCCCTACAATTGATCGGGGTATGGACACGGCATTGCCGTGTCCTCGGCGACAATGCCGTGTCCTCGGCGACAATGCCGTGTCCTCGGTGGCAGTGCCGTGTCCTCGGCGACAATGCCGTGTCCTCGGTGGCTTTAAAAGAAAAGGGCAAAACCTAAACTTTGCCCTTTTGCTTTAAATTGTCCTTAATTTTTTTATGGGACTGGCCGGGTTCGAACCGGCGACCTAGCGCTTCAGATTTGTGTGAGTTTCCCCACTCTCCGGACTATTCCTTCACCATAGGCTTGTGACCTTTAGGTGGCGGCCGTATGTTTAGGAGGTTTTATGATGTTTACTTCCTAAAGCCAGTCTCTGCACCTTCTCCACTAACATTTTAGTATTAGTAGAGCTTGGCTCAAGATTACCTTATCCGTTGTCAGACTTAGGCTTCCTTGAGTTTGACCACATTCACTCCCAGAGTTTCCTACCGGGGTGCCCGATTCTTCAGGAGGCGCTTGCTCTATCCATCTGAGCCACAGCCCCAGTTGCTGAACCGTTTTGATTATAGCAGGTAATGTCGATTTTGAATTTATTTTTTTGGATTAGAGTTTCGACTTCGCTCAACCACCGGGGTATTGAGGTAGAGTTTCGACTTCGCTCAACCACCGGGGTATTGATTTCCGCAAGCTGCAAGTCTTCCAGTAATGCTGACAAAGTTCTCTGCTGCGGTGAGTTTGCCGGCACCGTAACAAGCGCGCCGCCGCCAGACTGTGATGGGGAGATGTCCAGATGGGGCACTTTCGCGGAAGGATAGTTCTTCGTAATACTTCCAATTATCCTTGACTCGCCAGCCTACCCGATCGCAAAATTCTGTATATTTGCCCCCAACACTTTCCCAAATCTGCTGCTGTACACTCAACCCGAACCGTCCATTGCTGTATTGTTGCCAAAGTTGGTCGATCGTGCGAAGGTCTGTACAAGGAAAATTGTCAATATCCGTTGCACTCAACCAACCTTCCTCCTCCCTCAAACTAATAGACAGCAAAATTTCCCAAGTATGTTCGTCAGCTTTCTGCCATTTTCCGGTTTTTAATAGCTTGGTCAATTGGCGGTAGTCCATTCCGACTTCCGACATCGGCTCAGTTTTGTCAGGCATTTCGCCTATTTTCTCTTCCAGCCGCAGTAGAGTGCTTGCAATAGATTCTGGGTTTAATTGTTCCAGACGGTACAAAACCCAGTCTAACTGAGATTGGATGTGCGATCGCGCGATCGCACTTTCCTGCAATTCCCCTTGCAATTCATCGAACTTCGTCTCCCAACTTTGTTTCGTACAGGCAAATCCCCACATCTTTCTTGCCCAATCCAATCTAACTTCTTCTTTTTTTAAGTAATTTTTGGTAGGCTTAGAATTCGACGGATAAGCTGTCAAATCCCAGCCACAAGTTGAGCAAATTACTACGGTTTTTTCGACATATTCCGTATCGCAAACTGGACATTTTGACATAGGAGAAGGAAGTTCGGCAACGGATTTTGTAACGGATTTAACTGAGATCTTGCACCATTTTCAATTAGCTGTAGGGGCGGGTTCGCGATTAGCCTTAAAGCTTGCAGAAAGGTTAAGTAAACCCGCCCTCCCCCGTGGTTGCCCCTCTCTCTAACAAGGCAAACGAATAGTAAACAAACTGCCTTGGCCCAATGCAGACTTAGCCTCAATTGTACCCCGGTGAGCTTCCACTATTTGGCGACACAAATGTAGTCCCAAACCAGTACCAGATTTTTTGTGAGTTCCCGGCCCAAACCTTTTAAATAACTTTGCTTGTTCTGTTGGAGAAATCCCCGAACCAGTATCTTCAATTTCAATGATTACCCAAGCTAGTGGTTGGTTTTTGAAGCTAGTAAAAGCCGGAGAATTTGCCGCTTTTAAGCGAATGTCTATGGAACCGTTATCAGTGAATTTTATCGCATTTCCGATTAAATTTGTGAGCAAACGGTACAACTCTAGGCGATCGCCCGGATACTTAGCAATTGGAGCACTTTCTGCACTTTCTGTCAAGTCCAAATTCACCGATAAACCTTTAGCATCGGCTAAGGGTGCGAGTTCTTGAGCTACTTCCGTAATTAGCTGTCGCAAGTCAACGGCTGCGAAACTGAGGGATTTGCCACCTGCTTCGTAGCGGTATACTTCCAGCAGCATATTTACCATACTGATCAGGTTTTTGTTGCTGCGAACCATTGTCCCGAAAGCATCGCGCATGGGGAGAGAGATTTCTCCTAGGGCTCCTTGCTGCATTAAGGTTAGCATTCGATCGGCTGCTACTAGGGGTGTCCGTAAGTCGTGAGCGAGTCTGGAGACAAAATCTTCTCGCTGAAGGGCGATCGAATTTCGTTCGTCTACGCTGTGTTTGAGCCGCAAGAGCGATCGCACCCTTGCTAGTAGTTCGTCCATTTCCACTGGTTTGCGGATAAAATCATCTGCTCCCAGATCCAATCCTTGAACTACGCTAGCACTGTCGTGAGCGGTGATCAGCAAAATCGGAATAAATGGCAATTCTGGTTTTTCCCGAATTCGCTTGGTGACTTCGTAGCCGTCCATTCCCGGCATCATCACGTCTAGCAGTAGCAAATCAGGGGGACTTTTGTCAATTTGGCTCAAAGCCGAAAAACCATTATCTGCACTACTAATTTCGTAACCTTCTTCTTCCAGAATTGTCTCTATCAACAAAACATTATCTGGAGCATCGTCTACAACCAGAATGCGATCGACCTTGGTAGCATTCGGAACAGATAAATATTTCATTTAACTCTCGACTTGCAAATTAGTATTAACTTTCATAAGGCTTCATGCCTATTTTTTCACATTTTTCAGCTTGTGGGATCTGTCCTAGGGAATATCTAAATATCTTCACAATATTTATAAGTTTTTGCCTTGTAATTTAATACAATACCATACCCAGTTGTATAGTTATAATACTTCTATTCAACCATGCCAAATGCCTTCTCCCCTTGGGGCTAGGGCGTGTTTTCTTGCCTCTTCTGTAGGTTGGGTTAAGCGTAGCGCCACCCAACAAATCTACAAAAAATGTTGGGTTTCGTTCCTCAACCCAACCTACAACTTAAGGCTTATACCAATCCTTCCGCTTCACGGTTCGTAGTCGAAGTACCACCCAATTCCCAATTCCCAATTCCCAATTCCCTGATATATTACTTTGTAGTCATAGTATGTACGCCGTCCCAATCCTCCGGCGGAGACAATTCCAAATAACTTAGAGAGCGTTCCATGTGCACTTCAACAGGTTTATCGCTCGGTCGCATCACCAAAGCTGCCTCAAAAAAACTAATCGCTTTCTGGAAGTTTCTAGAAATATAAGCTTCTCGACCATTTTTGTAAAGTTCCAAAAACTTTTGAGTTTCCCCATCAATAGGATCTGAACTACTTTGTAGCAATTCATAAATGCCCACCGGCTGATTTTTGCCTTTAACCCGCACCTTGTCCAATTCTCGCACCCAAATGCGATCGCGACATAAACTATAAGTAAATTCACTCAAAATTATATCGCAGCCATACTCCTTGGTAAGCTGTTCCAGGCGCGAACTCAAATTCACCGCATCGCCAATCACGGTATAATCCATCCGCTTTTGAGAACCAATATTTCCTGAAACCACCTCTCCCGAACTAATCCCAATCCCAAACCGAAATGGATCTTCTCCAGGGCGAGAATCATTAAATTCTACGAGGCGCTTTCTCATATCCAAAGCTGATTTAACCGCCATCCAACCATGACTTTCTGGGGGATTTAGCGGTAGCGGAGCGCCGAACACAGCCATTAAAGCATCACCTATAAACTTATCTAAAGTACCTTCGCAGTGGAAAACAGCCTCCACCATTGTTTCAAAATACTGATTCAGCAGGGCTACAACTTCCGATGCTCCCAAATTTTCGGTCAGCGTCGTATAGCCGCGAATATCCGAAAATAAAATAGTTACATCCTTGCGTTCCCCCACCATCAGTGCATCGTCACCCAAGGCCATGACTTGTTCCACGACTCCGGGAGTCATGTAGCGAGACATCGTAGTTTTCATCCGCTTTTCGCGGCTAATATCTTCGAGTACCACCAAACCTCCCCGCACGCCTCCTTCTGGATTAGTCAGGGGATTAACAGTCAAATTCAAACTGCGTTCAATTATTTTAATTTGAGAGCGGGAAATTGCGAGAGGACAGTAAGGGTAATAAGTAGAAGAATTGTCAAGGGCGAATAGAGATTGAGAATTAGCCAATTCTAGTTTGGCTAATTCCTCAGTCCAAGCAGCGTTTTCGCCCCAAGCATAATATAAATTAGGGTTATTTGGAGCGGGAACTGCCAAAATATAAATGTCCGCTTCCTCTTGGGAATTTAGTGATTTTTCTACCAAAAGTCCGAGGGTTAAGTTTTGTTCGGGAACATAATGTCTAGCAGCATGGTTAAGACTGTCTTGTAGTCGAAATTGCAAATGTTCGATCGGCAAAACTTCCCAAACATAGCGATTAATCAGTTTTTGTTCCCAAAGCTGGGGATTATCTTTAGTTTTATCTTGATTTACCGGACAGCCCAAAAGTTCTAGAGCCGCCTCATTAATAGTCACAATACGGCCCTGAAAATCGGTGGAAATAACTGCATCAGAAAGACTTTGGAGCATATCTTTCTGATACTGTTTTTCGACCATCATATTTTCAAATAATTGAGAATTTTGCAGTGCCATTCCCGCCTGGGAATTGAAAGCCCGCAGAAATTCTTCATCGGAATTAGTAAAAGTTCCTTGGTTTTTATTAATTAGCTGAGTTACCCCGATCAACTCACCTTTAGCATTATAAACTGGCATACACAAGACAGTCCGAGTGCGATATCCTGTTTGCTGGTCTGTCGAGGGGTCAAAACGGGGGTCGTCGTAAGCATCTGTAATATTGAGAATTTGACCTGTAGAAGCGACGTAACCAGCAATTCCCTTGTTAGCAGGAATGCGGAGTTTCATCATTGTTTTGCCATCGGCTTTGGCGACTCTTGTCCAGAGTTCGTTGGTTTCCCGATTTAACAAGAATAGCGTACTGCGATCGGCTTGCATCAAGTCACGAGCTTGATCCATGACCGATTGCAAAGTTGTTTCCAAGTCAAGACTTTGGCCCAAAGTCGTGGTAGCTCTCAACAGGGCCGCCACCCCTCGCTGATTGCGAGCAACTACATAGAAAGACTGACAGCTTTCGAGAATAATCCCGATCGAATCTGCAAAAGCCCGAAACTGCTGTTCATCTTCCTCAGTAAAAGGGCTATCCCCTGCTTTATTCAAGAGTCTGACAACTGCTACAGGCTCAGTTTCGCTTTTGCTGCTAAAAATCGGCATACAGAGGATAGTCTTGATGCGGTAATCGGGAGGTTCATCAACTTCGGGATTAAATTGCTCGTGATCCCTAGCCTCAACAACATTGATCGATTCTCCCGTACTGGCTACGTAGCCTAAAATACCTGCATCCATGGGTAAGCGAACTTCTAGATTGTTGCCGTTAACATCGACTGTTTTGTGCCATAGTTGATTTTTGCTAGAGTCTACCAAAAAAATTGTAGTTTGGTCTGCTTGGAGAATGAGGCCAATTTTGACAGTGAAGGCATCCAAGAGTTGCTCTAAGAGAGTTTCCAGGGCTTCATTGTTAATTAGATCCATCGCCCGGATAAATTGCTGAAATTCAGCCGTGATAAAGTCCAGCAAACAGACTAATTCCGGAACTGGCAGGTTCTTAACACGGGAGGTTAGTGCCCCCATCAAATTGACTTGAGTCAGTGTAGCCAGAACGCTACCAGCATTGGAGAATGTCATGATTAACTGCTTTTTCAGAGGGTAGACTGACCACTTGTTAAAAAGTAGATTTTGGTATTAGTTAAAATTTTGAATGAATTTTAAGATGCCAGGGCTACTCTAACCCCTATGTAAAACCGATATAAATCTAGGACATAACCGCATTCTTTGCCACATTTAAATCCCTGTTTCCGGTATGTCAGCATTCAGGATACGGATAATGGTGGCAATCCTTGGGTTCTTGGTCTTGATATATCGACGTTTCAGCCCATTGACCAGACCAAATACGGTCTGGTCAATGGCGTTTGGGTTAACTGCGGTGACGCGATCGATATTTTGAGGAAGTATTGATAGTCTAATGTTAAACCAAGGGGGAGAATAGCTACGCAATCATTCCTCAAACCTCTACTTTAATGAGTTGATGTGAATCCGTCACGCCACGGAAGACATGGATTGGGCAAATATTACAGATTGATAGTAGCGCCGCAATTGTGCAGAGGCGGCGGCCCAGCCCCAGCGTTCGGCTTCTTTGCGGGCATTTTGGCGCAGATTTTCCCGTTCTTCGGGGTTTGCAAACAAACGTTGGGTGGCGACGGTGGCACCTTGTTCATCGGTTGGGTCAAATAAATATCCGTTAACACCGTCGGTGACGATATCGGGAATTCCGCCACTGCGGGCCGCCACTACGGGAGTCCCCGCAGCCATTGCTTCTAAGAGCACTAAGCCTAGGGTTTCGGTGCGGGAGGGGAAAATGAAGGCGTCTGCGGAGGCGTATGCAGATGCGAGTTCTTGCCCTTTGAGGTAGCCGACAAAATTGGTGGGGGTGTCGGCAAAATATTGTTGTAGGGTTTGTCGATGGGGGCCGTCTCCGACGAGGGCGAGGCGGGCGCCGGGAATTGCTTCGAGCACTGGTTTGATGGCTTCGATTTCCTTTTCTGCACCGAGACGGCCTACATAAAGCAAGAGGGGACTGTCGGGGTGGTTTTGAGAAAGGCGCGATCGCATTTCTCGACTAGCCAATTCGGGTACAAACATCTCAGTATCAACACCACGCTGCCATAAGTCTACGCGATCGATCCCATGACTCCTCAATTCCTCGACCATCGCTGTAGAAGTGCACAAATTCAGTTCTGCTTGATTGTGAGCACCTTTGAGCAATTCCCACAACAAAGGTTCCAGCATTCCAAAACCGTAGTGGTGCAAATATTTAGGTAAATGAGTGTGGTAAGAAGCCAAAATCGGAATGTCGAGCTTTTTGCCATAATATATGCCACCCAATCCCAAAATAGCAGGATTGACAACGTGAATAATATCCGGTTTAAACTGCTCCAATTCGCGGCCAACAGCCGGAGAAGGAAGTGCCATTTTCAATTCGGGATACATTGGGAAAGGCAAACCTTCCACACCGTAAACTCTAGCTCCTTTGTATTCTGTAATTCCGTAATCTGGGGAAAAGATCAGAACTTGTTCGCCCGATCGCTGCAAATGATCTACAGTGTGAATCAATCGCGTCACAATGCCATCAATTTTTGGCCAAAATGTTTCAGTGAACAGAGCAATTTTCATAAAAAGAAGGAAGAAGGAAGAAGGAAGAAGGAAGAAGGAAGAAGGAAGAAGGAAGAAGGAAGAAGGATTTAGTTATTCTTATAAGTAAGGTTCTGTTAGCAGCTTTACCACAACTAATTCCCATCGAGAGTTTTTTGGGGCAACATACAAATTCCATGAATTCCGATCGAGCCAATGATCCCACCTAAAAGCAATCCCACACCTTCAGCAAAGCAATTAATTCGATGAATTTCCTGTGCAGTCCTGGCAATGGAGATTTGTGTTGCGGTGGCAGAAGGTGCTTCACTAACTCGGCGGTAATTTTGATAACTCGCCGTTAGTGCAGCCCATTCTGGTATTAAATAATAAGCACAAACTGCACTAGCCGAAAATCCCGGCAAAATAACTAAAAACAACAAAATGAGAATTCGACTTTTCACGGTATTTGTTGCCAAACAAGCCAATAGTAAAAACCAGATGGTGGAATTTTTAAATTAACCGCAGAGGACACAGAGGACACAGAGGAAGAGATCGAGAGATGTAGCACTTATCAGAAAGATGAGGTGCTATTGGGCATTGGGCATTGGGCATTGGGCATTGGGCATACCTCACCATGCTTGAGAATCGCTATAGATCGGAATTCATTCAGAACAAGCTTTCCCTTCCTCTTCTCATCCCTTCCCTTCTTTCATCTTACTTCGCGCCCTACCCTTCGGGAACCCCTGCGGGGAACGCGCCTTCGCGGTTCGTTAAAAAAAATCTCTATCCCCGCAGATTAACCCCAGAACTTACCGCCAAGAAACCTTGGGTAAAATCTGATTTTTATCGACACGATGCTGGTATTTTGTCGCAAAATTCAGCAAAGAATCGAGCAAAGAATCTGATAGTAAGTGCGGTTGCAAACCGAGGTCTAAGAGACTGGTGTTTTTAGCATTGAAATAATGTTCTTCTTTCTCAACTCTCGGATTTTCCAGGTGATTGATTTCCACCTTTAATCCCATTGCCGTGCCTGCTTTTTGAACCAATCCAGCCAAGTCGCCGACGCTGAATTGTTCGGTGAATTGGTTGAAGACGCGGAATTGTCCAGGTTCGGCGGGGTTCGCGATCGCCAATTCGACGCACCGCACAGTGTCCCGAATATCCAAGAAGGTGCGGGTTTGTCCACCAGTTCCGTAAACTGTCAAGGGATGCCCGATCGCAGCTTGAACGCAAAATCGGTTCAAAGCTGTTCCGAATACTCCGTCGTAGTCCAAACGGTTGATTAACAGTTCGTCCATGCCGGTTTCTTCGGTGAGTACGCCGTAGACGACACCCTGATTTAAGTCGGTGGCTCTTAAACCCCAAGTTTTGCAGGCAAAATGGATGTTGTGAGAGTCGTGGACTTTGGAAAGGTGATAAAAACTTCCTGGCTGTTTGGGATAGGGTAGTGTATCCTTGCGGCCGTTGTGTTCGATCGTGATATAGCCTTCTTCGATGTCAATATTCGGCGTGCCGTATTCGCCCATTGTCCCCAATTTGACCAAGTGACAGTCGGGGAAATCTTCTCGGATGGCGTACAGCAGGTTCAGTGTCCCAACTACATTATTGACTTGGGTGAGAACTGCGTGTTCGCGATCGATCATCGAGAAAGGTGCTGAACGTTGTTCGCCGAAATGGACTACAGCTTCTGGTGCAAATTTTCTCATGCTTTTGCTGAGAAAATCGTAGTTGGTGATGTCACCGACGAACAGGTCGATCGACTTGCCCGTTAAATCTTGCCACCGCTGGAGTCGTTGCTGAATCGGTGCAATGGGAGTGAGGGTGTCGCTGCACAGTTCCAGATCCCAGTGCCGCCGGACGAAACTGTCGAGGATGCCAACTTCGTGACCTTTGTTTGAAAGGTAGAGTGCGGTTGCCCAACCGCAATAGCCATCGCCACCAATAACCAGGACTTTCATAAATCAACGGTGAATCTTGCTTGCTAATACTGGGTTAATGTACCAGGTATTGGTGCATTCTGAACCTTTAATCAAGGGAGTTCTTTACTAAATCGGCCCTCAGTTTTTTTTGTCAAACCTGAATTTCGTCCGCAAAGCTGGCCCGACGGGTGAATTCAAAGGGGCCGGCGAGGGCTCCCCAGACGTGGGCATCGGTTTCTGGGTCGCGCCCGCGATCGTGACTGATAAATTTGTCTCCATCGATCTCGAATTCGCTATCTAGATAGGTGTTTTTGCCCTTTCTGACTACCATGCAGCCTTTTCCGGGTTCAACAGACCCTTTGAAGCTGCTGCCCGTCCAGTGCGTAATAAAGGTGCAACCGGGCATTAGTTTGAATTCGGCTTTTTTGAGTTCTTGCAGCTTTTGGAGATCGCGGGATGCGCCGTAAAATTGCTCTTCGTTGACGATCGCATAATTTTCGATATTGATGCGATCGGCCGCTGGCACTAATTTTAACACTCGAACTCGGTACGGGAAGTTGAGTTCGATGTCATAGGCTTGCTCTAGATAAAGACTTACGCCGCCCAAAAGTTCCACGGGTAGGGGCCTCATGCAGACACGGATGTGGGCGAAGAAGGGGGGATTTTCAAAGGCTTGGGCTTGGTTGCTGAAGTCGGATGCCATCCAGCGGGCGAGGGTAATGATATCGGTAGAATGAGTCATATTGATTTTGGATTTGAGATTTTGGATTGAGGGAAGTAGAAGTTATCTTAGGGGAAATTTAGACGCGATCGAACATCCGTTACATCCGTTAAAAAATCCCCTGCCGAACTTTCCTCGACTATGCCACCAAATGCTGCACCGGAATCTCTATGACAAACTCCGTACCCTGCCCCAGAATCGAAGCACACTCAATCTTCCCACCATGTTTTTCAGTAATAATCTGATGGCTGATTGACAGCCCCAAACCAGTGCCTTTCCCAAGAGGTTTGGTAGTGAAAAACGCATCGAATAATTGACCGATAATGGATTGCGGAATACCGACTCCATTATCGGCAATACTAATCGCGATCGCATCACCACTACGAATGAAAGTACGAATCGTAATCCTAGGTTGTTGGTTATTGCTGACACCCGATGATTCCAAAGCATCGATCGCATTACTCAGGATATTCATAAACACCTGGTTCAGTTGACTAGGATAACATTCGACTTGCGGTAACTGCCCATAGTTTTTGATGACTTGGATTTCAGGACAATTGCGTCTACCTTTTAGACGGTGTTGCAAAATCAACAGAGTGCTGTCAATACCTACATGAATATCAACCGCTTTGCAGTAAGCTTCATCCAATCGGGAGAAATTGCGGAGAGAAACCACCAATTCGCTAATGCGATCCGTACCTATTTTCATCGAATTGAGTGTTTTAACTAAATCTGATTGCAAAAATTCTAAATCAATTTCTGTTGCCCTCGTCTGGATTTCTGATACTGGATTTGGATAATGTTTCTGGTAAAGTTGCACAAAGTCTAACAAATCCTCAGTATATTCTTTGACTGGGCTGAGATTAGCATGAATAAAATTCACTGGGTTGTTAATTTCGTGGGCGACTCCCGCCATCAAGTGGCCGAGGGCCGACATTTTTTCGCCTTGGACTAAATGAGCTTTGGCTTGTTTGAGACTTGCTAATGCTTCGTTGAGTTCATTAGTGCGTTCTTCCATAATGCGCGTGGCATTCCGTAGTTGTAGATGTACTTGAATCCGTGCCAAGACTTCTTCGCACTGAATCGGCTTTGTGATGTAGTCCACCGCACCCAAACTTAGCCCCTTAATCTTATCTACTGAGTCGGAAAGGGCTGTCATAAAAATAACTGGAATATCATGAGTATCAGGATTTAATTTGAGTCGCTTACAGGTTTCAAATCCATCGATTCCAGGCATCATCACGTCTAGCAAAATCAAATCTGGCTGAGATGAATGCACTCGTTGCAGGGCGGTTTCACCATTTTTGGCGATCGCTACCCGGTAGTCCTGTTCACTCAATACATCAAATAATACTTGCAGATTACTGGGAGTATCGTCTACAACTAAAATAGTTTTTTCTTCAGAAACAGCATTGATTGACATTGATAAACTCCATATATAAAAAGCAGGAAGAAGGAAGTTCGGCAACGGATTGTGTAACGGATGTAACGGATATAACGGATGGATGGAAGAAGTTAATCTGTAGGGGTAGTGCCCCCGTGCCTACCCCCTATCTATCGGGCAACCACGGGGGGTTTGCCCTACAAGAATTACACAAATTATTTAGGATTTCTATAGTAAGTTGAATCAGATATTTTCTTAAAAAAAACAGGTTTCCACGGTCAAAACTCAAGTGGCTAAAGTAGTGGTTCGATTAGGCGAATAATGGCTTCCTCATCAAAATTTTGACTTAGTTCTAGAACTCGGTTCGCAAAGACTATATATTCGGGTGCTAATTGCTTTAGGCGATCGGCTTCCCGGTGAATATCACTCATAAAACCACCCTTGGCAGCGGTATAGAGGGCTGCCAATTCTTCGACTGGCGGCACTATCATACTAACTTCATGGTTTTTGCTGTCGGTAATTTGAATCACATCTGGTTTTATTTCTTCATAAATCCACTGCAATTTCAGGTGTTGCTGTAATTGGTTCAGCAATCCAGCAAATTCGATCGGCTTAGGGAAAAAACTATTGCAACCAGCATCCAGACTTGCCTGTATATCCACCTGAGACAAAGTACCTGGAGAAGCAATAATCGACGTAGTCGCAAAGTCTGGTAGTTGTCGGAGACGATGAGTCATTTCTAAGCCATCCATTATTGGCATATGGATATCGGTAACTATTAAGTTTGGTAGCATTTTAATAGCGATGTCTAAGCCCGTTTCTCCGTTGTCAGCTTCTGCCACTTGGAAGCCTAGGGGTTCCAGCATATTGACGATGACGAGACGATTTTCAGGGCGATCGTCAATCACTAGAATTTTACGCATTTCGCCCTGATAGCCAAGGATTTTGCGATCGCCAGTCTTATCTTCTCTCGTCCAATCCGATGCTGGCAACAAGTCTACCTCAAACCAGAAGCTGCTACCCTGACCAAGTACACTCTCGACATGAATTTCGCTGCCCATTTTCAGGATAATTTGTTGACCGATGGCAAGCCCCAAGCCAGTTCCTTCACTGTTGCGATCGCCTTTTCCGGCTTGCTCAAAAGGTAAAAAAATAGTCGATAGTTTCTCCGAAACAATCCCAATACCAGTATCTTTAATCTTGAATCGAATCCTTTGGACTTCACCAAATTCCGTTGATTTTCCGACAGGTTCAACTCGAAAACTGACAGTACCCATATCAGTAAACTTGATAGCATTGCTGAGCAAATTTAACAACACTTGCCGCAGTCGTTTCTCATCAGCATGGACTGCAATGGGCAGGTTACTAGCTGGCTGATATTGGAAATCCACGCCTTTTTGTTCTGCCTTGATGCGGCACATATCCACAGTGGAGGATAGGAAATTTTCAAGATGGAAATCTTTGGGATAGAGTTCCATCTTGTGTACTTCCAATTTTGATAAATCCAAAATATCGTTGATGAGAATGAGTAAATGGGAACCACACTGGTGAATCACGCCTAATCCTTTCATCTGTTTCGGAGTAGTGGCTGGATCGTGTTGCAGAATTTGGGCATAACCCAAAATGCCATTAAGTGGCGTTCGGAGTTCGTGGTTCATATTAGCCAGAAATTCGCTTTTGCTGCGGTTGGCAATTTCGGCGACTTCTTTAGCCTGTTGCAATTCTTGGATAGCTGTTTCTAAATCTTGGGCTTGCAGTCGTAGTTCTTGTTGATATGCTTCTACTCTTGTAGCTGCTGATTGAATTGTCTGGGCTAGGAATTGAATTTCATTATTTGGTAATTCACTGGGGATCGCAAAATTGTCAATCCCATTTCTGTCGGTGACAGCTTTGTTCAATTTCTGGAGTGGCTTTAGGACAATTCGCTGAATTAATATCGTCATCAGCCCCAAAATTGCGGTCATCCCAATCAACAGGGTGACGGTAGAAGTATACAAGGTTTGCAATACTTGCTGCTGCATTTCTTCGGCATTGAGAATCGCGATCGCCAAGCCCCTCCGATTTCCTTGCCGAAACATGGTACTGCTAAAGGGCAAAATTGCGACTAAAGCTGACTCACCCTCTATATTGGCTCTAAAACTTGTTTCAGAACCTGTTTGAGCCGATCGCACTAATATTTCATCTAATTCTGGATGAATAGTAGCATAGGGAGGATTTTGGAGTGCCGATCCACTCCGGGCTAGGGTTTGGCCATCGGGACTCACGATCGCCACTTCCACCACAGTCGGCAAGGTAGCATAGTTTTGCACCACTCGTTTGACAATGCTTGTATTCCCCAATTCGATTAATCCTTCCGTGGAAAATCCAACTCCCTGGGTAATCGATCGGGCGCGTTGTTTTAGTTCTTTCTCTAATTTTGATTGAATCAACAAGTAGTTGAATCCCAGGGTAATTAAGCCGACTGTTGCGAGGGAAATACTAAAACCCAATAATAATTGGTGAGATAAGTTCTTTCTACGTTGCTGGCTCATGGTTTCCATTCTGCCATTACTTCATTAATTAGGCTCGGATCGATCTCTACATCTTGCTGAATTACTCGATTATGACGCGGATCGGCTTTGAGCAATTGGACAATTTCTGTCTTTGCCGATTTGAGCCTACCTTCTGGGGCAAACATCCGCTGGTTCAAAGTTATATCACCTTTTTTTAACCCAGCATAATCACTGGCAAAAGCCTCCTCACTTTGTCCAAGTTTCTTTCCAACTACCTTAAACACTTTTTTTGGCTGAGTTTCAACTGCGTGCATTACATCAAACCATGCCAGCATAAATTGCTTTAGTTCGGCTTTTTTAGCTTTCACTATCTTGTCACTGGACATCAAGTTATCAATTACCAGACTGTCTACTTGCTTTGTGGTGTAAATTATATTGCCTTTGATGCTCTTGGCCGTTTCGCCCAGCATTGGTTCCCATAATATCGCTGCATCGATGTCACCTTCCTTGATTTTCTCCGCTGCTACTTCATTAGAGTAATCCAAAATCTGCACATCAGAGGGCTTGATTTGATTTGCTTTCAATGCCTCCAGTAAAATTAAATGGTTGACGGTTGCCAGCTTTGCGCTTACTTTTTTGCCCCGCAAATTTGCTAGAGATTTAATTTCTGGTTGGGCAACAATTCCGTCTGCCCCCGCAGAAATATTGGTGGTCATTAATACCAGAGGTTTGCCATCGCCCGGATCGACCTGCATCACATCCCACAAAGACACAAATGCCGCATCTAATGCACCACGCATGACTGCCCGACTGGAATCTTGTTGGTTTTCAAATCGTATCAACTCAACCTCTAGCCCTCGCTGCTTGAAGATTCCTGATGGTTCCGCATAGAGTGCAATGTCAAATCCTACCCAACTTGTAATTCCGACTCGGAGCGGTTTGAGAGCTTGATTTGGCGCGAGGTTGCAGGCATTAGTTAAAAAGGTGAGGGAAAGGACGATCGCAAATAAACAGAAATAAGCTCGTTTAATAGTTAACTTCGATTTTTGGTTCCAGGAAATACTCAATGTATTGATAATCAAGATAAATTTCATGATTAGGAACTGTAATTTGATTTAAATTTATTATCTGAATAAAGTCGATCGCACTTATGACATCAATCTATAGATCGGACTAGAGATTTTTTGCGAAAATGCGATCGACCAGATGTTACTTGCTCCAGAGATTTAAGTCGTCTGGTTTTCACATCTAAATTTTCAAACTAGATGAGTTTGACAGCGCGCAGACCAAACATCAGCACTGTCGCCAAGCCCAGCATTCCGCCGAACAGCCCGAAATAAGTTATTATTCCGCTAAGAGTCATTGCAATTTCTCCAAAACAAGCAATAAAAAGACCTATTAAGAACTATAATCTAAAATCTAATATCTAAAGTAGATAAATATGCAATCGGTAATTAAAGTTGACTTGGGATCGCAGTCTTACGATGTTTGCGTGCGATCCCCTACGGGGGCTACGCCAACAGGCGGTTTAGACCAACTTGGTACGCTGATGAGTGGGCTGAATTTGGGCAAAAAAGTGCTACTGGTATCGAATCAGTCGATTTTTCGGCACTACGGCGAAAAAACGACGGCTGCCCTAGAATCAGCGGGTTTTCAGGTCGGTAACTGCATTTTGCCACCAGGGGAACAGTACAAAACTTTAAATTCGGTGCAGAAGATTTATGGTGCGGCTTTAGAAAACCGCTTAGAACGTTCCTCAACAATGGTAGCTTTGGGCGGCGGTGTGGTTGGAGATATGACGGGTTTTGCTGCGGCGACTTGGTTGCGGGGAATTAATGTCGTCCAAGTTCCAACTTCGCTGCTGGCGATGGTTGATGCTTCAATTGGTGGTAAAACCGGAGTCAACCATCCTTTGGGGAAGAATTTAATCGGGGCTTTTCACCAGCCGCGTTTGGTATTAATTGACCCGGATGTGCTGAAAACCCTGCCGGCGAGGGAGTTTCGATCCGCAATGGCGGAAGTGATTAAGTATGGGGTGATTTGGGATGTGGAATTGTTCGGGAAATTGGAAAAGTCTAAGCGTTTGGATCAGATGCGCTATGTAAAGGCTGATTTACTGGCAGAAATTTTGAGCCGCTCTTGCCAAGCTAAGGCTGAAGTGGTAAGCAAAGATGAGAAGGAATCGGGTTTGCGGGCGATTTTGAATTATGGCCACACGATCGGCCATGCGGTGGAAAGTTTGACTGGTTACAAGTTGGTGAATCACGGCGAAGGAGTGGCGATCGGGATGGTGGCATCTAGCCGATTGGCTGTGGAGTTGGGAATGTGGGATGCTGAGTGCGACAGGCGTCAGTTAGCTTTGCTCGAAAAGGCTGGTTTGCCTACTAAGTTGCCCGCAGGTATGGATGTTGAGGAGATTTTGAAGAGTTTACAATTGGACAAAAAGGTGCAAGATGGTAAGGTGCGGTTTGTGCTACCAGTGCGCCTGGGTGAGGCTGCGGTGAGCGATCGGGTGGATGGCGATGTGATTTTACAAGTTTTGAGGGAAATGCTTTAGGAAGTCATTAGTCATTGGTCATTGGTCATTGGTCATTGGTCATTAGTCATTGGTCATTAGTCATTGGTCATTAGTCATTAGTCATTGGTCATTAGTCATTAGTTATTTGTTAGCTGTTTGTCCTAATAACCAATAACTCATAACCCATAACCAATGCAGCTTAGGAACCGCTAGATTGCGAATTGATTTCTTGCAAAATTTGCTCGACTCTCTTGGCTTGTGAAACTCTACCTTGTTTGACGAATAACTCCTGAGCTTTTTTGAGGCTGGCTACTGCTTCTGCTTGGTCTTCCTTGTTCCCTTGTTGGTATAAGGCGACTCCTAGATTGTTTAAAGCATCGGGATATTGGCCGTTAATTTTGATGGCTTGTCTCCATTGCACAATTGCATCTGGCAATTTTCCTAGACTTGCCATCGCTACGCCCAAATCGTTGTGAGCTTTGGCGTGCTGCGGGTTTACTTCAATGGCTTTTTGGAATTGGGCGATCGCGTCACTCATTTTACTCTGGGATGACAGCAAAGTTCCCAACTTGTAGTAAGCATCTCCCTGTTTCGGAAAGCGAGCAATTAGTTGTCGGTACAAAACTTCGGCATTAGCAGCATTTCCTTGAGCGTAAAGGTCATTGGCGGTTCTCAATGCTACCGTGTATCCTTTGGCTACAACTTCGCACTTTTTCTCGGAGTTTCCTTGCTGCTTGCAAATCTTGAGTTCGTCTCCCTTCATCTCGTAGGATATAACTTCCCGAATAGGGCTACGAGGGCTTGGTTGCTGTCCGTTTTGCGCTTGCAAGTTTTGAAAAGTTTGCAGGGTGCTGGGTTCAGCTTGTGCCACTTGTGCAACGGTTACAGCCGCAATTCCTCCCATCGCCACAATGCTTGGGATAATCCAGGTAAAAAATTTCAAAAGGCCAAACTCTCGATCGTTTTTCATTGTTTGCAAACGTGTTGTTGATATCCTGGGTTTCACAAGCCCTCTGAGAGTCTGCTTTTTTGATGACTCTGGGGAAATGGGGGCGAACTATTAAGAAGTTATTGACAGTCGAGATATTTTAGCACTGTGTGGCATATTTTGCGTTAAATTAGAGTAGAATTCCGATCAATTATTTCAGTCAACCTTAGCAGGAAAGTAGAAATGGGGCAGTCTATTCTCGCCATGCTCGTTGCGCTCATCCTCGGCTACGCTGTTAACTCAAGTGTGAAAATAGTCAGCGGTGGCGACGAAGCTTTAGTCGAACGTTTGGGTCAATACAAGCGCACTCTCAAGCCCGGACTTCACTTTATCAGTCCCGTGGTAGAGAAAGTCGTATGTGTGGACACAACTCGTGAAAGAGTTTTAGATATTAAACCTCAGTCAGCGATTACGGGAGATAATGTGGCTCTCGAAGTCGATGCTGTGGTATATTGGCGCGTTGTCAATTTGCAGAAAGCTTATTATGGAATCGATCAAATTGAAAATGCGATCGCCAACTTAGTTTTAACTACGTTTCGCGCTGAAATTGGTCGGTTACCGATGCAGGACATCTTGGGTTCGCGAGATGACATGAATAAGAAGTTACTCAAGAAATTGGACGAAGCTACTGAGACTTGGGGCGTGAAAGTAATTCGGGTGGAAATTCAAAGCATTACACCTCCAAAAAGGGTGCAAGAAGCTATGGAATTAGAGCGGGCCACGAAGAGTGAGTGGCAAGCAATGGTCAATAAGGCGATCGGTACTAAGGAGTATATGAGACTATTAGTTGAAGCCCTGGATTCCCATCCCAATAGCAAGCAAGTTTTGAATTACTTAGTAACAGAAAAATACTTAGACGCTCAACAAAAATTGGGTGAAAGTGATAACGCCAAAATTCTGTTTATGGATCCTAGAAATATGACAGAAGCTCTCAACGAATTGATGGGTTCTATGCCTGATATTCACCCACACTCTCATCATGAGGAAATGAAAGTTATCGATACTCATACTGCTCAAGACTAATTTCTGAAGATGGCGTCGGCTACCTGACAGACATCGTGCATTTCTCTGACATCGTGAACTCGCAAAATATCGGCCGAATTCGCGATCGCACCTGTACAAGCCGCCGCTGTCCCCCAAACTCTTTGTTTGGCTTCTGGCTGATTCAAAATTTGTCCGATGAAGCTTTTTCGTGATACTCCGACTAAAATCGGACATTCTAAAAAAATAAATTTCCGCAACTCGCGCAGAATTTGTAAGTTTTGACTATAAGTTTTGGCAAAGCCAATACCAGGGTCGATAATTATTTGAGATTTGTCAATACCCGCTGCTACGGCGGCCGCAATTCTACTCTGTAAGAATTCGCCAATTTCCCCAATCAAATCGCGATAATCAGTCAATTTTTGCATCGTTTGGGGAGTTCCCCGAATGTGCATCAAAACTATCGGCACTGCTAATTTAGCAACGGTTGACAGCATTTCTGGGTCAAAAGTGGCTCCCGAAATATCGTTGATTATATCCGCTCCCGCAGCCACAGCAGAAGAGGCCAAATCCGCTCTAGTAGTATCGACAGAAATTGGAATTGAGCCAAAAATTTCGGCTTTTTGCCGCAGCATTTGGATGACAGGTATAACGCGATCTAGTTCTTCTTGTAAGGATATTTCCGCTGCACCGGGCCTTGTAGATTGACCGCCAATATCAATAATATCAACTCCATATTTTACCATATTTTCAGCTTGGACTAAAGCCGATTCGATGGTATTGAAATCGCCACCGTCACTAAAACTATCGGGGGTTATGTTTAAAACGCCCATCAAATAAGTGCGTTTTCCCCACTCGAAAGATTTATTTCTGATTGTAAGTTTGTTTCGATTAACAGTCATATCAAATCAGTTAGCATCGGAATTAATATTACCTAAAATCAGGACATGGCAGTACCGTATCCTACAATTAATCAGGGTAGGGACACGGCAGTGCCGTGTCCTCTATATCATATTGATCGCTGTACCTCTTCCAACGACAGCGAAAGCGCCTGAGCGACTTGTTCGATGGTTAAACCCATTGACAGCAGTCGCGGAATCGCATCCTGTTGTGTTTGCTCTGCGCGATCGGCCCGCTGGCTTTCAGCTTCTGCCCGCTGGCGTTCCTGTTCGGCGTAGAGCCGTTCGAGTCGAGCTTGTTCGCTTCCTGTCAATAACAAATTGCCCTGGTTATCCCACCAGCGCAACCACCGTTGTGTCTGATTTTGATAGCTACCTTCCCATAGGCCCAATTCTATGCCCATAGGGTCGATCGCGTAATGTCCGCGATCGTTCGGTTCCAATTGGTGATAGTGACCATTCACCCAGTTGTAGACTTCTAGTTGGCTAGTTTTAATTACATAGATGGCGTAGTAGGGAATGCGGATAATTTGTTCGTATACCCAAAACTTCCCTGGTTTCTGAGTTATACCTTCTGAGGAGCGAGATAAGGAGGTGTTGTCGCGTTCTTCGGAACCATTTCCGCTGGCAAATTCGATCGCAATTATCGGCACCATATACTCGCGCCAAATCACGTAGGAGCGACGAATTTCCCCGTCTACCAGGGGTGGAACGTTGGGGACGTAGAACCAGTCAGGGGCTTCGGCACCGTTTTCTGGTGGGTCGGTTTTGCGCCAGTAGATGCCACAATTTTGCCCGATCGCATATTGTCCGTCGGGATGAAGCGTTTGTAGTGTGGTTTCTAGGGAATCGGTGAGCAAAATCCTCTGGGGATGCTCTTGGAAATTTTTCACAAAAGTACCGTCAGATTCGGGGAGTTGGGTGTGATCGGGGAAGGCTGGGGGTAAGCCTGTCGTACTGAGACTTTGGGTCATGGCTGGTACGCGATCGCAATCGCGATCGGACTGATGCTCTCTCATAGCATAGCGATTGTCGATCAATTTGTGTAGCTGAAGATCAGCGGTGACTTCTTGACACTCCCCAGCCTAAAGGCATGGGGATTCTTAAGACATTCCGGCCTTAATATCCCTAGTGATAGGGTTCCCAAACTCACTACGTTTGCTCTTGGA
>JAYSVM010000146.1:0-13622 GCA_043718495.1 Oscillatoriales bacterium | reverse complement strand
GCAGTGCCGTGTCCCTACCGCGATTAATTGTAGGGACACGGCACTGCCGTGTCCCTACCGCGATTAATTGTAGGGACACGGCACTGCCGTGTCCTGAGTGTGGCTAAGATTAATTTCGATGCTACAGGATTTGATATGAAAACAGCTTTATGGTGGAAAGTATCGATAAATATCTTTCCGGTGAAGAACTCTTGCAAAAGTAACTGTTTCCCCATCAAAATAAAAACCTATTCGATATTCACCAACTCGAAACCGATACGCATTATCATCGCCTTTCAATTTTTTCAAGTTAACAATTGTCTGTAAATCATTAACATTGGGAATTTCCGTAAAAGCGAAATCCTGGATTTTCTCAAAGACAGGCGTACTTTTAAGAGGTTTTAAATCCTTTAAAAAACTGGGCAGATATTCGACTTTCATTCTATTTCGAGTTCTGCAAGTGCTTGCTGTAAATTTAACGGCTTTTCATTTTTAACTTCGCGCATAGCCTGGAGAAGTCCTCTATCTTCTATAGCTTCTAGGAAATACTGATAGTCGGTATAATCTAGAATGACTTGACTAATATTGCCTTCGGCATCTAAGATCAATTCTTTGGCAAGTGGATAATCTTCTAATTTCATTGGTTTTGCTGAATTTGGCTTTTTACCCAAGTCCGAAATGCTTTGACTAATTCTAAATAGTCCATTGTTTCTGCTTGTTCCAAAAATCTGACAATTTCTAAAATAGCCACACTGGGAAATGCTAAACTGCAATCGCAATTAACATATTCTCCATTTTCCAATCTATTGATTTTGAGTTGCGATCCATTATAGATCCAAACTTCCGGCACTCCCAGATCGGCATAAACCTGCAAGCTATTTTCTGAACTACTGGTAATATCAATTTCCACCACTAAATCCGGTGGCGGATCTTGACTCATGTCGATTCTTTTTTTGCCTTTAATTGCACTAATATTCTGGATGTAAAAACATTCATCAGGTTCCGCACCACTAAGTTCAGGACGTTTGAAAGTAGTAGAACCAAGAGGTTCAATTTTTACATCTAATTCTTCCGCTAAAGTTTCCACAAATCGACCCATTACTTTTTTGTAAACTTCGTGTTCGGGAGAAGGTACCATAATTTTCAAATTGCCACGATTATATGTCAGCCGAATTTGCCGATCGCCAATTTCGGCAAGCAAAGTTTCGTAAGTTTGCCAACTGATACCCGATAGCTGGACAATTTGTTCGGGCGGGGCGAGAGTTTTGGCGGTCATAGTGCTACTTTGGTGAAGAGTTAGATCGCACTTTTACATTATATCATCGAAGGAAGGTCGATCGCACTTTAATGATTTAGTGAGAAAATGCGCGATGGCTACGCCACCAGCTTGCGCCTACGAGTCAGCATATTTACTCACGAGTCTGCACTGGAAACACCGAAGACAAATCCAGAGACAAGTCTGGAAAACCGGGAATTACCACAATCCCATTTGGCAAAACTATTCGTTGCAATTGATAACTGAAATCACCTTGTATTTTCTGATAAGGTTCACTGTGCATTTCCAGTTGAATATCTACCAAATTAAATATCCAATAATTAGAAATTCCAGCTTCAGCATAGAGAGACAACTTCGTTTTTTGATCGTACTTCAAAGTAGAATCGGAAACCTCAATTACCAACAAGATATCAGCAGGCTCCGGGTGAGAAGATAAATAATTGTCTGAACGATTACGTGCGATCGCAACATCAGGCTCTGGTTCGCTATCAGCAGACAAAATAATCGGCTCTTGACCGCGTACGATCGCTCTTTTTGCCAGAAGCGTATACAACTCTCCAAATAGCGTCGAGTTACAAACAGAGTGAAGCCTACCTTTGGCAGCCATTTTAATAATTTCTCCACGAATTAATTCAACTCGCTCATCAGGGGCGAAAAATCCCAGTTCTCCCAAACGGTGATATTCGGCGATCGAGAATCGTTTTGCAGTTACGCTAGTCATAGCTCTTCTGACCCTCTACAATTACCAATACTATCCATTCTACTCAAAAATTCCACCCTGCTCCATCAACTCAATTTTGACACCCTCAGAAATACCCAAACAACCAGCAAACTTCGCATCTTTAACCACTATATTTTTTAAATCGGCGCGACTCAAGTCAGCACCTTTCAAATTTGCACCGCTCAAATTAACACCGCTCATATCAGAATTTCTGAAATCAGTATTTGTCAAGTTGGCACCAGCCAAATTCGCATTCGGTAAATAAGCACTGCTCAAATTAGCTGCTGTCAAATTAGCGTTTTGTAAATTCGCCCTGGGCAACTTTGTCCGCAAGTCAGCACCGCTCAAATTAGCATCATTGAGTTCGCTATCTCGCAAATTAGCATTGCATAAAGTAGCATCAATTAAAATAGCACCGCTCAGCAAAGCACCGCTGAGATCCGCCAGGGTGAAATCAACATTGCTGAAGTTTGTATGTCGCAAATCTGCTCCGGCAAAATCAGCATATTGTAAGTCGAAGTTGCTTAAATCTGCTCCGGCAAAATCTTCAGCCGGATTCAAACCAACCATTTCTGCAAGCTGGACAAAATCGTTATTTTTATCAGTTAAAAACAGTTGCCGGACGATCGCCAATTGTTGCTGTCGGTAGTAGTTAGCTTTTTCGTAATCTGCTAAATACTTGTAAGCTAGCTTCAAATTCTTGAGGGCTAGGCGTTCAATGCGATCGTCTTTGCTAGCGCGGGCGATCGCCAATTGCCGATCGTAGCAGTCGATCGCACCAGGCAAATCTCCCTTGGCATCATAAGCTAAGGCTAAATTGACCAAAGCTTCCTCTTCCCCGCGATTGTCACCAGTCTCCCGTGCGATCGCCAACCGTTGGTGCTGGTAATTAATCGCACCCGCAAAATCTTCCAAAGCACAGCAAGCATTACCCAAATTGCCCAAAGCATTTGCCTCACCACGGCGATCGGCAATTGCCCGCGCTAACACCAAATGCTGTTCATAGCAGTCGATCGCACGGGGCAAATCTCCCAGCGCCTCATAGGCAACCCCCATATTTCCCAGGGCTGCACCCGATCGGCGCTTATCATCAACTTCCCGATACAGCGTCAGCGCGTGTCCCCAAGACTCCAGCGCTGCGTCAAATTCGCGTACCTGATATTGCGAAATTCCTTGTTTGATTAGCTCATTAGCTTGTTGGCTCATAATTATAAAAATTAGTCATTTAACTAAAGTCGATATTAACGGTAATTGGTAATTCGTAAAAAAGCCAACAAGGAAAAATGCCAAAAAAATAGAGAGTCGCCTAAGCGACTCTCCTTGCCATCAGGGTGCATCTACATAACACAATATATCATGGCTGCTCTGAGGGGTCAACCCCCTTTATCAAAAAAATACAATAAAATTTTCATGGGCGGGCTTCTAGCCCACCCCACCAAAAAATTCACCGTCAGAGGAGACGGCAATGGCGTGTCCCTACAATATTTTTGGGTAGGGACACGGCACTGCCGTCTCCTCATTGCTTAGCCGTTGAGCTTGTTGACTAGCAACTCATTGGTCAATTTAGGATCTGCCCTACCGCCAGTCTCCTTCATCACCTTGCCGACAAAAAAGCCCAGCAGTTTAGTTTTGCCCGCGCGGTACTGTTCGAGTTCCTTCGGATTGGCGGCCAAAACTGCATCGATCGCACTTTCGATCGCACCAGTATCCGAAATTTGAATCAAACCCTTACTCTCAACCAACTTTTGCGGAGAACCGCCCTTGGCTAGCAACTCCGGCAAAATATCCTTAGCGATTTTGCCGCTAATTGTGCCAGTATCAATCAGCGAAATTAGTTCCGCCAAATTGTCTGCTTGGAAGGGAATGGCTGCGATCGCCAGTTGTTCATTTTTGAGATAAGCAGTGATATCGCCCATCACCCAATTAGCCGCTTGCTTCGCCGGAGCACCAGCCGCGATCGCCTGCTCAAAATACTCCGCTACCGCTTTGTCATCCGTCAACACCCGCGCATCATAGGGAGAAAGACCAAGTTCAGTTTCGTAGCGATCGCGCTTTGCAGCCGGCAATTCGGGCAATTGAGCTCGCCAATCTGTCAACTGAGCCGCCGAAACCTCGATCGGAGGCAAATCCGGTTCCGGGAAATAACGGTAATCGCTAGCCCCTTCCTTCATCCGCATACTGAAAGTACACTGTTTACCTTCATCCCAAAGTCGTGTTTCTTGGAATATGGTTTCGCCGGTTTCCAAAGCTTGAATTTGCCGATCGATCTCATAATTGATCGCCCGTTCGATCGCATTAAAAGAATTCATATTCTTAATTTCCACTTTCGTGCCGAACTTTTCACGTCCAACGGGGCGCACTGAAATATTGACATCACACCGCAGGGAACCTTCCTGCATATTGCCGTCGCCAACACCTATATAACGGATGATTCGGCGCAATTCTTGACCGTATTCCGCAGCTTCCGCGCCGGTTCGCAAATCTGGTTCTGAGACAATTTCGATTAAAGGTACACCAGCGCGGTTGTAATCTACCATTGAATAAGTAGAACCACTAATGCTATCGCTGCCACCGTGCACCAATTTCCCCGCATCTTCTTCCATGTGCAAGCGAGTGATGCCGATTTTTTTGCGAGTCGAATTGCCAGATCCGTCAACTAATTGAATTTCTATTGAACCGTTAGTGGCGATCGGCAAATCGAACTGAGAAATTTGATAATTTTTCGGTAAATCTGGGTAGAAGTATTGTTTGCGATCGAACTTACTGTAAGGTGCTATTTCACAGTTGAGGGCTAGCCCTGCTTTCACGGCATATTCCAGCACTTTCTGGTTTAGTACAGGCAACACTCCGGGCATTCCCATGCAAATTGGGTCAATGTTAGTGTTAGGAACACCACCAAATTCTGTTGAAGAACTAGAAAAGATTTTAGTCTTTGTACTCAATTGACAGTGAGTTTCGAGACCGATCACGGCTTCGTACTGAATTTTAACTTTTGTGGCAGCAGTCATAGCGTATATATAAATAGCTTCGTTAACTTTCAACTCTATTTTAGCTTTTGATTAACCAAACCGATTGACCAGAGAGTTGCTGGAGACGAAATGTCGGTGTTCCTACGCAAAATAACGTTGCTGGACACGGCAGTGCCGCCTCCCTACCCAAAATAACGTTGTAGGGACACGGCACTGCCTTGGACTCCATCCTGACTGTGCAACCAGATTTGACACTACAGCCCTGTGCAAAAATATGTTAAGATTTGTCAGCATCATCCTGGGCAAACGCTTTGCTAGAAAGAGTTAGGCAACTGCCATCTATCTACATATCCGTCTGATCGCACGTCAGGATAATTGCGCCAATTAATCCTAAAAAATGTAAAATTCAAGAATAAGTTTAATTTTTTACTATTCAGTTTTATTTTTTACTCCTGAAAGTAACACTTGCCTAATAGTCAAAAATATGCCTGAAATTTCAGTCGAAAGTGTCCCACTGTTTCTCAACAGCATCACTGAGCTAGAGCAGGCGGAATCAGCCTTAGAATTAGCTTGGGAAGAATTAGAAGCACAAACATCACAAATCATCGATGGACTTGGGCAAATCAACCCCGAAAACTCACAGACAATAGGTGAGAAATTTGCCAAATTCAAACAACTGCGTCAGCAGCTAAAAACCCAAAGGAAGCAAGCCGCCTCGCGACTAGAATTTCACGTCGCTAACTCGCCAATGGCAGTTATAGAATGGGATAGCGAATTTCGCATCGTGCGTTGGTCGCCAATGGCCGAACAAATATTTGGCTGGAAAACCGCAGAAATCATTGGTAAATACTGGCACGAATGGCCAATAGTTTATACAGAAGATTTCGAGCAAGTCAAATTAGTCACAAATAAACTCTTAGACGGCAGCGAACCCCGCAATATTTGCCACAACCGCAATTGTACTAAAGATGGTTCTGTAATTCACTGCGAATGGAACAATTCAGCACAGATAGATGCAGCAGGAAAAGTAGTTTCAATTCTCTCATTTGTCCTAGATGTAACTGAACGTCACCGCACTCAAGAAGAACTGCGTCGGCGCGAACAAGCTTTCACCGCCCTAGCCGAAAATGCGACTGATATCATTGCCAGGTGCGATCGACAATTTCGCTACCTTTATGTCAACCAAGCTGTGGAACCAGCAACCGGAAAACTCCGAGGCGAATTCATCGGCAAAACAAACCAAGAATCAGGAATGCCAACTCATTTTTGCAATTTGTGGAATGAAGCTTGTCTCAAAGTTTTCGGCACAGGCAAAGTAGAAACCATAGAATTTGAATTTCCGACTCCCAACGACAAAAAATACTATCACTGTCGAGTTATTCCCGAATTTGCAGAAGACAATTGGGTCGAAACAGTTTTAGTCATCGCCCGCGACATCACAGAACTAAAACAAATAGAATCCCAGTTGCGTCAAAGCGAAGCAAAATTTAGAAACATCGTTGATTCTAACATTATTGGCATAATTTATTGGGATATTAACGGCAACATTACAGATGCCAACGGCGCTTTTTTGAACACGGTAGATTACACGCGGGACGATCTGCTTTCAGGAAGAATTAACTGGCAAGAAATGACACCGCCAGAATACCGCAGCCTAGATGAAGAAAAACTTGCAGAACTGGCTGCTACCAGCAAAGTTAGTCCCTTTGAAAAAGAATACTTCCGACGAGACGGCAGTCGCGTTCCAATTTTGCTCGGTGCTGCACTTTCCGAAGGTTCTCAGGAGTTTGGTGTCAGTTTTGTACTGGACTTGACCGATCGCAAAAAAGCCGAAGAATCGTTAAAACAGCAAAAAGAATTGCTGCAAACAATCTTCGACAACGTGCCGGTCATGATTGCATTCTTGGGCAACAGCGGTGAAATAAGCTGGGTAAACCGCCACTGGGAACAAGTGCTCGGCTGGAGTTTTGCAGAAATCAAAGACCGCGATATGTTGGCCGAATTTTATCCGCAACCAGAATACCGCCAACAGGTTTTAGAATTCATTCAAGCAGCAACTGAAAACTGGTGCGACTTCAAAACAAAAATTATAGACGGGCGAATCATTGACACTTCTTGGGCAAACATTCGCCTTTCCGACGGCAGGTGTATCGGCATTGGTCAAGATATTACCGATCGCAAAAGGGCCGAAGCTGAACTCAAAGAACTTAATGAAACTTTGGAAGCTCAAGTCGCCCAGCGTACCGCCGAATTAGAGACTTTTTTTGATGCTTTGCCCGATCGCATTTTTGTTGTAGAACGCAAAAATATGCGCCAGCCTTTTGTTAACAAATCTGTTGCCAAAATTGCCGGATTCAAAAGCACAAAAGAGATGCAGGGCAAAACGGTTTTTGAATGTTTTCCCACCGAAATCGCAGAACAGTTTGCACGAGAAAATTTGCACGTATTTGAATCCGGCGAAACTCTACACTTTCAGGAAGAATTTAGTTTTTTCGATGACAAAACTACTTACTTCGATACTTTTAAAATTCCCTTGAGAAATGTGGATGGCGAGATTTATGCGTTAATTGGTACTTCTCGCGATATCACTGAGTTGATTGAAACAAAAAAAGCTTTGTCAGAACGCACAGATCAATTAGAAATAGCTAATCAAGAATTAGAATCTTTTTCTTACTCAGTTTCCCACGACTTGCGCGCGCCTTTGCGACACATTTCAGGTTTTATGAGTATTTTGAGAAAACAACTTGAAGCAACGTCGGTTTTGGACGATCGCAAAATAGTTCATTATATGCAAGTAATTGAGGACAGCAGCCAAAAAATGAGTCTGTTGATTGACGGTTTGCTCGCTCTTTCGCGGGTGGGGCGCACCGAGTTAATCCAAATTCCGATCAACCTCACCGAGTTGGTACAAACTGCGATTAAATTAGCTCAACCCCAAACAGTGGTAGATTTGACCCAAACCCCCGCCACAGTTGAATTTGAAATCGGAAATTTGCCTTCGGTGACGGGAGATCCCACCTTGCTGCAACAGGTGTTGAGCAACTTGATTAGCAATGCAGTCAAGTTTAGTCGCGGACGCAATCTAGCTACAATAGTTATTAGTTCTCTACCAGATGGAACAATTTTTGTCAAGGATAATGGTGTCGGTTTTGATATGGAATATGCCGATCAACTGTTTGGAGCCTTTGGGAGACTGCACTCCCAGAGAGAATTTGAAGGTACTGGCATCGGTTTAGCGATCGCCTGGCGGATTATTCACCGCCACGGTGGCACGATTTGGGCAGAAAGCGCACCTGATCAAGGAGCAACGTTTTACTTTAAATTAAGTAAATAAGATTGCGATCGCGGTTCTCAAGCGTGGTGAGGTATGCCCTATGCCCTATGCCCTATGCCCTATGCCCTATGCCCCATGCCCTATGCCCGATACCAGCTACAATCAATCTAACAAATAAAAAATGCCAACATAAAAAACAAAATTGAATATTTTAGAGAGAATTAAAAATAAATATTTATTAAATAAAACCAGAAAATCAATGTTAAAATTGTTAATCATCGAAGACATAGCCGAAGATCTAGAATTAATGGTAGTCGCCCTAGAATCTGGAGGAGTAGATTTTATTTTTGATACAGCACAGACGGAAAAAGGATGCCGAGAATTGCTCCAAAATGGCAAATATGATGCTGTATTGTCCGATTACCGTCTTCCCGGTTTCAACGGTTTAGATGTGTTGAAAATGATGCGGGCATTAGAACAAAACATACCTTTTATTTTAGTAACGGGAAGTTTGGGAGAAGAGGCGGCAGTTGAGTGCATCAAGTCAGGAATGACCGATTACTTGTTAAAAAGCAAATTATTTAGATTGCCAACAGTATTAGAACGATCGCTCCAAGAATATCAAATGCGCGCCACGCAGCAAGAAGCGATCGCCCAAATTCAACGGCAAGCTCAGAGAGAAGCGATCGTCAATCGCATTGTCCAAGCAATGCGCGAAACTCTGGTGCTAGACGAAGTGCTGCAAACCACCGCAGATCAACTTCATGAAGCTTTGGAAATTAGTGGCTGCACGATTTTGCAGCCAGATGCTGAGGGCAAGATTATAATTCGCTATATCAGTAAAGCAGCAGATAAAGAATGGCTCGTTGGGCTAAATTGCGGATTTGGCCAACACTACGCCTCCTCGCTGGCTGCCGGAGAAACGATCACCATCACCGATTTATCAACCCTGTGTCCAGAATTGCAAGCATCAGCAGAGCTTGTAGGATTTTGCGCTGTCACGATCGCGCCCCTGCTCTACCAGCAGTCATTTTTGGGGGTAATTAGCGTCTACCAGTGCGATCGGGCCCGCTGTTGGAGTGCAGAAGAACAATCGCTAGTCAAAGCCATAGCCGATCAGTGTGCGATCGCGATCCACCAAGCCGAACTCTACCAACAAGCCCAAACCGAACTCGCAGAACGCAAGCGTGCCGAAGCAGAAGTCCTCGGTATCCAGCAGCAGCTAGCAACAATGGCAGCCAACCTTCCCGGCTCCATGTACCGCGCTCTCATCCATCCAGACGGAAAGATATCCATGGGTTACATCAGTCCGGGAGTGCGGGAATTGACAGATCTCGACCCGTCTGAGGTGATGGCGCGCCCCGAAATTTTGAGGGAAATCATTCATCCAGACGACAAAAGCTCCTTTGACAGCAGCGTAGCAGCATCGAGTGCTAGTCTTCAGCCGTGCGATCGGCAATATCGGATCGTGTTGAAATCCGGGGAGGTCAAGTGGGTGCAAGATAACGCCCGGTTTTCCAAGAGCGAAAACGGCTATACTATTGTAGATGGAGTAGCCCTAGACATCAGCGGACGCAAACAGGCAGAAGAAGCACTGCGTCAGAGCGAACAACGATTTCGATCGCTGATTGAAAACGCTACAGACATCACTATTATTCTCGACGGTGAAGGCATATTTCGCTACGTCAGCCCTTCGGTAAAACGAATTTTAGGATATTTACCCCAGAGGACGATCGGGCGCAGCGTTTTTGAAACGGTTCATCCCGACGACAGTGCCTTGATTACCGAAATCCTCAAAAAAGCAATTCAAAACCCCAGGACAAGTCAGTCAGTTGTTGAGTACCGAGTCCGCCACCGCAACGGTTCATGGTGTGTTTTGGAAGCCGTAGCCACCAACTTACTACACGATCCCGCAGTCGAGGGAATTGTGATCAATTGCCACAATATCAGCAAGCGTAAACTCGTTGAAGCACAACTGCTGCACGACGCATTTCACGACGGGCTCACCGGGCTACCTAACCGAGCGCTATTTATCGATCGCCTGGAACACGCTTTGAGACTAGCCCAAAGGCGCAAAGACTACTTATTTGCAGTGCTATTTCTCGATTTAGATCGATTTAAAGTAGTGAACGATTCCCTTGGCCACGCGATCGGAGATCAACTGCTAGTCGCCAGCGCGCGGCATCTGGAAAGCTGTTTGCGCGTCGGAGATACAGTTGCCCGCTTCGGAGGTGACGAGTTTGCGATCCTGCTGGAGGATATCGACGGGATCAATGAAGCTACCAGTATTGCCAACCGCCTCCAAAAGAAAATCACTTCTCCGATCGTTCTAGATGGACACGAAGTATTTATCACCGCCAGCATCGGTATTGCGCTAAGCTCGATCGAATACCTAGAACCAATAAATTTGCTGCGCGACGCCGACACCGCCATGTACCGCGCCAAAGGACTAGGGAGATCCCGCTACGAAGTTTTCAACAGTTCCATGCACGCCCACGCTTTGCAGTTATTACAGTTAGAAAACGACCTGCGGCGGGCGGCGGAATCGATTAGAGACAGGCCCAGAGAAGATGATGAACTCGAAGAGCAATTTGGGGGGTGCAAAACATCAGAAGACTCCACCAAAAGCGAGCTACGTGCCAAATCTTTTCAATCTCCATTGCCTCCCTTGTCGCCATCGCCCCAGTTTATCATTCACTACCAGCCGATCGTCTCGATCGCTACTAACACAATTGTCAGTTTTGAAGCCTTAGTACGATGGCAACATCCAGAACGAGGATTAGTTTCCCCGATCGAATTCATCCCAATCGCCGAAGAAACTGGATTGATCGTACCCCTCGGCCGCTGGGTGCTGCGTACAGCTTGCCACCAAATCCGTCAATGGCAACAGTTATTTCCCTGCAATCCCCCATTAAGTGTCAGCGTCAACCTTTCAGTCAAACAGTTTTCACAACCAGATTTAATCGAATATATCGACCAAGTTCTCGAAGAAAGTCACCTCGATGGCAGCAGTTTAAAACTAGAAATTACAGAAAGCGTACTAATCGAAAATTCCGAATCAGTAACAGCAATGTTGGTGGAACTCAGAGCCCGCAACATCCACCTGTGCATCGACGACTTCGGCACCGGCTATTCATCACTCTCCTACCTGCACCGCTTTCCCACCAATACCTTAAAAATAGACCGTTCTTTTGTTAGCAGAATGGGAGTGAAGTTTGATATCACCAAAGGAGAGATTGACCCGACAGAAATCGTGCGATCGATCGTTACTTTATCACACAATTTAGGCATGGATGTAGTAGCCGAGGGAGTCGAAGAAGTCTCACAACTCAACCTACTTAAAGCACTAAAATGTGAGTACGCCCAGGGATACTTTTTCTCAAAACCCATAGACTCTCAAACAGCAGCAGTCCTGATCCAACAGCAACAAGAAAATCAGAATTTGCTGACATTCAGCGAGTTCGGAAACGGCACTTAAAAAAACACAACACTTTGTGCGTCCCATTTCGCCATAAAATCTTAAAATATTGTAAAACAGTTCCTAACTCGTGTCAGTTAATAAACTGCTGGATCAAAATAATTATGACTACTGGCTACCTCGCCCTCGTTCTCCACGCCCACCTGCCCTTTGTTCGCCACCCCGAAAGCGACTACGTTTTAGAAGAAGAATGGCTGTTTGAGGCGATCGCCGAAACCTACATTCCCTTGCTACAAGTCTTTGAAGGACTCAAGCGCGACGGCATCGACTTTAAAATTACCATGAGCATGACACCGCCCTTGGTGGCAATGCTGCGCGACCCCCTACTGCAAGACCGTTTCGACGAGCACTTGGCAAAACTCGAAGAATTAATCGAACTAGAAATGGAGCACAATGTCGGCAACGGACACCTCCGTTATTTAGCCGAACACTACGCCACCCATTTCTCTCAAGTCCGCAATTTCTGGGAAAAGTGCGATCGAGACTTAGTCAAAGTATTCAAACAACACCAAGACACCAACAACCTCGAAATCATCACCTGCGGCGCAACCCACGGCTACCTACCGCTGATGAAAATGTACCCAGAAGCAGTTTGGGCGCAAATTCAAGTCGCCTGCGACAACTACGAAGCCAACTTCGGCCGCCGACCAAAAGGCATTTGGCTACCCGAATGCGCCTACTACGAAGGCCTAGAGCGGATGTTAGCCGATGCCGGCTTGCGATATTTCCTCACAGACGGTCACGGCATCCTCTACGCCCGTCCGCGCCCTCGCTACGGTAGCTACGCTCCAATTTTTACCGAAAGCGGAGTAGCGGTATTCGGTCGAGATCACGAATCTTCGCAACAAGTTTGGTCATCGGAAGTCGGCTATCCCGGCGCGGCAGAATACCGGGAATTCTACAAAGATTTGGGCTGGGAAGCTGATTATGACTACATCAAACCCTACATCATGCCCAACGGCCAGCGAAAAAATACCGGGATTAAATATCACAAAATCACCGGCAGAGGATTAGGTTTAGGCGACAAACAGTTATACGATCCATACTGGGCAAGGGAAAAAGCCGCCGAACACGCTAGCAATTTCGCCTTCAACCGCGAACGCCAAATCGAGCATTTGAACGGGATTATGCAGCGCCCACCGATTATTGTTTCTCCCTACGACGCGGAACTTTTTGGTCATTGGTGGTACGAAGGCCCTTGGTTCTTAGATTATTTATTCCGTAAGAGTTGGTTCGATCAAAACACCTACGAAATGACGCATTTGGCCGATTATTTGCGTGGGAATCCAACTCAACAAGTTTGTCGCCCATCGCAGTCTAGTTGGGGATATCGGGGTTTCCATGAGTATTGGTTGAACGAGACGAATGCTTGGATTTACCCGCACTTACACAAGGCTGCGGAACGGATGATTGAGTTAGGAAGTATGGAACCGGAAGATGAGTTGCAGTTGCGTGCTTTGAATCAAGCGGCGCGGGAAGTGTTGCTAGCTCAATCTTCTGACTGGGCATTCATTATGCGTACAGGTACGATGGTGCCTTATGCAATACGACGGACGCGATCGCATTTAATGCGCTTTCACAAGTTGTACGATGAACTGAAAGAAGGGAAAGTTGATTCCGGTTGGTTGGAGAAAGTTGAGGAGATTGATAATATTTTCCCTGAAATAGACTATCGGGTTTATCGATCGCTTTAACGCAGTTGTATCATATTAATTCCGGCTGTGCCGGAATGATATAGAGGACACTGCACGTGCCGTTTCCCTACCGCGATTAATTGTAGGGACACGGCAGATATAGAGGAGACGGCAGTGCCGTTTCCCTACCGCGATTAATTGTAGGGAAACGGCAGATATAGAGGAGACGGCAGTGCCATTTCCCTACCGCGATTAATTGTAGGGACACGGCAGATATAGAGGAGACGGCAG
>JAYSVM010000145.1:0-13736 GCA_043718495.1 Oscillatoriales bacterium | reverse complement strand
GTAATACCAATTCCGATAATCTGGGGTAGGGAAACGGCACTGCCGTCTCCTTCACTACAAACTCCAGAACTTACTCAGCAGCGACTTCTTCCGATTCGGCTTCAGGTGCATCTGGGACATCTTGCTTGATTGTCAAATAGCGAATCACTTCTTCGCTCAAACGCATGGCGCGTTCCATAGGGAAAATTGCAGCGCCAGGAGCTGTATAGTTCATTTGAACGTATACTCCGTCGCGGTGCTTGCCGATTTCATAGGCTAAACGGCGCTTGCCGCGGTGCTGAGTTTCAACATTTTCGGCACCTTGATCGCGCAAAATAGTTTGATATTTTGCGATCGCCTGATCGGTCATTTCTTCACCCAAATCTGGGCGCAGAATGTACATTGTTTCGTAAATAAACGGTTTCATGCCAAAAATCCCCTTATGGACAACAAGGCTTCTCGCGAAGCAAGGACTTACAATCATACCCCAACAATGAACAATTTCAAAACTAAAAAACTAAATTCCCCAAATACCACTCCCTCGCGGTGGAAAATCCTGTGCACATATGGGATGATGAGCGCGATCGCAATTTTAATGCTTTTCCCCCTGTTGTGGCTGCTCAGCACCTCCCTCAAATCCCCAACCGAAAACATCTTTCAATTTCCCCCGCAACTGTGGCCACAACAGCCAACCCTGGAAAATTTCATCAAAGTTTGGCAAACCAACCCCTTCGGGCGCTACCTCTTCAACAGCACCCTAATCGCCACTCTGACAGTGAGCATCAATGTCCTGTTTTGTGCCCTTGCCGCTTACCCATTAGCCAGACTCAATTTTCGTGGCCGTGAAGCCATATTGATGACCATCATTTCCACAATCATGATTCCTTTCCAAATCGTCATGATTCCCCTATATGTATTGACAGTACAACTAGGACTAAAAAATAGTTATTTAGGTGTGATTTTTCCGGGATTAGCCTCAGCATTCGGCATATTTTTACTGCGCCAAGCATTCCTGGCAGTTCCCAAAGAATTAGAAGAAGCAGCCCGCATTGATGGCTGTAGTGAATTAGGAATTTGGTGGCACATTATGATTCCAGCAATTAAGCCAGCATTAGTAACTTTAGGGATTTTTGTATTTATCGGTTCTTGGAGTGACTTTTTGTGGCCGTTGCTCGTTTTAGAC
This sequence comes from Oscillatoriales bacterium, assembly GCA_043718495.1. Lineage (GTDB taxonomy): Bacteria > Cyanobacteriota > Cyanobacteriia > Cyanobacteriales > Microcoleaceae > Microcoleus. The sequence continues at coordinate 12,574 of JAYSVM010000145.1, read as the reverse complement.
AGACCAGAATATTACACTTTACCCTTGGGAGTTGCTAATTTAGCTGGGACATTTTCTTTGGATTGGCGTTTAGTTGCGGCGGGTTCTATTATTTCGATTGTACCAGTTTTAGGACTATTTTTGATATTGCAGAAATACATTGTACCGACAGAAACTGCCACGGGAGTCAAGGGATAAAATTAGGGAATTGGGGATTGGGAATTGGGGATTGGGAATTGGGAATTGGGCATTGGGCATCGGTAATTGGGAATTGGGCATTGGGCATCGGTAATTGGGAGAGGACACGGCAGTGCCGTGTCCCTACCGCAATCTATTGTAGGGACACGGCACTGCCGTGTCCTCCGTTGCTACTACCTCGGAGTGAAAACTGCACTCGGATAAGCAATTCGCTTATGATTAAACTGTTCCCAAACCCGCACAAAAATCTCTGCAATTAGAGACATATCTTCCCGCGTCAAACCCGAATCAATCAACTGATTATCCTGCCAACGAGCACGCAAAATCTTATTAACCATACTCAAAGCCTCTTCATGAGTAGCATCTTTGAGCGATCGCAAAGCGGCCTCACAAGAATCAGCCACCATCACAATCCCAGTTTCTCGCGACTGCGGAATCGGCCCATCGTAGCGAAAATCCTTCTCCCTCACTTCACGACTTTGAATGGTTAATGTTATTAAATTATTTCCATTAGCTATATTTGAATCCACCTGTTCTTGGGCAGCAATTTGCTTTGCTTGATGATAGAAATAAGCAATCAACATCGTCCCTTGATGTTCGGGAATAAACGCCTGAATCGCCTTTGGCAATCGATGTTTGCGTGCCATCGCCAACCCCTCACTAACGTGCTTTTTGATCAGATCAGCACTTGCCCAAGGGTCATTCATTTCATCATGTTTGTTGCCACCGCCCATTTGATTTTCACAAAATCCGATCGGGTCGTGCATTTTGCCAATATCGTGGTATAGTGTGCCAGTTCTAACCAGCTCGACATTGCAACCAAGTTCCCGCGCTGCCGCTTCCGCCAAACTAGCCACAAACAGCGTGTGCTGAAAAGTCCCCGGAGCCTCGGCAGCCAACTTCTTCAACAGGGGGCGGTTAGGGTTAGCCAATTCCGCTAGTCGGATGGGAGTAATCAGGTCAAAAACGTGTTCTAAATAGGGGCTGATGCCCAGAGCCACAACGCTCCAAGCCAAACCGGCTAAACCTTGGGAACCGACAGCACCAAGCAAAACGTACCAAATAGAACCGGTGGCGGCGCTGGCAATCATTGTTCCTACGAGATAAACGATGCCTTGAGTTAAGCCGATCGCGACACCTAACAAAGCTAATTCTTCGCGCGATCGCAACCGCCCCGCCATCACAGCGCCCAGTAATCCCGCCGCCGCGCTAGCTACCAAATGAATCAAGTCAATTTCCAAGCCAATGGGTAGCACCACCGACAGCAGCCCCACCACACTCACTCCCACCGCCGAACCGTAGAAACCGCTGGCTAAAATCCCGATCGCAGGCAAACTCGTCCAAGGTAGCCCCAAACTCACCAACACTGGTGCGCTCAAAGTCAACAGCAACAGCAGCAAATGATCTCTCCGCCGCAAGCGGTAATGCCTCTCTACCAAAAGTACGATCGCAATTGCCGCCCCAATTAAGCACACAAAAGCCGTCAGCCCCAACCAATTCACACCCCGCCGACTCAAACCGAAATAGTCTAGCAACACGAAATCCTGTTGCGAGATCTCTTTTCCCTCTCGAACAATGATTTCGCCCTTCTGTACTTCGATCGTTACCAGTTTCACCTTTTGGGCTGCCAATTCAGCTAGCTGTTTAGTTTCTTCAGAATCTGGCACCAAATTGGGCTGCAAAATCGCTGTTAAAGCTTCAACCGCCAAAGCTTGCGATGCCACAGGCACCGAGTCTGCCACTTGCAGTCTCACAGCTTCCTTTAAAATATCTCTGGGCAAACCCTGGGGAATACCTTGAGCCAACATTCTTTTTGCGGCCTTAGTCATACCGATTTGCGTTTCATTCCAAGCTGCATCGGACAACTCAAACAGGGAAGTATCATAAATTAGTCCGAGCCTGGAAACAGATGTTGTCGAAAGCGCATCCAAAGCCTTCAGATATCGCCCGCGAGCTTCGGAGATAGCATCTGTCAGATTTTTGAAATCGGCAGCTTGGATCGATCGACTGTAAGCTTGCAGTTGAGCTACAGCATCTTGTTGAGGTTGACTCCCTGTCGGCTTCGCAATTGCAGGCGACTCTAAACTCGATGCCCCGGAAGTGGCACTACCGTCTCCCACTTGCGCTAGGATAGATCGCCATTCCCACTCTGGACAGCTCCGCAGGTAAAATTGAACGTCTATTGAGAGCGCTTCTGCTTTGGCTAAAGGCAACTGACTGATCGCCTTCCGCAATTCGGTGCCTTGTTGCAAAAATTGTTGTAATTCTTGATAGATTTTGCGATCGGCGATCGAGTCTAGCATCAATATCGCTACAGCCCCAATTCGCGCTACTTTCCGCTGTTCTTCAGTAGTTTTGAGATCTGGGACGTTGGCACTAGCGGGAGCCTTAATCGTCTGAGGAGCTTTTGTTCCTACGTCTAGTTTCGGTTGGTTGTAAAAACGGTGCCCCAGAGTGCTGCTGAGGGAAATTACGGCGACGATTGTCAATACGGGAGAACGAGCTTGATTTTTGAGGTAGGATTTGGCAGTTTTACTTTGATGCGGAGTAAAACTATTGGCTCGATCGAATTTCTTCAACAAAAAATGGTTCAGGAGAGAACCGCCAGGGCGAGCGGGTTCCTTTGTGCAGCCATCATTTTGCACCTTAGCAGTGTGTTGGCGCAGTGAGCGCGCAGCCCCTAGCTGCTCAATGTGCCGCATCAATGAGGACAGGGTATTCATAAAAATCTCACCGGAAGCGGGAAAATCGGCATCTTCAGACTTGAGAAGGCATCGACACTAGGGACTTGAATCCCCGTGGTATTTATCAGCACTATGTGGGCACTCACGGCGTAACGTGTATAAGGTGAGTCATAAAGCAGAAAGCTTTTAAGTATCGTCTTTATGTCCGGTCTGGGGTTTTTCGGCAATGCGACACCCATCACGATCCGGATGTGAATGCCACTAACAATATTCTTACCACAGGGCTGGCGGTGGAAGTCTATGGAGTGAAGGCAAGACCAGATAAACATAGGTTTTGATGGCGGAGTCTATGAAGCAGAAACTTAAGTGGTGAGTCTTAGGTTTCTCAGTCTCTTTAAGCCCAGAGGATGTCAAATCGAAGATATATCAATTTTGAATTATTGATTTCTGATGTCTAATTTTTGATATTTCATGTATCAATTTTGATTCCTTGTTTGCCGCTTGTAGAAACCTAGGTAAACCTAGGTAAGCTCTGCGGTATAAGCTTTAAACGTTCTTTCTTAGTGCTGGCGCTTCCTCGGTGTCGAGGTTGACCAAGAAACTCCAGTTAGAAACGCTATAATAATCACAACGGCGTGATATTACAGCGGAACGTTTAATTTTTTTATTTAGTTGGTTCCACTCGCTCCAAACGTGCTTTTCTGAATTCACTTCAGAATAGGCGGTTAAGGAGCGAGGTATCTTTTCACTTAATTTCATAGCCCTGCGAGCAATTACCAGTGCGGCCGATTCGTCGCTGGCTAAGCCATACATTTTTAGGTATTTTACCAAGCCGATAATACTTGAATAAGCCGGGTTAACTGCAATCAACTCAATTCCACGATTCGACAAAATAGAACTGAGTTGTTTGTAAAACTCACTGTATGCCCATCCCGACAACATCCGGGCATACTTTTTACCCTTCTCCCCTAAAAATTGCTTTTTAGTTGAGAAATCAAGTTCTTCGCAAACTACGGGACATTCAAATTCCGTGGCTTTTATGGCTAGTTGCAGGCAAGCATTGACAATAGTCGTCTGTTGCTTGCCATTCGGTAAGCCCATCTGCAATAGAATCTGTCCTTTGGCTTTGAGATTCCCTTCAGGATCGATATACGCCCACCCAATAGAACCAGGATTCATATCGATACCAATGCAACCGTACATTCTCTGTTTAGAAACTTGATTCACAGGATTTGGGGTAAACTGCAAGGCAATAACCCACTTTCCGCTCTTACGGTAGAAATGCCAGGTCTTAGCCCCGCATTCTGGTAGCCTATTTATGTTGCGACCGAAATCACCAACAAGAGAAGACACAGTTTTTCCGAATCGTGACTCTAAGCATTTGGGGACTCTAAAAGTTATTTCGTTCCCATTCCACTGGGAGACTTGATTGCCAAAAGACTCATCTTTAGAGCCGACAACAAAAATATCCCCGTGAGGGATGAAGACTTTGAATGGCTTGACTCTTAAGTGTTTAACTCTGTTAATCAGCAAAGTTAGTCTACGCTTTTTATGGTGTATTTGAAAGCGTAAATTATGCCAATTTGTAGACCTACACTGGAGCGAGCAGGCTATGGGGAAACTGCCACCCGTCTTTGAATCCTGCCATTTTTTCTTGGCATAAAATTTACGAGCTAATACCAATTTACGTTCGGCTTTCTTGAGCCACTTACTAATAGATTTAATCTTTCCTTCAAGAGTTTTTAGATGTAAAATCCTGTGTTCTTTTGCGCCGTCTACACGACCCTTGGTAGCACTAATTACACCATTGGCATGGCGCTTATTGATGCCATAGGTTCGTTGTAAATGCGTGTTCCAATCAGATTTCTTGAATTTTGTACCTAAAAGTAAGTAGTTGACTGTTTCAATGCTTGCGGTTCTAAAAATTGGGGCGTAAGCTTCTAAGAACATCTCGAAATCTGTTTTTCCGAGTTCATTAAGCTCGTCCACCGGTGTGGGTAAGCCTTTGCAATAAGTTATGGTAGTCATTGATTCGACCTCTCAATGCGGTTATATCTTTAATTAAACATACAATGCGATCGCTCTTAGAACCAGACTTTTTGAATAAGTCCGATAGCTTGCTATTCAGTTTTGTTACTGATGATTCCTAATCACATAAGGTGCAGCCACCACAGGCCGGATGACGGGCATTTCCGATCGGGAGTGGGGGCTGTAAACTCCAGTCCAGACGGCAAACAGGTTATTAGCTAGCTGTTCGATTTTGGCATTATTCGCCGTTAACCAGACCGAGGGCCCTCGGCCCTCAGTTGCCGATCGCCCAACCGTAGCTGAATGTCTAGATTTCCATTCTACAGGAATCGCGGCAGAACCATTGTAAGCTCCAGACAAAGCTCCCGTCAGCGAACAGGTTAGCGGGCTTGCGATGCCACACCGGGCTGCCCGAAAAACTGACAAAGATAAATCTTCTGGGGTGCTCAGGAAGCAGTAGAAAGCGATCGCCATAGGAATAAAATTTTCAGAATTGACAATTGAGTTCATTTGTGATTTTTTTCCCTCCTCCCCCTGACGCTCTTGCACAGCGAGCGCGCTTTTGCATAGGTGGGTTGTGGCTCTTTCTAAATCAGCTCCCTGTTCTAATAATATTTGTACTTGTGACAGTAGCTCTGTTAAAGCATTATCTGTTGCCAGATAAGTAATGGTTTGAGGAATTATCGTTGCGGGATCAAGTCTTTCTTTAAGCGATCGGGCGATCGCATACCCTACTGCGAAAACTCCTGTCTGACATTCTGAAGCGCTTTGGTTCTGCCAAACCTCTGTCGCCAGCAGGAGTTTTTCCCTCAGCTTCGCTGGATTTTCGTGAAAAAACAGCGCTATTGGCAATGCAGCAACCGCAGATTCACAAGAATCAAGAATACTTTTACCTTCTGTGATTGGCGAGTTGTCAAGCTCCGACTGAGCAAATTCTGTCCAAGTATCGCGCCAATCTTTTAAATCTAAACCGCCACACCGAATTAAACTTTGAGCGCAGGCTACAGCAAGCCTCCCGCACTCGGATGAGTTTCTATCCGTTTCAAGTTTATCATTGGAGGATTTCCAGCCCAAATTTGCCGCAGTCAGTGGCAATAGTTGGTGTTTAGTCAGTTGTAAAATAGGTGGCAAGTCTGCTGTTTTGGATCTCATACCCAGAAGTTGGTTCTGGTATTGAATACCTATAAAATTTCCCAAAGTCGAACCCATTAAGGTTCCTTGAAACTTACTCGACAGAGAATGCCGCATATTAGTTATTTAATTATTAGTTATTGGTTATTGCTTATTTGATCCAATAGCCGTTAGATCCCCGACTTCTCAAAGAAATCGGGGATTTTGGTATTCGGTAAGTAAATTTTCAGTTGTTTTTTAAGTGAGTAACGAGAGCTTGTAACCCTAGGCGATAACTATCCGAGCCAAAACCGCTGATTTGCCCGATCGCCACTGGTGCTATAAACGAATGATGCCGAAAATCTTCCCGCCGATAGATGTTGCTCAGATGAACTTCCACCGCCGGGAGACTTACAGATGCGATCGCGTCTCTAATTGCCACACTCGTGTGAGTATAAGCTCCGGCATTAATCAAAAGACCTTGGTGCTGTCCTAACATCGAATGAATTGCATCCACCAAGACTCCCTCATGATTAGACTGCTGAATAGAGACTTTCACCTGGAGCGCCAGGGCTTGTTGCTCTAACAACTTGTTGATATCATTTAAAGTCGCAGAACCATAGACTCCAGGTTCTCGCTGACCCAAAAGATTAAGATTGGGGCCGTGCAGTACCAGGATATGTAACAATTTTAAAATTTCCAGCTCAATAAAATATGTGAGAGTTTTGATTTTTATCTTAGAACCACTCTCAAGCCTCAAGTTTTAGACCTCAAATCAAGTCAAGACTATCTACGATGTCTTGGTTGATTCACAGGAACTGGAATCGGTATCAATTCCGGTTGAGGTTCTGGGTTAACCAATCCTTCGATCAATTTGCGAACCCATTCTTGAATTTGTTCCAGCACCTTTTCAATGTTTTCCATTGAGCTGATAGCTCCTTTTTTTTTAATTTTAATTTGTGAACCGACAGCGAAGTCTCTGAATACAAGCAAGCACAACCTTGAAATCAATAGTTCAACTTGCTTTCTCTCGGAAGGTTGGTTTTAGCAACTAGGAGAGTGAGTATATTTGCTAATCAGTCTTATCTTATTATCATAACGAATCTTTACAGATAATCAAGAGGTAAATGCCAAATTACCAAACTGTTTTGGAAAAAAAGCATTAAATAAAGCTTAAGATTACTTAAAAGTATTGACAATTTACAATTCACTTCAGACTTTTTCAGTTTTTTCTAACAAGATTTGGCGTCGGAGTCGATCGAGCGCCGTACAAGCACTCAGATTTCTAATCCAATCACGGGTTCTGGTATGACCAAATCGGTATTCAAAACTCTCTACCTCGCCACTAGGCCCCGCTAAACCGATATAAACCAGTCCCACTGGTTTAGAATCAGTGCCACCTCCAGGCCCGGCGATGCCTGTAATGCTCAATCCCCAACTGGTATTGAGACTGGCGCGCACTCCCGCAGCCATTTGTTTTGCCACTTGGTGGCTGACAGCACCAAATTCGATTAAATCTTCCGACTTGACATTTAATAATCTTTCCTTAACCTGATTCTCATAAGAAATAATTCCGCCCAAAAAGTAGCTCGAACTGCCAGCAATCCCTGTCAACATCGCTCCTAACCCGCCTCCAGTGCAGGATTCAGCTACGCTGAGAGTTTCGCCACTATCGAGTAACAATTGACCGACAGTTGAAGAAAGGGTATCGGTATCAGCACCGTAACAGTCTAAACCAGCGATTTGTCGTAGTTGTTGTTCGATCGGGCTAATTAAGTTTTTCGCCACCGCTTCCGACTCAGCGCGGGCAGAAATTCGCAGTTTGACTTCCCCATGATTGGCGTAGGGAGCAACAGTAGGATTAGTTAAATTCAGAAAACTATCGACTTTTTCAGCGAGTGCCGACTCAGCAATTCCCCAAAATTTCAATGTGCGGCTGTAAATAGTTCCATTGCACAAACCAGCATTTTTCAGGTAAGAAACAGCGATTTCTCGCCACATCAAGTGCATTTCCGCTGGTACGCCGGGAAATGTCATTACTGTGACATTGGGAACAGGTTGCCAAATAATCCCCGGTGCAGAACCTGTACGGTTTGGGAGAATGTCCGCACCTTCTGGAATTAAAGCTTGTTTGCGGTTGCTGGGACTCATGGTTCGCCCCCGCTGGGCAAATTTGTGTTCGATATCGGCGATGATTTCTGGTCTTTCGATGAGGGGAACACCAAAATAATCGGCTATAGTTTCGACTGTGAGGTCGTCTGGTGTCGGGCCAAGGCCTCCTGTAAACAAGAGTAGTTGCGATCGACCTACAGCTATTTCTAACACTTGTTTAATGCGATCGGGATTGTCACCCACCACTGTCTGATAGTAGTGAGGAATTCCCAAACTTGCCAACTCCTTGGCTAAAAACTGAGAATTGCTATTGAGGATATCCCCTAACAGCAACTCAGTACCAACACAAATAATTTCAGCAACCATTCAATTAGATTTTAGATTTTGGATTGGGGAATTGGGAATTGGGAATGGGGAATTGGGCATCGGGAATTGGGCATTGGGTATTAGGAATTATTCTTCTTCCTTCTTCCTTCTTCCTTCTTCCTTCTTCCTTCATCTTGCGTGCCTCCAAACTTTCCAGCTAGCGTATCCCAGCAAACTTGTCGCTCCCATTGCGTAAACTACGCCGCTGGGGACAGAAAAAGCTAGAGCTAAACTCCCCACCCACAGAGTGAGGGCGTAAATAAACAAAACTGCAAATCGATGGGATAATCCTGCATCCAGAAGTCGGTGGTGGAGGTGACGTTTGTCAGCAATAAATGGAGACTTGCCGTTGCGAAGTCGATCGAGAATCACCGCAGACATATCTAAAATTGGTACAGCTAAAATTAAATATGGCAGCAATACAGAAGTCACAGCCGTAGTTTTAACCAACCCAATCACTCCAACTCCAGCCAGAGTAAAGCCAATAAAATATGCACCTCCATCTCCCATGAAAATTTGAGCCGGATTGAAGTTGTAGCGCAGAAAACCCAAAGCCCCGCCAGCTAAGGCTGCTGCAATCAGAGCCGCCGCTGGTTGGTGCATGGATAGACTGACAATCAGCATCACAACTGCTGCAATCCCTGAAACTCCCGCAGCTAAACCGTCCAAACCATCAATCCAGTTAATGGCGTTGGCCATACCGACGAGCCAAATCACCGTAATTGGTAAACTCAGCCAGCCAAGATCTGTTAGTCCCAGGGAGGGAACTGTGAGAAACTCAATTTGTACCCCCGCCATCCAAGCAATGCTGGATACACCAGTTTGCATGAGCAAGCGTTTTAAGGCTGAGAGTGAAAATAAGTCGTCTGCTAAACCGATGAGGAAAAATCCGATGCCGCCGAGGGTGACTCCCCAAATTTGGTATTCGTCTTGGCGATTGAGAATTTGTCCGCTAGCATCGATGAAGCCTCCTGAGAGCCAGACAATTATGAGCGCAATGATGGTGCCGAGAAAGATTGACACTCCTCCCAAGCGTACCATCGGGCGTTGATGAACTTTACGATCGCCTGGTCGATCGACTCGTCCGCTTTTGAGACCAATGGTTTTGACTATTGGCGTACTCAATAAGACGACGATCGCAGAAACCAGAAAGGCTAGTAAGTGGTAGAACAGATGGTGGGGCATCTGAAAATAAGTATAAGTAAGTCGGGTAATTTAGGCTTTCAGGCAGAGTCTACTACATTTCAGATGGCTTTTGACCAGGCAAAATTTTTGAATAGCGACTGGGGGATTAGGAGACGGAGAGTTGTGAGTTGTAAGTTGCAAGTTAAAGAGTTTTTAATTTGCGGCTTAAAACTCATAACCCTCAATTTTCTCCTAATGTTTTACCGCTTTACCTGTATAATCACAACTACAAATTCCCCCTCGTCAATCAGGAAAATCAAGCCAAGGCTGGTACTTTCAAAAACAGATGCGGATATAAGGGGAAGCGTGAGCACAGTGCTGCTACTCGGCGCAAGCACTCAGTGGCGACACTTTCATCTTCAGGATTTAGCAGTCGATCGGCAATAATATTACCAATCTCGGTAAATTCTGTAGTTCCCATGCCCCTGGTTGTCATCGCTGCCGAACCAAGTCTCAAACCACTGGTAACAAAAGGCGATGCTGGATCAAAAGGCACGGTATTTTTATTAGCTGTAATATTCACACCGCTGACTAATTGATCCGCTAGTTTCCCTGTCATGTTGACCGATCGCAAATCAACTAACATTAAATGATTGTCCGTGCCGTCAGAAACCAGTTTCAAACCCCGCTGTTGCAACTGTGCAGCTAAAGCACGGGCATTTTCAATTACTTGACCAGAATAAGTTTTAAATTCTGGCTTTAATGCTTCGCCAAAAGCTACTGCTTTACCCGCAATAACGTGTTCCAAAGGCCCACCCTGAGAGCCAGGAAACACAGCTTTGTCGAACTTTTTGCCGAGTTCGAGGTCATTTGTCAAAATCAAACCACCTCTGGGGCCACGCAGGGTTTTGTGAGTAGTCGTGGTGACTGCATGACAGTGAGGAAGAGGGTTCGGGTGGTGGCCCGTGGCGACTAACCCGGCGATGTGGGCGATGTCGGCTAGCAGATAGGCTCCGATTTCATCAGCGATGGCTCTAAATTTCTCAAAGTTGATAATTCGCGAATAAGCTGAGTAGCCACAAATTAGCAATTTTGGTCGATTTTCTTTAGCCTGTTGCAAAATCTCGTCATAGTCTAACTGTTCAGTTTCTTTGCTGACACCGTAGTGAAAAGCTTTGAACCATTTGCCGGATACATTGACCGGTGAGCCGTGGGTTAAGTGTCCGCCGTGGGACAAATCCATGCCCATAATTCCGTCCCCAGGCTCTAGTAAGCTCAAAAATACGGCAAAGTTGGCTTGAGCGCCGGAGTGTGGCTGGACGTTGGCGTGGGCTGCTCCAAATAGTTGTTTCGCGCGATCGATCGCAACTTGCTCAATACCGTCAATAAATTCGCAGCCGCCGTAATAGCGTTTTCCTGGCAATCCTTCGGCGTACTTATTGGTCAGCACAGAGCCTTGAGCCGCCATTACCGCTGCGGAGGTAAAGTTTTCGCTAGCGATGAGTTCTAGGTGATCTCGCTGGCGTCCGAGCTCTTGCCCGATTAAATCGGCAATTAGCGGATCGGTTTTGGCAAGAAAGTCAAAGTTAGAGTCCGTCACAATAATCAACCTCTTCAGAAATTAGGGATTGGGAATTTGGGATCTTGTAGGATACTACGGATTTCGCCCCATTGACATAAATATTACATTGTGTTCAGGTTAAGCCCTTTGGCCCAAACTCATGACATACAATGTAATTACTGGTGTGGAACCTGCCGGAGGTATCAAATGTTAGTCATTTTAATGGAAAATCAGATGCTTGCCCCTCAGCGTGTTTGCCAAGGTTGTTTGCTGGCAGATCAGACCGGCCAACCGCGTTGGAGTGGTGGAGAGCTCCGCTGCGGCCACCCAGTTGCCAAACCTACGGAAAATTTGCCCGATCGCTATGAGTGTCAAATGGGCTTTACGATCGCTAATATTAAATAATCACAAAGTCTACGGGAATTGGGCATCGGGCATCGGGAATTGGGCATCGGGATTATTTAACCGTTGTTAACCCCTGAATCTACTCCGTTCTGAGTGAACTCAGTGACCGTAAAAATTGTTGAGTCGGAACACAAACTCTGCTACCGAAAAATTGGGGTTAGAGCCTCCCCCTTCTAGGGGGACTTTTTCCATGTTCTTAGATAAATTAAACCATTCCTGTGATAACCATGATATCATAGGAACAGGAGGAAGTTAAAATGCTCGTTCTCGAATTCAAGGCTTACGCAAAACCAGACCAGTTCCAGGCGATCGATGAAGCGATTAGGATTTGTCAATTCATTCGCAACAAATCGATTCGCCTCTGGATGGACGGTGGTGCTAAATCTTGGTCCGATCTTTCTAAGTATTGTGCTATTTGGGCGTCTGAATTTGATTTTGCTAATAAACTAGGTGCGATGGCCAGGCAGGCTAGTGCAGAAAGAGCATGGGCTAGTATTTCCCGCTTTTACGATAACGTCAAAAAAGGCATCAAAGGTAAAAGAGTTGGGTTTCCTAAATTCCAGAAAGATTGTCGTTCTGTTGAGTACAAAACTAATTCTTGGAAGCTTTCATTCGATAGAAAATCAATCGCCTTGACCGATAAGTGTGGGATTGGTAAGCTGAAGTTAAAAGGGACTCGCGATCTGAATTTCTATCAACCAGACCAAATTAAGCGGGTACGGTTGGTTAAACGAGCAGATGGATATTACGTCCAGTTTTGCATTCAAGTAGAACGACTAGAAACCGCTCCAATGACAGGTAAAACGATTGGATTAGATGTCGGGCTAAAAGAGTTTTACACCGATTCAAATGGCGAAATAGCTCCTAATCCTAGATTTCTGCGTAGAGGTGAAGTGCGATTAAAACTTGCCCAACGTCTTGTAAGCCGGAAGGTCAAAGGTGGGTCAAATCGCCGCAAAGCCAGAGTGATTTTAGGTAAGCGACATCTCAAAATAAGTAGACAGCG
>JAYSVM010000144.1:0-13736 GCA_043718495.1 Oscillatoriales bacterium | reverse complement strand
CTTTGAAAGAGTTGGATTTGGCGAAACCCAACACATTACTTTGAAAGAGTTGGATTTGGCGAAACCCAACACATTACTTTGAAAGAGTTGGATTTGGCGAAACCTCAACACATTACTTTGAAAGAGTTGGGTTTAAAGAGTTGGGTTTCGCAAAGCCTCAACCCAACCTACACTACTATTCCCGATGCCCGATTCCCAATTAAAATCTTTCCCCAATCCCAAAGTGAATCTGATTATCACCAGTGTCATTGATGCCGTAATCGATTCGGATTGGCCCTAACGGAGATTGAATCCGCACGCCGAGGCCGTAACCGTAACCGCTACCGGGTTTTTTCCTGACACCTGCTGGATCGCCGGGGACATCTTTGCCAGTGCCCAAATCTGTACCAGCGTCAATAAATAGTGCTCCGCCGATAAACGAAATAATCGGGAAACGGTACTCAACACTACCTTCTAGAAAACTGCGGCCCGCCCCCATGTCGCCTTCGTTGTATCCCCGCACCGAGTTAGCGCCACCCAAGGCAAAAGCTTCGTAGGGAGGCAAATCTCCGAAGATGGTGCCGGCTTTGAAGCTGAATGCCAAGGTTTGAGGGCCGGGGGTAAAGTTCGTGTATTTGACTGGGAGGTAAAAGCTGTAGCTGGCCCGTAGGCGGTTCATCAGGATACTGCCGGAACCGACAGGAATCGACTGTTCGACCCCAAATCTGAGCAGGGAACCGCTGGTGGGTCGGAGAGGGTCGTTGCGCCGATCGCGCACAGCACCTGCTTGCAAAGTTGTCAAGTCATCGGAACCAGAATTGCTAAAACTCAAGCGATTGCCGAGTTCGTCCTCGGATTCTCGTCGGCCTTTGCGATCGGTAATCGCAATCCGCTGGTACTGCAAGCCCACAGAAGCGGTCCACTCAGACGTGGCAAAAGGATCCCGCGACAAGGGGCGGGTAAAATTGATACCGCCGCCAGTGCGATTGATGCGGGGGCGATCGTCATTTGGCAGTCTGACTTCCTGTTCACCACCGTCAAAAATCACGCTGATCGATCGCCTTCTAAACGCATTAATCGTATAAGAAGTCCGATAAGGATCGCCCTTAATCCACGGATCTGTAAAACTCACATCAAACAGATTTTGGCGTTCCCCGATTTGCACCTCAGCGCCCAACTTCTGGTTTCTACCACCCAAGTTTTGCTGCTGATAACTCACCGTACCAAACAAGCCCGTAGCGGAACTTAAACCCGCACCAGCAGCCAGAGAACCAGTATTTTTCTCAATCACATTAACAATAACCCTTGCCTTTCTGGGGTCAGTTGTTCCCGGTTCCAGAGCAAGCCGCACATCTTCAAAAATCCCCAAACCAAAAACCCGCTTCAAATCCCTTTCCGCTTTGGTGCGGTTGAATATGTCTCCTGGTTTTTGTTCTACTTCGCGAGTGATCACAAAGCGCCTAGTATTGCCGCCAATCGGCTTACCAGTGGCATCCGTTGCTTCTCCCTCCTTGTTCAGGAAGCGGACATCAATTGATTCGATCTGACCTTCTGCCACTTGCAATGTGACTGTCCCATCATCTGCGACTTGGGGGGCTTCAGTTATTTGGCCCAACACAAAGCCGTTGTCTTGATACCAGGTATTAATTTTTTTTACTCCCTCCTCAAAGCGGCGGAGGTTGAGAGTTTTGCCATATTGATCGCGGAAGCTTTCGTCAATGACACTTTGGGGGAGCACTTTCTGCCCGGTGATTTGGACTCCCCGCAGCACTGGATTTGCCTGCACGATAAAAGTCACCCGTACGCCCAAAGGGGTATCTTCCGGTACTGCCCGCACATTTTTGAAAAAGCCTGTAGCAAAAATAGAATTAATGTCTTGTTGTAGTTGGCTACGGTTGGTTGTGCGTCCCGGTTGAGTGGTGATGACTCGGTAAATCTCACTTTCTAGATCTCCAGTCACCCCGCTGACGGTCACTTCTGCCACTAGCACCTGGGGTTGGGCTGGTTCGGTGGAGGCAGGGTTTCGTCTGGGCTGCGGTGTGCCGGGGGGCAACACAGGAATTGTGTTAGCCGGAGGTGTTGCAGGGGCTGGCCTGATTTGCACCGGTCTGGTTGGCGCTGGTCTAGTTGGAGGAATTTGGGCGTTTTGAGTCGTCTCCGATTCGTCTTGTTTCGCCTGGTCTACTGCGATCGAGGCAGGCAAAACCGTGGCGGTCGAGGGGGAGACTGGGCTGTCATCCTGTTTCGCATCTGGCAGCGCATTTGGGCTGGCTGGTGCGATTCCGGGATTCGATTCTAAATCGGGCTTGAGTTGAAAGCTGGGAGTCGCAATGGGGGGCGACGGTTCGGTGAGTCGGTTTGGGGGTTCGCGGTCGTTTTCTCCCCTACCAGGGGCAGCAGCAAGTTTTTTAAGGGATTCTATTTTACTGGCTTTGACGACTACCCGATTTTCAGGAGGATTTTCAGTTAATTCTACGGGCGATTCGATCGCGTCAACGGAAGGAATGGCGGCCGAAACTTTCTCTGCTGATTCAGAGTAGGATGTTTGGCCGGAAGCAGAATTTGATAACCCGAATGTTGCTGAGACAGTAAGAACTGCAATCAATACAGCAGATAAACGCATTTTTGTTCACTTTTTTGGAATCCACACACCACATTAGTCATTAGTCATTAGTCATTAGTCATTAGTCCTTAGTCATTAGTTATTAAGCCGATTGAATTTCGCGCTGACCACTAATTGATGACTGTTGACGGCTGATTGCTGACATCGAAAGTAGAAGGGTGACAAACTGTGCAATTGTAGCGCATTGCTAAGGTCTCTAGACTTTTTGAGCTAGAACCCGCTGGAGAACTTGCTGGTAAGCGCTTTCCACTGAACCCAAGTCGCGACGGAATCTGTCTTTGTCCATCACACGGGCGTCGGGATCGGTTTCTGCGTTGTCCCACAGTCGGCAAGTGTCGGGACTGATTTCGTCGGCAAGGATCAGGTTTTGATGTTGATCGATGCCGAATTCCAGTTTGAAGTCTACCAGGGTGATGCCACACAGGCTGAAAAATTCTTGGAGAATTTCGTTGAT
Source organism: Oscillatoriales bacterium (assembly GCA_043718495.1). Classification (GTDB taxonomy): domain Bacteria; phylum Cyanobacteriota; class Cyanobacteriia; order Cyanobacteriales; family Microcoleaceae; genus Microcoleus. The sequence goes on along the minus strand of JAYSVM010000144.1, from coordinate 10,680 downwards.
TTCTCTGGCGGCGCGATCGAGTTGGTCAACTTGTTCGGCGCTGGCTAGCTGCATTAGCAGCAGTCTGTCCCGTGTCAGCAGCGGGTCTCCCAAATCGTCATTTTTGTAATAAAACTCGACCAGCGGGCGATCGAGCGCCGTACCGAGGGCGATTCCAGTTTGTTTGCAAAGACTACCGGCGGCAATGTTTCTGACGACGACTTCCAGGGGCAAGATTTGGACGCGGCAAACTCGCATCTGGTTGGGGGCTGGTGTGTCGATGAAGTGGGTGGGAATGCCTTTGGCTGCTAGCATCCGAAACAGGTGGGCGGATATGGCATTGTTGATTTCGCCTTTGCCGGTGATGGTGCCGCGTTTTTGGGCATTAAAGGCTGTGGCGTCGTCTTTGAAGTGAGTCAGCAAAATTTCCCTATCTTCGGTGGAGTAGAGGATTTTGGCTTTGCCTTCGTAGAGTTTGCGATCGGCTGACATAGTGATGAACAATTTAGATTAGTTTTAGATTTTACTGTAGCTCGATCGGCTGAGGATGAATCAACCATTTGGCAGATTGCACCCGCCGATAGATGCGACCGGGGACTGAGGCATGATTTGATTTAGCTTACACGGGTTTCGCGCGATCGACACAATACAATATAGAAAGCACAAGGTATAATTAAATTTGGATACTGCACCTGCTCCAAAAAAAAATCTATAAAAAGGCTGATCTATGGAAGATAAAAACATTCATATTCTCTTGGTAGAAGATGATGAAGTTGATGTGATGAACGTCCGGCGTGCATTCAAGAAAAGTAACATCGTCCACCCCATTTACATAGCTGGAAATGGATTAGAAGCTCTTGCTATCTTGCGTGGATCAGCTAAGATAGAGCCTGCAATGCCTCAAGCACGCCGGTTGATTTTGCTAGACTTAAATATGCCCAGAATGAACGGGATTGAGTTTTTGCGGGAATTGCGGTTGGATGAAAGTTTGAGATCGATTCCGGTGATCGTCCTCACAACTTCCAATGAAGATAGAGATAAGGTAGAAGCTTATAATTTAAATGTAGCTGGCTATATTCTTAAACCAGTCACTTTTTCGAGCTTTGTAGAAGTTATGTCTACACTCAACAAATACTGGATGTTGAACGAAATACCATAAAAAAATAAATATCGCAAAAACAAAGGATAATTTTTATTTGTAAGCTTTGTATTTGGAATTTTTATTTTATTCGGTCGCAGTTAGTTCTGGTAATCCAAGATTTAGTTATTATGGAAAAACCACTCAAAATTCTGATAGTTGATGACGATGAAGTCGATCGGATGACGGTGAGGCGAGCGCTCAAATCTGCGGGGGTTTTTGTGGAAGTTTATGAAGCAGAAAATTGCGCCGATGCCCTAAAAAAAATATGTATCAGCCAAGACGATATCGCGGCCGCCAGACTCTCGAAACAGGAGCAATTTCAAAAATTCAGCGAGGCGGAAAATACAGAAAACTCTCTCTTTTTCAATCAGATATTTGACTGTAAATTTGATTGCGTATTCTTAGACTACGGATTACCAGACGGGGACGGACTAACTTTGGTACAAGATATTCGGGAAGTGGGTTTCAAAGTTCCCTTAATTGTACTCACAGGTCAAGGTGACGAACAAATCGCTGTTGAATTGATGAAGGCTGGAGCTTCTGATTATATCGTTAAAGGCAAGCTGTCTTCAGATAGTTTATCCCGCAGCTTGCAGAATGCCATTAGAGTTTACAGCGCCGAATCTCAGGCGTTTCACACCAGTCAAAAACTCAAGGAAAGTGAAGAACGTTACAGGTTAGTTTTAGAGGGAGTTAATGACGGAATTTGGGATTGGGATTTAACTAAAGATGAAGTATATTGGAACGATCGCCTTTTGGAAATGATCGGTTTGTCGCGATCGCAATTTGGCAGCACCATAGAAGCTCTCTACACACGCCTCCACCCCGAAGACAAAGACGGCATTATCCGCGCGATCACCGCTCACTTGCACGAAAAAATAGACTATAACGTAGAATTCCGCCTGCTGCACTCTTCCGGGGCCTACCGCTACTGCACTTCTCAAGGAAAAGCTCAGCGGAATTCCCAAGGGAAAGCGGTGCGGATGGCAGGTATGATTAGCGACATTACCGATCGCAAACAAGCGGAAGATGATCTAGAAAAAGAACGGCAGCAACTAAGGCAAATTATTACTTGCGTGCCAGTAGCCATGGCAATGTTCGATACGGAAATGCGCTATGTGGCTAACTCTCACAAATGGCTGACTCAATTTAATTTGGGGTGGCAGTCCCTGACCAATCTCAGTCATTACGAATTGTTTCCAGATACGCCGAATCGCTGGAAAGTAATGTATGAAGATGTCCTAAAAGGTAAGGTAATTTCTAAGAGCGAAGATGCCTGGGAACGAGCAGACGGATCAGTTGTCTACCTGCGCTGGGCAGCTCACCCTTGGTACAATCCCGACGGCGAAGTGGGGGGAATTGTGATGGTTGCCGATCGCATTAATGAGTTAGTGGAAGCGCGAGAAAAAGCTTTGACAGCAAGTCTGGTTAAGTCGCAATTTTTGGCGAATATGAGTCACGAAATTCGCACTCCGATGAATGGGGTTTTGGGGATGGCTCAATTGCTGGTAAACGCTCCCCTAGAACCGAAACAGCGGGAGTACGCTCAAACTATTTACCGCAGTGCAGAACATTTGTTGAGCGTGATTAATGATATCCTCGATTTCTCTAAAATTGAAGCTGGGGAAATGCGGTTAGAAAAGACTAATTTTGATTTAGATAACTGTATTGAGTCGGTGGTGGAAATGGTGGCAGCTCTGGCAGAAGCAAAAGGTATAGAATTAAATATTGTAGTTGATAGTTCGGTACCGAGAAAATTAGTTGGTGACTCCGGCAGGTTAAAGCAAATTTTGCTAAATTTGACTGGCAATGCGATTAAGTTTACCGATCAAGGTCAAGTTTTAGTTCACATAACTGTTAAACGGGGCGAGGGTTCTGCCGACAGCAGACAAGCGGGAAAATTGCTGTTTTCGGTGCGAGATACGGGGATAGGAATTTCCCCAGAAGGACAGACAAAGCTGTTTCAATCTTTTTCTCAGGTAGACAGTTCCCTTACAAGAGAACATGGCGGCACTGGTTTGGGTTTGGCAATTTCCAAGCAGTTAGTGGAGATGATGGGAGGGGCAATAGGGGTTCGCAGTGCTCCCAGCAGTGGTTCCACTTTTTGGTTTGCTATACCTTTGGAAAAACAATTGCAAGTCGAGTCTCTGAGACCTGAATTTTCGGGTGCGAAACTGTTAGTAGTGTCTGGAAATGCTTTGACGAGGGCGACAGTACGATCGCTCACTCAAACTTGGGGTGCGCGCTGCGACGAGGCAGAGACAGCCGAGAAAGCTTTGAGTTGGTTGGAAAAGAATGCAAATCGGGAGACTTATCAGCATTCTGACAATGAGGAAAAGTCCTGCGATGCGGTGCTTATAGACTTGCAACTGCCGGATTTAGATGCCCAGGAATTTGCTTTGAAAGTGCGATCGCTCTCCGCAATTGGGCCGTTATTGGCAATCACTTCTTTGCGGGAACAGCCTCAAGCTGAAGCGCTTTGCAATCAAGGTTTTAGTGGTTATTTGGTGAAGCCTGTGAGCGCGAGGCGGCTAAGAGAGGCGCTGCTATGGGCCCTGAAGGGACAAGGAGAGTTTGGAATGGGGAAGGTGGATCATAGTTATGCATTACCCAGTGCTAATTCTCTATCTGGGAATCGTCCGAATTTGCAGTCATCTCTGAAAATTTTGCTGGCGGAAGATCACCCGATCAATCAACAAGTTATTGTCGAACAGTTGGCAGTTTTAGGCTATCATGCTGACTGTGCTGCTAACGGTCAAGAAGCGCTAGATTTGTTGGGCGCTAGGAGCTACGATATCGTATTAATGGACTGTCAAATGCCGATACTTGACGGTTACGAAACAACCCAAAAATTGAGAAAAATCGAAAATGGCGATCGGCATACTTTTGTGATCGCTTTAACTGCCCACGCCATGCCGGGAGAACGAGAAAAGTGTCTGGCTGCGGGCATGGATGATTACCTCAGCAAACCTTTAGATTTAGAGGCTTTGGCAGCGGCATTGAAAAAGTATGAACTGGCAAATATGCAGTCGGACAATCAGTATGAAATTAAAACTATTAATTTAGGAATAAATTCAAAAATAGTAACAAAATATACAGAAATTTTACAAAAAGCGGGGAATTCGACAGTCCCGGCAAAACTGGCGATCGCACTTCAAACTTGGGTACATGGGGATTGTGGCGGGCTATTAGACAAGAATAGACTAGAGCAACTCGGACGGATTAAAACTAACTTGCCACAGCGACTTTTGCAAGCTTTTGTGGGAAATGCCCAAGCTGATTTGGCAACAGCTAAAATTGCTTTAGAAGCTAAAGATTGGCAAACAGTCGAATATCAAGCTCACCGCCTCAAGGGAACTGCTGCTAATGTGGGAGTTATCCTGATCGCGGATTTGGCGGCACAATTGGAGGATCTAGCGCGAGGCTTTCAATCTGAACCACCAGCGGCCCAATTGTTAACTATTGAGGTGGTTGAAAATATATTAGTGAGTTTGTCCAGTCATTTAGCCAGAGTTCAAGAATTTGTCGAAACTCGAATGTTTAGTTAGTCCATCGTGGGGACACGGCACTGCCATGTCTCTACCTATCACTCTCTTTCCTCTGTGTTCTCTGCGGTTAATTTGAAAAAAGAATAATTAATTTAGCTATGACCTACGATACCACTACAAACACTACTTTAGATAGCGAACCATTAGAAAATAATGGAGAAATGCCAACACCTTTGATGGCTTTTAGTCAACAAATTTTATTGCATGAAAAAGAGGCAGAGCCTCTGGATCTGCGTTACCAGGCAGAGCCTGGGAACGAGGGAGTTGCAGTGGATTGGATTATGGAAAAAGTGGCTCACTGCTGTCGAGAAAGCAAGGTTGGGAAAAAATTACCTACGGCTTTTTATGTGCATATTTCGGCGTTAGCAACACTCAATCCTGTCCTCACAATTTACGAGAAGTGTGCCAGACAAAATGTCCCAAATGTTGATGAAGCAACCTTAGTTAAATTTCAGCTCCGTCAACCAAAAATCTCTTATCTTTTTTACCCAGATTTTGATACAGATGCTCACCCGGCTTTACAAAGAAGCATCCAAATTAATCTGGAAACAGGGGAAGTTAAATCTTTCGACTACAGCAACAGCGAAAATCCGCCAGTTTTACACCGCAAGGAAACTTTTATCAATGCGGATTATCCCAACTACGACAAGTTTTCTCGACTAACTCGCTCCGAAGAGAAATGGGGATTGCTTGACAATACTAGCGTTATTGGTACTCGTGAAGGTTGGCTCAAATACTTGGGATATTGCGGTGTGGAAATTCAAGATCATGCTGTAGTTGAAATTGCGAAACAGGAAAATAGCCAGTTATCAATCCCGAAGATCGATCGACACAAAGCTGCAATCATACGCAACTCTATTTCTAAACCTGTGCGTTTGGTTTTGGAAGCTGATTTATTTATTGATGGTGATAGTTTCTTTGATTACGGTTGTGGCTATGGCAGCGATATGCAACATATTGCACAAGAAGGTTACGCTGCTTCTGGATGGGATCCATATTATCAACCGGATACTCCGCGAATCAATGCTGATATTGTGAATATTGGTTATGTAATTAATGTGATTGAATCTTTGGGAGAAAGGCGAGAAGCTTTGCTGAATGCTTGGGAATTAACTAACAAATTACTAATAGTGGCGGCTCAAGTATTGATTGATGATGGCGAGCGAGGTCAAATTGCCTATGGGGATGGAATCATTACTTCTTGGAATACTTTTCAGAAGTATTATGAACAAGAAGAGTTGAAGGTTTATATTGACCAAGTTTTGAATGTTGATGCAATTCCTGTGGCTTTGGGGATTTATTTTGTGTTTCGAGATGCAGCGGAAGGTCAAGGTTTTCGCGCTTCTCGGTTACGATCGCACTTATTGACTCCCAGAGTGCGATCGCAAGTCAAGCGTTTTGAAGATTACGCGGAAATGCTGGCTCCTCTGATGGCCTTTGTGAGCGATCGAGGCCGCCTTCCCGTCAAAGGCGAATTAGCTGAAGAATCGGCGATCAAGGGGGAATTTCACAGTTTTAACCGCGCTTGGCGGGTGATTTTGCAAGCTACCGATGCGGATGATTGGGAGAATATCGCCGACAAACGCCGCCAGGATTTGCTAGTATATCTCGCTCTCAACGGTTTGGGCGATCGACCTTCGATGCGCCAGCTTCCGGCTCAAATCCGCAATGACATCAAAGGTTTGTTTGATAATTATCAAACAGCTTGCACTTTGGCGGATTTAATGCTATATAGTTTGGGCAAAAGTGAGATTATTGGTGATTGCTGCGAAGATAGTGCGATCGGCTACAAACTCCCCGGTTCCCTTTCTGTTCACGTCTCTGCATTAGAAGAACTAGACCCTTTATTGCGGCTCTACGAAGGCTGTGCTAATCGGACGATTGGCAGACTTGATGGCGCGACAATCATCAAATTTTATGCTCATCAGCCAAAAATTTCCTATTTATTCTATCCCGACTTTGACACCGATCCACATCCAGTCCTTCACACTTCTATGCACATAAATTTGCGTGATTTTTCTGTGGGCTATCAAGACTATTCTAATTTATCTAATCCGCCAGTTTTAGTGAGAAAAGAAGCTTTTGTGGCTGCGAGTTATCCGCATTATCAGAAGTTTGCTAAACTCAGTCGCCAAGAGGAAAAGTTGGGAATTTTTGATAAGTGGGGTGGATTTAAGGAGCAGGAATTGCTGAGTTGTTTGGAAGAAAATTGTGTCAGAATTCGGGGTCATCGCTTGTTTTGGCGATCGGATATTGACCCGGAAAAATTGAAAATTCTGCAACAAGCTGCATCAGAACGTCAGCAGAAAAAGATTGAGGTTAGTGTAGGGAAGAGTGAAGGAACCTCAGAGGACACAGAGGATGGAAAAGAAGAGGGAGAGGAATAGGAATAGTCATGGAAACGGAGTATAATTTAGTCGAAATGAGGAGACGGCAGTGCCATGTCCCTACCCAAAATAACATTGTAGGGACACGGCACTGCCGTCTCCTCGCTTGTCATTCCGGTGCAACCGGAATTGATATGACATCGGTGCAGAGATTCAAGAATATGCCACAAACAACCCGGTTTCCGATCAAAACCCTACATCAAATCAAGAGATATTGAGGAAACCGGGTTGTTTGTCCCAGCGGATAAGTTCCTAAGTAGATGAGCAACCAGCTAAATACTGATGAAATTTTCTGCTGTCAGGTTGGCTGGTGTACTTTGAGATTGTCCTGTTTGTGGATTATCCAAACGAGCGATCGTCCGCCCCGTTGATCTGAGTGTAATCAGTAGGTCACGATCATTGTTAATAGCGATTGCTCCTGACCACGGAGCAAACTGTCTGTCAAGTAAATCATTATTTGCCCGATTATTAGCAACATCTCTTGGTATAGTTGAGATTTGCAGGTCATTGAACGATAAACCACTGCCAAGAGCAATCTTGTCTTCACCACGAACGAAGTCAAATAAGTGATCGAAAGAGTTGGTAGCTAGCTCATTTTGAATCACAAAGGTGTCTCGTCCGGCGCCACCTATCAAAATGTCAAACCCCCCATCACCAGACAAGAAATCATCTCCATCACCTCCAGAGATCCGATCGTTGTCTCGTCCGCCAAACATTCGATCGTCACCTCGATCGCCCGTCAGATCGTCTGTGCCAAGATTGCCGAAAATCAAGTCATTATCCAATCCCCCGGAGAGCTCATCTCCATCTTGGCCACCATAGAGCGTATCAGAACCTGCCTCGCCCCTTAGCGTGTCACGGCCAAGATTCCCGAACAGCTCATCATTGCCACCAAAGCCATTGATGAAGTCATTGCCACCGAGGCCAAAAGTGCGACGACCATTATCAGTGTCAGTGATAACATCATCACTATCCGTACCCTGTGCATTGGGGTTATCAGAAATGTTGATCCGAGCCATTGTTTCTCAATTGTTTAAGGTTGAACGGATATATCCTAACCGATTCGGTGGACGAACCAAGACATCTGTATGATCCCAGGAATCGTCAATGCTGATCATGGTTCAAGTCTTTGAAGGAGGCAACGTAGAACTCCGCAAAGTAAATATGGTCTAAGAAATCACAGTACCAGACCGTACTATGATAACGTATTGACATTGTAAATACATTTTACCTATACTAGGAAGCATGAATGTATACTTCGTGCTCAATGGCATTACCTTCGTATGGGACGACGGAAAAGCGCGGATCAATCCCACAAATCATGATGGGGTTACTTTTTAACAAGCTGCTGAATCCTTCTTTGACCCATTTTTAGTAGTCGTTGATGCCAGCCGCAATGACGAAGCGCGTGATGCTGTGATTGGGCTAGATAGTCGGTGGAATCTACTGTATGTGGTTCACATTGAGCGTGAAGAGAATGTCATTCGGATTATTTCAGCACGTAAAGCAACTCGTCAGGAGAGGGCAGAGTATGAAAGTTGAAGCATTAAAGCAGCGATTAAACCACAACCGTCCAATGACTAGCGTGACGATTCGTATGCCCGAAGATGTTGTGGAAGACCTAAAGAAAGTTGCACCATTGTTGGGTTTTTCCGGTTATCAGCCATTAATTCGTGCTTATATCGGTCAAGGTTTGCGCGTTGATTTAGAACGATTTGAGAGCGATACAGTGACAGCCTTAGTAGCAAGTTTGAAGCGTCGAGGTGTCAGCGATGCAGTGATTGATGAGGCATTAAACGAAGTTGTTCATGCTAAATCCTGTTAATTGTGTCTAGCCAGCAGTAACGGAGGACACTCCACCGTGCCGTTTCCCTACCCCAAAAGAATCGTAGCACTCGAAGAGGATTCCAGCCATCATGCTCACAAGAGATGTAACTACCGCCCAATTAATTGTAAGGACACGGCGATGCCGTGTCCTTACCCGTAGCATCAAGCAAACTTAATCTTCAAATAATCATCCTCCATCTTCGCCCCGGAAGGTTGCAGCGCTGCTAAAGCTTGCGGCAAAACCATATTGCGGCGATGATTCCCAATCCGAACATTCAACTCATCTCCCGTTTTGCTCAACTGAATCTGATCCTTAGCAATTCCCGGCAAATACAGTTCAAGACTATATTGATTATTTTCTTGAACAATCCTAATCGTATTTTCTTTGTAATATATTTGACTAGGATCTTCGTCTTTGTAAAGCGTTTCTTTCAACCGTTCCAATGCTGGCAAACCGCACATTTCTTCAGAATAAAGCGGCACTTCCTTAACTGGCAACGGCATGAAATTTTCGTGAATTTCCTGACGGTACTGCTCCTGACTTTCTTTCCATCGTTTGAAAAATGGATCGGTTACTTCTTCAGGAATAATCCGGTTTGCTACGACTAAATCTGTGGCTACATTGTACAAACTCAAATAGGCATGAGCGCGCAGAGATTCTTTAATTACCATTCTTTCGGGATTAGTAACTAACCTTACTGAAGTGACAGTATTGTCGGTTAAAATCTTTTCCAAAGCCTCAATTTGTTCGTAAAATTCGTAAGGTGCATCCATCACCTCTTTGTCTGGCAAAGAAAAACCCGCAAGCGGTCTAAAAATAGGTTCAACTAAAGGTCTAAGGGCGGCAGATATGCCTTGCAGGGGCTTGTAAAATTTTCTCATGTACCAGCCACCAACTTCGGGCAAACTTAGTAGTCTCAATGCTGTACCAGTTGGAGCAGAATCGATAATTAAAACATCAAATTCGCCTTCGTCATAATGCCGTTTCATCCGCACTAAACCGAAGATTTCATCCATTCCTGGAAGTATGGCTAATTCTTCAGCTTGCACGCCGTCGAGTCCCTGGGCGCGCAAGACTTGAGTAATGTAGCGTTTAACTGCTCCCCAATTGCCTTCTAATTCCCTGAGAGCGTCTAATTCTGCTGCCCACAAATTCGGTTTCACCAGCCGCGAATCGTGTCCGAGTTCGATGTCGAAGCTGTCGGCTAGGGAGTGGGCGGGATCTGTGCTCAGCACTAGGGTTTTGTATCCCAATTCGGCACATCGCAGCCCTGTCGCGGCGGCTACGGATGTTTTACCGACGCCACCCTTGCCAGTCATTAATATTAAGCGCATTGATTGTTAAGCTCGTTTGAATGTTGTTTACTCCTATATTGTAACGTTCTGTAACGGAAATCAATTTAGTGGTGGCATTAATTTGGGCGACAAGCAGCCATACAGAGGTAGCAAATTTCCTGTGATGCACTAAATTGGTGCGATGTCAATAGTGGGTGAATTTAAAGGGCGATCGCACTTCAGCTCTAGTTATACAGTCAGTGAGCGCAATTATCTTTGGTTTTTGGCAGGCTAATTCAGAGATAATTTTCGCTTAGAAACAACGCAATCTTGCAAATAAAGATTAATTAGTTCCTGAGAAGATATACCTTTTTCTTGAGCCATCGTTTCAAAATATTCAATCACATCAATTCCTAGAGAAATCGTGATCTGTTTTTTTAACTGTTTGGCAAAAGGATTAGGTCTTTTTTTCATTTTTGAAAGATCGTATTCCGGTTCCATTGTTTTATCTCCTATATTCTTT
>JAYSVM010000143.1:0-13739 GCA_043718495.1 Oscillatoriales bacterium | reverse complement strand
CCCCAGATTAATTGTAGGGACACGGCACTGCCGTCTCCTAATTTCTACCCCAGATTAATTGTAGGGACACGGCACTGCCGTCTCCTAATTTCTTATTAATAGTTACTTAAATAAACAGTTACTATCCCTTAACTTTAGGATTGTAATATCTGTATTTGGGAGTGAAAAACTGGCAAAAAATAGGGAATAAGTGTTATGGCAGCAAAGTTAGTGATTTCGGGCTACATGGCAAATCCAGCCGGTACAGATAGCCCTTACGAATATTTACAGGTAATTGCTACAGGCGCGATCGACTTTGCAGCGACTCCCTACACGGTGGTGTGGGCAAATAATGGAACTGCGATCGCCAACGGATGGGTTAGCGGGGCTGCTTTAACCTACGGTTTCAGCATTAATTCAGGTACTCTCGCTGCTGGGCAAGTTGCTTATATTGGGGGTTCTGGCAAATTAATTAACGGTGCCGCCACTACAGATATTTCGGCGGAAAATTGGCTGAAAACTATCAATACAGGCACTGTGGCGGGTGATGGTTTTGGAGCTCTTAACGCTACCGGGGTGCTCGGAAATGGGGGCGCTAATGCTGACGGGATTGCGATTTTTGATGTTCCGGTTGCTAGTATAACTAATACAACTGTTCCGATTGATGCTGTATTTTTTGGCACTGGTGTAGGGACTGCAAATCCTGCTACTGGGGGTTATGTATTGCCAACAAATGATATTTATAACAATGCCCAAGGAACTTTTGGGAAAGGAACTAATATAACTCTTTTTCCCGATCCTGCTGGCGGGGCGTTTACGAAGTTAACTGGAACTTACAATGCTGTTACGGGTACTTGGACGACTCCGCGCACAGCGACAACTGTAACTAATCCTACTGCACTGACGGATATTGTGGCGGCTGTGACGATCGCCACAACAACTCCTTTACCTGACTTAACCATCATCAGCAGCGCCCCTGCGACAGCAACTGTTAACACTCCCTTCAACTACACGCTGACATTAGCTAACGGCGGTACTGCTGCTGCGACGGTCGTTCGTGCCAATTTCACTTTACCTGCGGGGGTGACATACAATTCGGCCTTGGGTACGGGTTTTACGGCGACTCAAGCGGCGGGAGTTGTGACTTTTACTGGCGGTACGATCGCCGCTGGTGGTAGCATTCCTTTGACTGTTAATGTGACTCGGACGACTGCGGGTACTGTCACTAGCGCTGTTGGGGCCGCAGTTGCAGATCCGGCGCCTGGTACGATCGCCGAAAGCAACGAAACTAACAATTCTTCTACTACCGCCGTCACTACAACTTTTACAACTACTGCTAACACTCCACCAACGATCGCACCGAGTGCAGCTTCTACATTTTTAACAGTTCCTAGTTTATCAGGTGTTGTCGGCGATCCGACAGATCCGGCTAAAAACTTTGGCGTTAACTTCACTTTAGCTGATGCCGAAACTGCTGTTGGGAGTTTGACATTAACCGCAATTAGCAGCAACACTGCTGTGGTTCCCAATGCCAATTTAGCTATCAGTGGAACTGGCGCAAGTCGCAATCTAAAAATTACTCCTGCGGGTGTCGGTTTTGCGGACGTTACTGTTACCGTTAGCGATGGAACCAGCACAACATCTACAGTCCTGAAATACGCCGCTTCTGCTGCTTCGGGAACTCCGACAACCAGCCGTTTTCTAACAGGAACAAGCGATGCTAGTACGGCGATCGCGATCGACTCTAACTATATGCTAGTTGGCGATGACGAAGACCAAACTATTCGTTTGTACGATCGGGCTAATTCCGGTTTACCAGTCAAAACCTTTGACTTTACCAACTCTCTTGGTTTGACGGATTTATCCGGCGGCGTGCCCAGAGAAGTAGACATCGAAGCTTCAACCCGCGTAGGTAATAGAATTTACTGGCTGGGTTCCCACAGCAACGCTAGCAGTGGCAATTTGCGGTCGAATCGTTACCGCTTGTTTGCGACGGATCTTTCCGGTAGCGGTGTGACAACTAATCTGACTTTTGCTGGCAAATACGACAACCTCCGCACCGATTTGATCGCGTGGGGAAATGCTAACAATTTCAACTTTAATGCTAGCGCGGCTTTGGGCAAAATCCCAGAAGCTACTACCTTAGACGGTTTCAATATCGAAGGTTTGACGTTTGCACCTGACAACACTACGGCCTACGTTGCATTCCGGGCACCGCAGGTTCCAGCAAGCGATCGTACAAAAGCTTTAATTGCACCGATTACCAACTTCACCAGCTTAGTAACGGGTGCGGCTACTAGCGCGACAATTGGTGCTCCGATTCAATTAGATTTGGGCGGGCGCGGGATTCGCAGTATCGATCGCAATGCTAACAACCAATACTTAATTGTTGCCGGCCCTGCTGACAGCGCTACGGGTACTGCGCCGAAAGATTTCCGGTTGTATACTTGGACTGGAAATGCTGCTGATGCGCCGCAAGTGCGATCGGCAAATTTGACAGCTTTGAATGCAGGCGGCAGTTTTGAATCAATCGTGGAAGTGCCGAGTAATTTAACCGATAGCAGTCAAATTCAGCTATTAGTTGATAACGGCGACAATCTGTGGTACGGCAACAATGTAATCTCCAAAGATTTGCCGCAGGACAACTTCCAGAAATTCCGAAGCGATATCGTAACTTTAGGTAGTTCTCCGGTTCGGATCCGCAACATTCAAGGCGCAAGTCACACATCACCTTTAGCCACTCAAACTGTTAGCAATGTTCCGGGTATAGTAACAGCCGTAATTAGTGCTGGTGGCGGTCGCGGCTTTTATATACAAGACCCGACTCCCGACACTGGAGCTAATCCGAATTCGACATCAGAAGCGATTTTTGTGTTCCTGGGAAGTTCGACAATAGCCAATCCTACTGTCGGACAATCGGTACAAGTAACTGGTCGAGTTGACGAATTCCGCCCTGCTAACAACGCCACCAATCTGACTACTACCCAAATCAACGCTACGGTTGCTGGGGCTGCGGTAGGCGCGATCGCATCTTTAGGAACAATTACTCCAACTGCGATCGGTACCGGCGGCCGCACTCAACCGACAACCTCCATTCAAAACGATTTCACTACTGCTGGTAATGTCGAAACAGGAGGCGATTTTGACCCGACAACAGAAGGCATCGACTTCTACGAAAGTTTAGAAGGAATGCTGGTGCAAGTCAACAATCCGGTTGTTGTCGGCCCCACAAACAACTTTGGCGAATTCTACGTTTTGCCTGATAACGGTGCGAATGCTACGGGCAGAACTAATCGCGGTGGGATTGCCGTTTCTGCTACCGATTTTAACCCAGAACGCATTCAGATTGACGATACTTTGCTGAATCCACCCAGCACTGGTATTCTCTCACCTCTGACTAATGTTGGCGACAAATTGAGTACAGTTTCAGGCATTATCGGTTACAGTTTCAGCAATTACGAGATTTTAAATACAGTCCAAATTCCTCAAGCTAGCGTCACATCTGGTGGCTTAACTAAGGAAGTGACCAACTTAACTGGAACTGCCAGCCAGCTAACAGTCGGCAACTTCAACGTCGAAAATTTAGACCCCAGCGACACCGCCAAATTCCCCGCCATCGCCAACCGAATTGTCACCAATCTCAAAAGTCCTGACATTATTAATCTGGAGGAAATTCAAGACAACAACGGTTCGACAAATGACGGTGTAGTTGCGGCTGACACAACTTACAACACCTTAATTTCCGCAATTAAAACAGCGGGCGGCCCGACTTATGAATTCCGGCAAATTAACCCGGTAAATAACCAAGACGGCGGCGAACCTGGTGGCAATATTCGAGTCGGATTCTTGTTCAATCCCAGCCGCGTTACTTTTGTCGATCGCCCTGGCGGCACTTCCACAACCGCAACCACAGTTAACACCGTTAGTGGCGCGCCCGCACTGTCAGCAAGTCCCGGCAGAATTGACCCGACTAATGCAGCATTTAATACCAGCCGCAAGCCTTTAGTCGGTGAGTTTCAATTCAACGGGCAATCAGTATTTGTAATTGCCAATCACTTCAACTCCAAAGGCGGCGACCAACCACTTTTCGGCCCCAGTCAACCGCCTGTTCTAACTTCAGAAACTCAGCGCCTGCAACAAGCACAAATTGTCAACAATTTTGTGGATAGTATTTTGGCAGTTGATGCCAATGCGAATGTGATTGTTGCCGGAGATTTGAACGATTTTCAGTTTTCTGAACCGCTGAATGTTGTCCGGGGAATTCCCGGCGGTAGCGGCACTGCTGTACTGCAAAACTTAATCGAAACTCTGCCGGAAAATGAGCGCTATACTTACAATTTCCAAGGCAACGCCCAGGTTCTCGACCACATTTTAGCTAGCAATAACTTAGCTAAAAACTTAGCCGGATTTGATGTGGTTCACATCAACTCAGAATTTGCCGAACAAGACAGCGATCACGATCCGAGTGTCGCCCGGTTTAACATTGCCTTACCGACGGTAACTATTACTGCTACAGACGCAGCAGCAGCCGAATCTGGTGCAAATCCTGGTACTTTCCGCATTACGCGATCGGGCAGTACCACACTCCCGCTGACAGTCAATTATACAACTGCTAGCGGTACGGGTTTTGCCACCAGCAATGATTTCACGCCGAGTTTAACGGGCAGCATTATCATTCCAGCGGGTCAATCTTTCGCGGATGTTACTATTACTCCAATTGACGACACCCTTGTGGAAGGTAGCGAGGCTGTGAAGCTGACTTTAGTCGGTACTGCTGCTTACAATTTGGGGACTGCTGGTACTGAAACGGCGACTGTCGCGATCGCAGATAACGATCTAGCAGTCATACCAACGCCGGGAACATTTAATTTCAGCAGCGCCACTTACAGCGTTAATGAAAACGGCACAACCCAAACAATTGTAGTTAATCGTACAGATGGAATCAATGTTTCCGCCTCTGTCAGTTACGCCACTTCTGACGGTAGCGCCACCGCCGGAAGTGACTACACTGCGACATCGGGTACGTTAAACTTTCTGTCTGGTGAAACTAGCAAAACTTTCACTATTCCGATCGCAAATGACACTTTAGTAGAAGGTAATGAAACTGTCAATCTCAGCTTGACAAATGCCACAAATAATGCAAGTTTGGGAAATCAGAAAACGGCGATTTTGACTATTGTGGATACGACGGCAACGCCCACACCAACGCCGACTCCAACGCCGACTCCCACGCCTACACCAACGCCTACGCCTACTCCTACAGCCGATCGCACCTGTATTGGCGATCGCCTTGAACGACCAAACCTCGATCGACCAAATCCAGTCGATAATACCATCAACGGCAATTCTGGCATCTTCATTGGTACTCCCAAAAATGACGGTTATTTTGGCAGAAACAGCCCCAATATATTCGATGGCAAAGCAGGTAACGACAACCTGATTGGTGGGAATAGCGCCGACATTTTAAACGGCAACGAAGGCAACGATTTTATTGACGGCTACAAGGGAGACGATATCCTGTTGGGCGGCAAAGGAAACGACATCATTATTGGCGGTTTTGGTAAAGATGTTATTTTCGGGAATCAAGGAAACGATTCACTTAACGGTAATGAAGATGATGACTTAATCTTGGGCAATGAAGGTAACGATTTTATCGACGGCGGCAAAGGAAACGATACTTTGTTCGGCGGAAACGGTCAGGATTTAATCCTAGGTAGCGGAGGCAATGATATTCTCTTCGGAGAACTTGGGGACGATACTTTGTCCGGTGATACCGGAAATGACCTACTTTATGGGGGTCAAGGCAATGATTTAATTGACGGCGGTAAGGGCAATGATTCGATTTATGGAGACAAAGGTAACGATACGCTTCTCGGTTGCGAAGGCAACGATATTTTGTTTGGAGGTTTAGGCAACGACAGCTTAATTGGCGGTTTGGGCAATGACACATTTGTCCTCGGAAACAATCTCGGACTTGATATTATTTCCGATTTTGTCAAAGGCGAAGATGTGTTAGGATTGTCTGGTGGCTTGAGTTTCAATCAACTCGAAATTAGTCAGAGTAATAACAGCGCTTTGATTAAAGTGAATGGAATTGTGATCGCATCTTTAACCGGAGTGAATGCTTCACAAATTGGAGTGAACGATTTCCGAGTTATTTAAGCCGATCTGATATCGTTTCCGGTTGCATCGGAATGATATAGAGGACACGGCAGATATAGAGGACACGGCAGTGCCGTGTCCCTACTCCAAAATAATCGATTGCGCGATCGCGGGGATGCAACCATCGCCCAATTAATTGTAGGGAAACGGCACTGCCGTGTCCTGATTAGTCCAATTAATTGTAGGGAAACGGCACTGCCGTCTCCTAATTTCTTAACTCAAAACTATTATCTAGCCCAATCAGTACCACGCCACATCGTAAAAAACAAAACGCTAGAAATTAAAGCGCCCAATAGCCACTTAATCGCATTTTTGAATAGCCCCAAACGCTGATTTGACTGAACCGCTGTACTTTGCGCTTGCAATCGTTCCTTCGCTGGAGTAATTCTCGCCAGAATTTGACTTTTCAATTCCTGGGGGTTGTTAGTATCCGCTTGTACTCCCAGCCTAGTCAATTCTGCCCCCAAATTTTTCAAATCTTCGGGAGTTCCCTTATTTAGCCGTTCTTCAACTTGCTGCAATTGGGCTAATTGTTGATTGGCTTGAGTAGTAATTTGATTACTGTTTTGGGTGTTGACGGAAATCGCCCCAAAAATACCCAAGGGTAGCATCAACAGAAATACCAGGGCCAGCAACAGACAAACCCAAGATAAAATCTTTAAAAAGATGTCTTCCAAAGGTTTGCGATCGTAACCTTCTCCAAAAAATATCAGCGCCATTGCCAATAGAGGAACTGGTACTCGTTCGACGATGGCCCCAATTGTCTGTAATTCCCAAGCACGAACGCCAAAGTTTGCTGGTGTCAAAACTGCGATCGTATCTAATAATGACAAAATTAATAGACCGTAACCAACCCAACGCAGCCTGTACATAGAAAAACCTTGATCGCCTTGTATCTCATTCATAAACTAATACACCTATGGTTAAAAAAAATCTCTTTTGAATCTACTCAAGGTTTGGGAAATCGCGGCTGCCACCACCCATACCAAGAAACCCAAGCATTCTCTAGAATTTTCCTGGCATTTTGGGGAGTTGTTTTGTCCAAAGGTACAGACATCTGAGTCCACAAACAGCGCTGATCTTGAATATTGCCCCTACCCAATAGCCAAAACAAAATGCGGTTCAAATTCCAGTCACTTGTATTCCGGTTGTATCGAAACTGGTTACTGGTAACAGTAGCGTAACCACTGGGATTGATGCAAGAACTTAGATATAGTCGGTTTTGGAATTGCAAAATTCCGTGAAAACCTACTTTTTCAGTATTTGCTAATTCTAGTTTACCAGGAGAAGACTTAAGAAGAGTGTTTCCTTTCGCTAGACCTGCTACATCCCCAATGGTTCCTACCACATAGCGCATTTCTACTTCTAGGTCAAGGTTGTTTTTTTGATAGTCATATTTCCTGCCCACCTTGATTTGTGAAGTGTCGCTAATTTTTAGAGGTGTACTTTTTTTGATTTGCCAGTCGGTTATAGGTACGGTCTCTGGCATTTCCCAAGTGGTTGCAGCAGTAGTACCTACCGATGGATAGAATGTCGATTTTCCGACAACTAATAAAACCACTATAAATGTCACCGCTAAAAGAGAAATTCTGGCTGTTTTCCAATCGGTAATAGGCATTATTAATTTTGTTTTTTCTTGTTTTGTGGTTCTTGCAAGATTGCAAACCAGCAGAATATCCCAAAAATGAATACAGCAATCATTGAAAAAATTACTGACCCATTTCCTTCATGCCAGTATTTGAATGCTTCGCGTTGAGATAGCGATACCAGCACAGCCAGGAGACCAACTCGTGCTGCATTCACTACAAATGCAATCAGGAGTGCAACAATCGGTACTACAATTCTCTGTCCCGTAGTTGTAGGAAACATGAGTAAAAAAACTATGGCTAGTCCTAACAATTGTAGAATGGCATTGACTCCTGAACAGCCATGATTCACTTCCACGCTGCCTTTTTCCAGAATTAGAAATGCTCCTTGACGAACTACTTCAAAGCCTAAATAGTGGAGAAGAAAACCTGAAAATTTAGCGGTTAATTTGGCGACATCAACAAAAATTCCTATCAATCCGGGAGGAATTGCTGTATAGGCAAGGATGAAAAGTTCTTGCCAATATTGTTTTAGTCCCTTGGTTCCAGAAGCTAGCAAAGCCAGACTGATACCAGATAGGAAAGGCATGACCCGGATAAAAAAGTCGTATCCAGATATTGACGAACTTTTGAGCAATATTAAAAAGATTAATGATGCCCCAAAGAAAGTGCCGAAAATTCCGCTTTCTAAAGTTAAGGTTTGGTATCTTTCGGATATTAGGAAGCAGACAACTCCCCAAAATAGAAACATTGTGCCGAATAGGTCTGCGTTTTCTGTTCTGGAAGTCAGGGTTAGTTGCAGAATTATCAAGCCGGAGGCTATGCCTAGTAGCCAGTATTTAGGTTCTTGGAGGTGATTTAGCCATTTGATTTCGGTCATTTGTTATTTGTTATTGGCTAGTTGCTAGTTGCTAGTTGCTAGTTGTTCATGTTTGACAAAAAATCAACTAATAGCCAATAGCCAATAGCCAATAACTAATGACTACTGACTAATGACTAATGACTAATTAGCGTAGACTTTGCGGTAGTAAGTCTGATATTCTTCGGACAGCAGTGGTTCCCACCAATCGCGATTGGCTAAATACCATTCTACGGTGCGTCGCATACCTTCTTCAACTGTGACTGATGGAGTCCAATTTAGGTCTGTTTTAATTTTGGTTGCATCGATCGCATAACGTCGATCGTGTCCTGCCCGATCTTTAACAAAGGTGATCAGTTGTTCGCAAGGGCGGACGGGTAAATCTGTTGCCAATTCGTCCATTAGCTGACATAGGATTTTGACCAAATCGAGATTTTTGACTTCGTTGTTGCCACCAACATTATAGGTTTCTCCGGGCTTGCCATTGTTGATCACGGCATCTAAAGCGCGGCAGTGGTCGAGGACGTATAGCCAATCTCGGACGTTTTGACCGTCGCCATAAACTGGCAGTGGTTTGCCCAGAAGCATATTAATGCACATTAATGGAATTAGTTTTTCGGGGAAGTGATAGGGGCCGTAGTTGTTAGAACAGTTGGTGATGATTGTGGGGACGCCGTAGGTGTGGAAGTAGGCGCGGGCGAGGTGGTCACTACCTGCTTTTGAGGCTGAGTAGGGACTGTTGGGCTCGTAGGCGGTTGTTTCGGTAAATGCTGGGTCATCGGGGCCGAGACTGCCGAAAACTTCGTCTGTGGAAACATGGAGAAAGCGCATTTGTGCTTTGAGAGATAAGTCCTCAATTGCTTCAAAATGCTTGCGGAAGGATTCTAGGAGGGTGAATGTTCCGACAACGTTGGTTTGGACGAAGGCGGCGGGGCCGATGATCGATCGATCAACGTGGGATTCTGCTGCAAAGTGGGCGACTGTATCGATTTTTTCGGTTTGAAGCAAGGTATCGATGAGGCTGCGATCGCAAATATCGCCCTGTACAAACCGAAAATTTTCTCCTCCCTCCAAACTTGCCAGGGTTTGTCTGTTTCCTGCATAGGTGAGAGCATCGAGTACGATTACCCGATCGCCTGGATAGCTACTGCACCAGTGATGGACAAAATTCGAGCCAATAAATCCAGCCCCACCTGTTACCAACAATCGGCGAGGCGATCGTACAATAGCTTGATCCTTGCTGTCTGTCATATCTATCCCAATAACTAAGTCTTCTCAAAAATAGCCTTAAAAGTATTTTGCCACCAAGTGTTTGCAATGGGTGATCAAATTGTCCAGTGCTGGATGCACTCAGGGTAGTTGATGGATTTGTAAAGAGCTGTTACCATTATTTTTGTAACAAGGCAGACGGGAATTCCCCCGTTATACCCTACTCGGTTAGGGGCGGGATGAAAGGCGTATGAGTCGTACCCGACAAACAAATACATAATTGATTGGTATAATAAGTTTGGAGGTTGATAACCTTGTGGAACGTCTAAAAGGCCGTTGCAATTGAGCAAGCGTCAGCACTAGCGTACTATCCACTAAATGAAATCCGCCACTGGACAAATCAAACGCCAAGTGGGTTTCCGAATAAAACATTTCTGCCTTCGGAAGGAGGGCTGCTGCCTGGACATCGTGCAAGCGGTGTGAGAGTTAGGACAAGACGGCTTGTCAAACCTCTAGACGCTGCGTAAGACCAAGACATAAGCTTGCTTGTGTGGAGGCGGCGGCGGTTGAAACAGGAAGCCTCCGTCATAGCGGTTATCCACTTGACGGTGGGTACTTCACTGATCCTTTACAAAATCCCAGACCGCCATGAAAAAATTTCAAGTGTTAGCTGGCATTGCTTCCACCGTTGCGATCGCAAGCACCATTGCTTTCGGTGACGCAACATTTGCTTTTCCCTGTCCCTACAGCAAATCTGGCGCTAGCCAATCTGGTTCTGCCACAACCCTCGGTGCCGGTGGAGATAGTCAAATGAATCAGTGTAAATCTTACAAAATGCTCGCTTTGGGTTTTTTGGGCTTAGCTGGGGTTTTGGGCGGTGGTGCTGCGTACATGAGTTATCGCGCTGGCAAGCGGGCTAGTGCTGCTTGTGCTGCAATGAGTGATGATTTTGAAGTTTTTGAAGAGTTGATCGCCGATGGATGTGTTGATGAATATCTGGAAGTTCCGATCGCGATCGATCGCACACACCCAGAAGCGCCCGGTGGTGAACTGGATTTGAGTCCGTCTGGTGCGATCGAATCGGCCCAAACTGCGATCGTCCAATAGTTACAGTGGCTGAAATGAGGACACGGCAGTGCCGTGTCCCTACAGTATTATTTTGCGGTAGGGACACGGCACTGCCGTGTCCTGATTTGGAGTAATATTTATCCCAAAACTAAAGAACCAGAAGAACCTCTGAGAAAACTCAGTAATTCGCGATTCACAGTTTGCGGTACTTCTTGCTGAATCCAGTGCCCACAATTCGGCACTAATTTTAGCTTAAATGGAGCAGTAATTAACCTGTCTAAACCTTCCACAAGTTTGTGACTCAAAAACGCATCTTCTTCTCCCCAAAGCACCAAAGTAGGAACATTCACAGTTTCCCATTTCTGCCCCAAATTCCAAAGTCGTTGGGGGTGAAATATCTGTCGGTAATAATTCACCGCCGCCCCCAATACTCCCGGCTTTTCCAAAGCTGTCTGATAAATCTTAGTTTCTTCCGCGCTAAAAGCTCCTTTGCGAATAGCTTGTCCTTGGAAAACATTGTGCACAAAATTTTTCAAATTTTGCTGAATTAGCCATTCAGGAATACCGGGAACTTGAAAGGCAAAAACGTACCAACTCCGACGTAGTTGATCTAAGTTACTCGCCATTTCTTGCACAAATCGCTGGGGGTGTGGAGCATTTAAAACGGCCAAACTGTTGATTTTTTCAGGGAATTTTTGAGCTAAGTGCCATGCGATAACACCTCCCCAATCATGACCGACTATGTGTGCTTTTGTATAGCCGAGGCGATCGATCAAACCGCGAATATCTGCACTCAGCGTATCTAAATCGTAGCCACTTTCCGGCTTGTCCGAATCATTGTAGCCACGCAAATCCGGTACTACAACCTTGAAATGACGAGCTAAGGCAGGAATTTGGTGCCGCCAAGAGTACCAAAACTCTGGAAACCCGTGCAAAAGTAAAACGAGTTCGCCCTCGCCTTGGGAAACGCAGTGCAAACGGATATTGTTGGTTTCGACAAAGATATGTTGCTGTTCAGGATTTAAAGATTTCATATTTTGAAAATTAACCAATTTTCTGGTCATACAAAAAACACAAATGGGCAGTAAATTGAATTTGCCAAATGGTTTTAATTTCTCTTCTTTTATTATAGCCGATCGCAGATACTAATACTAATTCTCAAAATTCATGCAAAAATAGCTGGTAGATACCAATTCCGATTGCACCGGAATGATATAGAGGAGACGGCAGTGCCGTGTCCCTACCGAAAATAATAACGCACCTTCCTTCTTCTTAACAGCGACTGAGCTGATTTAACAACAGCACAATTTCGTCGATCGCCGATCGCACTTTTGGAGCAGACAGATCCGACTGATTCACCATAATGCTAAACAC
This sequence comes from Oscillatoriales bacterium, assembly GCA_043718495.1. Taxonomy (GTDB): domain Bacteria; phylum Cyanobacteriota; class Cyanobacteriia; order Cyanobacteriales; family Microcoleaceae; genus Microcoleus. The sequence continues at coordinate 1,502 of JAYSVM010000143.1, read as the reverse complement.
CAGCGGCTCATAATTCGGCACTTCCACATATCCAGACAGCGCCGCAACCCCGCTCAAAGTTCCAGTTTTGGCTTGCAAAATCACTCGATTTGGTGTAGTAAAACGATTTTTCAAAGTACCGCTCTCCCCAGCCACGGGTAAAGACGCGCGGTAAATAGATGCAGCCGGTGAATTCGTCATTAATCTCAAAGTTTGCACCAATGCTTCTGGACTAATTAAATTGTGGCGAGATAATCCAGAACCATCAGCTAATCTATAGCTATTTGGATTTACGCCTAATTGAGTTAAAGTTGTTTTTAACTCTTTCAAACCAACTTCAATTGTATCTTGTTGTGGCACTGGCATCTTGCCTGTATCTTGTTGTTGTGAAACAGGCATCTTGCCTGTGTCTTGTTGTTGCGGAACAGGCATCTTGCCTGTGTTTTTTCCCAACAATCTCAGTAAAACTTCTGCATAAACATTGTTGCTCTCTCGATTAGTTTCTTTCACTAATTCTGCCAGCGGTGGAGATTCAACTGTTGCTAATTCCTGAGTTAAATTGGGAGACTTAGATGCAACTAAAGATTGTTTAACAGAGATTCCTTCACTGGCCAGAACTTGCTGAAAATGCTGCAAAAAATGATTGGCGGGATTGACAACTGCCACGTAAGCTGATTCAGACTGAGCGCCAACTCTCAACTGTCCATTAACTTGCAAAAGAGGTTGCGCGAAGTCTCTGCCAACTTCAACAAATTCCGATTCATTTTGTCCGACTGTCACCGAATTATTCTGAATTTGCCATTGATTTATCGGCTTTGGTTGGGCAAAAGTAATTTTCAGCGGTTGCCCGATCGCCTGGGGTGATAAAATTAGCTCGATCGCATTTTGATTAAAAATTAAACTATTGATAGGTGCGCCATAGCCAGCTTGAGCATCTTCCCATTCCCAATTCGGATTGACTGCATCTCCTTGAAAATAGCTGTCATCTCCAATTAACTCGTTAACTCGACTAATTCCACGCTGTTTTAACTGCTGAGCCAAAGATTTTAACTGAGTCTCAGCCATACTCGGATCGCCCCTACCGACAATGTGTAAATTCCCATTTTCGCCACTATAAACCGATGTTTTAATCCGAAAATCAGCACCGAGTTTTTGTAAAGCAGCGGCGGTGGTTAATAGCTTGACATTTGATGCCGGAATAAAGTATTTTTGGGAGTCGCGACTGTAGAGAGTTATGGGAGAAGATAGGGGTTGAATCAAAATGCCCCAGCGCGATCGGCTAAATTCAGCACGATTGGCGATCGCATCTATCTTCATACCTAAGTCTACCGCACAAATATTCCCAGAAACTGCTGGCATTTGCGCGACAACCGCCGATGAATTACTCAGCAGCATTAACAAACTAATCGCAATTCCTGGGATTTTCATAAAAGTAATACGGGATGCGAGAAACGAGCGAGTCTTTAGACCTTCCTAGGGAAGCGACTCGTGCGGTTTTAACCGCCGTGGTATTAAAAATGTAC
>JAYSVM010000142.1:0-4277 GCA_043718495.1 Oscillatoriales bacterium | reverse complement strand
AAGGGTTGAGCCCTTGGTAACGCGAGAGTCCCCGCGTACCTTTAGTCTATGGTAGGCATTTGCTTCTCAGGTTTGCACCTGTGTATCCATCCCAATCCAGTGTAAGGGCAAAAGCCCTTTTTACACTGCTAAAAATGTTAAGAATTAAGAAAGATTCATGGCGGTTAAAACCGCTCGTGTCGCTTTCATGGAAGGTCTAAAGACTCTGAGTTTTCCGCTTGCCGAACTTGTTTTATAATTAAAAAAAATTTGTGTTACCAATTTTTAATTGCAATCAAATTGAACTAAGCGATTCTCACAGATTCCAAAACTGTCAATTTAGGCATGGAAGGAGATACCTTGACCAAACTGTCGAGTTTGCGAGTCCGCTGTTTGTTACCTAAAATGATCTGCGAAAGATCTGGCATTTCCTGCCAACAGTGCGAACAGAACAAGTAGACGCGATTGTGGCGAGCGTGTCTGAGTAATTGAGAAGAACAACAAGGGCAACTATTCATGATATTTTAAACCTTTTTTAACAAATAAGTAACTGAACAATTCATTTCGCAGACTGACTAATGCTTAGGGCATCCCATTTCCCGATGCCATGAATAAAAGCTTGTTTCAGTCCCAACTTTGAGTGTCTCGCAAGTAATTATTTTGGACACCCAACAGTAGCAACACGATGAGAAGTTGAACTATCCAAGGGGAACAAGAGAATCCCCAAATAAAACAGCCCAGTCCTGCCAAAGCCACAAGCACGAAAATATCTTGAGAGGTTTGCCAATACACCCAGATCGCTGCCAGAGAAATTATCAGTAGTAAAATGTAAGTTGATGGCATAGTGGTCATCTCCCAAGGTGTTTGTCCAAGTTCAGGGTTGCTCCTTGGCGATTGGTTTAAATTTATAACTAAAACCTGAAGAACTTATGAAGACTAGCAAGAGTTTACAAAAAGTCAAATACTCCTGCTAGTTTATATTCTGCTTAAGTTTGAGCAGGAGCAATTTGTTGTCGAGTCCAGGCTATAAAAGAAATTAGGAGACGGCAGTGCCGTTTCCCTACCCAAAATAATATTGTAGGGAGACGGCAGTGCCGTTTCCCTACCCAAAATAATATTGTAGGGAGACGGCACTGCCGTCTCCTCTATTTCATTCCGGTGTTACCGGAATTGATATGATATGAATGCCCGATCGCCCTACAATCGATCCCAGCCCAAAACTTGAGCCACCTGACTGGCCAAAAACATCGGTTCAAAAGGCTTGGCAATCACGCTTGCCACCCCCAATTCGGCAAACATCCGCCTGTCACCAGCCAAAGCTTTAGCTGTCAGTAAAATTACAGGAATGTGCTGGGTAGCACTATTGGCTTGCAACTGTAGAAAAGTAGTAGGCCCGTCTTGGTCTGGCATCATCACGTCCAAAAGAATCGCATCAGGCTGTTGGGCCAGTGCCTTAGCCACACCCTCCCGACCAGAACTAGCTGTCATCACCTCCCAGCCCCCGACGACTTCCAGACTGACTTGAGCCACTTCCCGAATATCTTCGGCATCGTCAATAATCAATATGCGTTTGGTTGCCACAATAAACATCTTTTTTTTAAATTAATAACTGATCTGAGGCTAGACCTTAAATATGAATATTTTGTAAAGTAAACTGTTTGATCTAAGTATTTATCCTAAATTGTCAAAATTTTACCCTGTATTTTCGCCATCTCTTTGACTTTCTGCATTCTTAAAAATTGGCAAAGTTAAGAAAAAAGTGCTGCCTTCCCCCAAACTGCTCTCGACCCAAATTCTGCCACCGTGCTGCTGTACGATACTGCGACAAATAGCTAGCCCCAAACCAGTGCCACCTTTTTGTCGAGAATCAGAAGCATCAACTTGTTGAAAGCGTTCAAAAATCATCTCCAGCTTATCTGCCGGAATTCCGCGTCCTTCGTCTTTGACTGCAATCAGGATTTCGGAATCGGAGATTGACAAGTGCGGACTCACGATCGCAGAATTAGGACACGATACCGACTTAAACCCAGCTTTTTTTGTCAAATCCTGATTTTCCCGCAACTCCGCGCTCAGGCAAATTGTAGCGCCCTGGGAGGAGAATTTGATAGCATTGCTGAGTAAATTGGTCAAGGTCTGAATTATGCGATCGGGAATAGCTCGCAATTGAGCACTGATAGGAACCACGGACATGATCACTCCGGCCTGGTGAGCCATTCCCTGCATCTCCTCCACAGCCTGAAGCATCAGTTCAGCCATATTGCAAGTTTTTTTGATCGCAGTGCCATAATTCGACTCCATTCGTTCTAAATCGAGGATGTCGTTGATCAAGCGCACTAAACGCTCTGTGTTAGTCACGGCAATCTCTAGCATCCGCTTGGCTTTTTGTGGTTGAGCATCGAGGACACCACTGTTGAGGAGGGCGAGGGCTCCGTGAATCGAGGTCATGGGTGTCCGTAGTTCATGGCTGACAACTGAAATGAATTCATCTTTCATTCGTTCGATGGCAAGGCGATCGGTGATATCTTTAAATGTCACCACGGCTCCGATAATTTCCCCGCCTTCTCGCATGGGGGCGACGACGTACTCAACGGGAAAACTCGTGCCATCTCGCCGACAAAAAACCTCATCGGTGACACGGCGCGCTTCTCCGTCTTGCAAGGTTGCTAAAATTTGACTGTTTATTTGGTTCGGAAAGAGATTGATATCTGTTGGCAGTGACTTTTGCCCGATCGCCTCTAAAGATTCCTCCAGTTTCCGATGTATGGTTTCATAGAATGGTCGATCAATCAATTCTTTCGATTCGTAGCCAGCCATTCTCACCGCCGCTGGATTCACAAAAGTCACTTTTCTGTGTCTGTTCAATCCGCAGATGCCTTCACCTGCGGAGAACAAAATCGATTCATGTAGATGGCGGAGTTGTTCGAGAGCTTTTTCGACTCGCTTACTGTCGCTGATGTCTCTGGCGATAGTCGAAACCCCGGTGATTGTCCCTGTGGCATCTTTAATCGGAGAAATAGTCAGGGAAACATCTATTTGTTTGCCGTCTTTGCGTAGGTGTAGCGTTTCGTAATGGTCGATGGTGGCTCCAGCCCGAATGTTTTCCAGAATTTGTGACATTTCGTTGGGGCGTGAGGGTATGGCTAAAATCTCGATCGACTTGCTCTTGACTTCTGCGGCGTTATAGCCATAAATCTTTTCGGCTCCTACATTCCAACTCATAATCGTCCCGGTGAGGGATTTGCCGATAATCCCATCGTCGGAAGATTCGACAATGGACGCTAAGCGGACGAGTTCATCTCTAGCTTTTTTGTGTTCAGTAATATCGCGACCCAAAATCACAATATTTTTGCGCTGACCGTCGGGGTAAAATAAGGGTATTTTAATGACATCATAGATTTTAGTAGTACCGTCCGATCGCAGAATCACTTCTTCACCCCTAGAAACAGTACCCTGATCCCACGCTGCTCGATCGCTAACTTCGCATCCCACCAAAGCTTCTTGGTAAAAGGTGCTGAGTTCTCCTAGCTGAGAGTCCTTGAGTCCGCGATATTCATCTGGGGAAAGCTCGAACAGTTCCAGTATCGCTCTATTTGCCTCTTGCCATCTGCCGTCGGCATCTTTGAAGCAGACAATATCTGGCATCGCATTCATCAGATAATCGAGATAGGAATTCGATCGCAGTGTGGATTCTATCTCAACCCGCTTTTCGATTTCCCGTTGCAGGTTTTCGTTAGTTGTTTGCAGAGACTCAATCAACAAACTTTCTGCTAAAGTCCGTTCTTTAACTACTTCCTGAATTTTGTGGAGTTCCAGGGATAATTGCCTGCGGGCCAACAAATTTTCTACCTGGAAATGGAGTTGTGCCAGATTAACGGGACTAACGATTAAATCGTCAATTCTGTGTTCAAGTTGTTCTGGGACAAGGGGAAATAGTGGCTGTTTATCCGCACACTTCGGGGATTCGCCCACCAGCAAAAATGGTAAAAATATGGGTTCAGATGCTGTTTTTAAGGTTTCTACGAGTGGGCTGATGCGATCGAAAGTTGACTCGTCTAGAATGCACAAGTCAAACGGGATTTGAGGAATTTGAAGATGAGAGTCACGGCAGGTAGCGCGATCGAATACAATCACCTCATGTTTGCTGTTGAGGTATTGGATTAGTAGATGGTGTTGATGGCGATCAAGCAAAACCAGAATGCGGCTCATTGGGAATTGGGAATTGGGAATTGGGAATTGGGAATTGGGAATTGGGAATTGGGAATTGGGAATTGGGAATTGGGAATTGGGAATTGGGAATT
>JAYSVM010000141.1:0-41930 GCA_043718495.1 Oscillatoriales bacterium | reverse complement strand
TTTCTGGGATTGAATAATCCAACCTTTATAAGTGTCTGCGGGTTCCATAGTCATAATCCTAAAAAAAATTGCTAGGGAGTTCAATTGCTGAGCTAATTCTCAATATTGCCGTATCTAAAATGAATTTTCAGGGGGTTTGTATAGTATTTTTGGAAAAAAGGCACTTTTATCCTCAACCTTATGATCAGACTTCTCAAGCAACTCTTTAGTTGGACAAAATATATCCAACCTTTGGCGGGGGCGATCGCGATCGCCCTGATCGCGTCCCAGATAGCTGTGTTACCCGCATTAGCGACTGGTGTGTACGAATTACCGATGTTGTCGGCGGATGATCGCACTTGGGTGTGGGACAAAGGCGATGTCCTCAGCCGTAGCAGCGAAAGCACGATTAACACCGTACTAGACAACTTGGAAACCCAAACAGGGAAACAAGTCCGGTTTGTCACCATTCACCGCTTAGACTACGGCGAAACGACTGCCACTTTCACCAAGCAACTGTTTGAACAGTGGTTTCCCGTCACAGAAGACCAGACCAATCAAATTTTACTGGTTCTCGACACTGTTACCAACAGTGCGGCAATTCTCACCGGAGAAGGCGTGAAATCGCTGCTAACCGATGAAATTGCCCAGAGTGTGGCCGGGGAAACCGTGCAAGTGCCACTGCGGGAAGGTAACAAATACAATGAGGCTTTGACTGCTGCTAGCGATCGCCTTGCGACAGTTTTGTCTGGCCAAGCAGATCCAGGTGCTCCTGAAGTTGTTGACAACACTCAAGTTGAAGGCACATTTAAGAAAGCTGAAGAAACAGATCAGGGCAATGCCACGGTGATAGTGGTTGTGCTGTTGGTGTTGGCGACAGTGATTCCGATGGTGACTTATTTCTGGTATCAAGGTTTTTCGTGAACAGTTGACTGTTGACTGTTGACTGTTGACTGTTGACTGTTGACAGCGAGATTTGTTCACACAGTTGATGCTTCGACTAATCTTGAACGTATTCTCGATCGCTCAATAATGCAATTTCTGCCCGCAAAAATTCCCGTCCCAAATAAGCCGCGTGATCTAACATTGTCACCGGATTGGGGCGGGTTTCTTCTAGGATTTTGACGCAAAGTTCTTTGGCACTTCTGGCGGTAAAAAGTGTGACTTCAGTGCGTTCTACTTTGCCACGGGCGGGGATGGGTTTACCCGTTTCGGGATCGATAGCAATGCCTCTATCGTCGATGATGTTGGTGAAGTGTTTGGCGCAAATTAAGCTGGTTTCGCGATCGACATAGATGATGAAGTAGCCGCCTGGATCGAGATCGATGTGGCGTTTGGATAGGTTGTCATCGATGGCGGTGAGATTTTCCAAAGTTTGACTCATGGTTGGTGAAAGGAAGTAGATAATGGCTGTATTTTGTTCTGCTATTTCTAGTTTAGTCGTCTGTGTGGCAAGTTTGGGAGTTTTTTGGGCGATCGACAATATCGGCAAATTCAGGATTTCTTAAGTTGCGATCGTTTTTAGTTACCCTGGGGTGGGCGAGGCTTGAAATACGAGTATCGTACCCCAAGCTGCCACGTACTAAAAATAAGTATTATTTATGATGCAAAATCGGTTATTATTGTATTGATAACTTGTTTGTTTTAAAGCTGAGCAAAAATGAAATTTATAGACTTATTTTCAGGTATAGGAGGTTTTAGACAAGGTTTTGAAAAAATTGGATTTGAATGCGTTTTTTCCTGCGAAATCAACAGCAAATGCCGAGAGGTGTACGAGGAAAATTTCGGCGAAGTGCCTTTTGCAGATATCAGTAAAATTAATCCTGTTGATTTAGCAGACTTTGATGTTTTAGTAGCTGGATTTCCGTGTCAACCTTTTAGCATCTGCGGTAAAAAGCTAGGATTTGAAGATACAAGAGGGACGCTATTTTTCGAGATTTGTAAAATCATCAAAGTAAAACAACCCCAAGTTGTTGTTCTGGAAAATGTCAAGCATTTAATCCATCACGACAAGGGAAACACCTTAAAAGTAATTATTGCCAGCCTTAAAGATTTGGGATACAGCGTAAATTATCAAATTCTGAATGCTAAAGACTTTGGAATTCCTCAACATCGCGAAAGAATATTCATTATTGCAACTAAGGGTAAAGAATTCAATTTTTCTCGACTTAAAACCAAGTTTCCTCCAAAACTCAGGGAATTTTTAGACGAGACTGGAAGTTTTGAAATATTGGATAAATCGGAGTATACTTTGATTGAGTATCCCAGAAAACAAGATTCGGGATTGTTATTTGTAGGTTACAGAAATAAAGGTACTTGGAAAACTGGTGTGAGACCAAATACAGAGCATTTATCGAGGGTACACAGACAGCCCAATCGCATTTATTCGGTGGATGGCGTGCATCCGACAATTCCTTCGCAAGAAACATCGGGCCGGTTTTTTGTCTATTTTTGCGATCGAGATATGGTGCGAAAGTTGACGCTGAAGGAATGTTACCGTCTGATGGGTTTTCCTGAAGATTTTAAGAGTTATCCGAGTGCGGGGGAAAGTTACAAGCAAATTGGGAATTCGGTTTGCGTGCCCGTGGTGGTGGCGATCGCGCAAGAAATATTAAGTCAAAATTTATTGTATGATGCAACGAAGGAATTGCCATCTGATGCACTCCGAGAACATTTATCGTTCATGCTTCATTAAACCAGTTTAGCCGATCGACTAATATTGCTGCTGAAGTAATATCTTTCGAGCCATATTCCCCACTCATATGATAAATATAAGATTTCTGATCGGCATTAATCGAGCAAACCAAGCGCACTGCGCGATCGGCATTTGTATTTTCCCAAGCCAGCCAAATACTACCTCTCTTATTTGGACTGATCTCTGAGCATTTCGGAAAACTGTTGCCCATGCTATCGTAGGTCTCAACAACCAATTTTATCGCTGTCCTGAAAGCATACTCAGTCGGTCTCAAAATCCCGTACTCATCCTCTTCTTCTAAATCTAAAAGTTCGATCAGACGTTCGACAGTGATGCGGAAATTTGATAAGCCACTATTGCTACTGCTATCAGTAATCTGTTCCTTTGCTACAGTCATAAGATTAAATTCCTTAAGTCGAGCGCGCTAGTTTTATGCTAACACAGCCTAATGCTGTGGAATTATTTGACAACTTGCTGCGCTATACTTGCGGAGGTATCCATACAAGTCTCGATCGCTCTGCTAACAAATCTGCCAATCTTTCAGCCCTGTCTCTGTCATCTGTCACATCAGGTAAACCAATAATTTGAGCGTGGGATGCTGAATCAGGTACTGCATCTAAACCTAATTTGCGAATTTCTCCTACTTGGATACTCGCAACTCCGTAACAATTTTTAAATTTTGCTGCACATTGTTCCGGCGAAGAAACACTGGCAATTGTCACTGACAAACCCGGTTCATTGGGTCGAAGTAAATAAGCGAACAGTAAAACTAGATCGCTGGTTTCATCAATCCATTGTTTCCGAAGTAAAGCTCTATAGACAATAGCACTGTCATTCAAGGCTTCAAACTCTGATTCACTCCGAGAAAATGTATCAGTCATACCTTGTTAAACCAGTCTAGCCAATAAATTAATGTTGATGCAGAAATGATATCTTCTGATTTATACTCCTGATTCTTCTGATGATAAATGTAAGCTTTACGCTCGGCATTAGATGGGCAGAACAACCTGACTCTACAATCAGCATTTCTATTTTGCCAAGCAAGTCTAATACTACCTTGGTCATCAGTACCAGTCGAGCATTTTGGAAAACTGTTTCCCATGCTATCATAGGCCTCAACAACCAATTTCATCGCTGTCCTAAAAGCATACTCAGTCGGCCTCAAAATCCCGTACTCATCCTCTTCTTCTAAATCTAAAAGTTCGATCAGACGTTCGACAGTGATGCGGAAATTTGATAAGCCACTATTGCTAGTGCTATTAGTGATCTGTTCCTTTGCTACAGTCATAAGATTAAATTCCTTTTGGGCGATCGCCATTTTTATCCTAACACAGCCGAATCATCTGCAATACAAATGTTAAATAATTGTAGGATTAACCGATCGCTAATTTTGAGCTATAATATAAGTCACCCAAGATAGACATACTCGTCATGGAAGAACTACTCACCTTAAAAAGCCTACTGCTAAAAGGGGATATACCGGGGTCATTAGCTATAGTTGAAGAACTAGAAGAAATGAGCAAAAAAGATATAATTAAAACTATTCGCAGCTATGCAGTGATTTTACTATTGCATCTGATTAAACAACAAGCTGAAAATCGCACAACTCGTTCTTGGGATATCTCAATTCGGAACTCGGTTCTAGAAATTCAGGAGGAAAATAAGCGACCGAAAAGTGCAGGGTTTTACTTGCCTCTAGAAGAGTTATTCATGGTTTTAGAAACGGCGTATCGACAAGCTATTAACAAAGCTTCCCTAGAAGTGGAAGAAGGGCGTTATGAACCAAAAGAATTGTCACAGTTAGTGAATCAAGAGGCAATTATTAATCAAGCAATGACTTTAATTTCACTAGACACTGAAGATTAGGAGACGGCAGTGCCGTTTCCCTACAATCAATTGGGGTAGGGACACGGCATTGCCGTGTCCTCCGTTGCTGAAGATTAGGATACGGCAGTGCCGTTTCCCTACAATCAATTGGGGTAGGGACACGGCATTGCTGTTTCCTCCGTTGCTGAAGATTAGGATACGGCAGTGCCGTTTCCCTACAATTAATCGGGGTAGGGACACGGCATTGCCGTGTCCTCATTGGTGAATTGATTAGGCGGGAATTTGAATTCTTTCGGTGCCGGCAAGTTCAAAGGCTGCATGAATTGCCTTCAAAGCAGTTACTCCTTGTTCTTCATCCACAACACAGCTAATTTTAATCTCGGAAGTTGCAATCATTTGAATGTTGATTTTGTGCTGGGAAAGCGCTTCAAACATCTTTGCTGCTACCCCCGGATTTGCGATCATCCCGGAACCGACAACGCTAACTTTGGCAATTTGTGTATCAACCGCAACGTCACCCCATCCAAATTCTGGTGCTGCTTTTTCCAAGACTATTTTAGCAGCATCGGCATCCATTTGTGCTACAGTAAATGCAATATCACGAGTCAATATGCCGTCGATATTATGACACCGCTGGGACTGAATAATTGTGTCTACGCTGATATTTTCCTCGGCTAAAAGTCCGAATAGTTTGGCTGCTACTCCGGGCCGATCGGGCAAATGACGAATTGCCAAACGCGCTTGGTTGACATCGAGGGCGACAGCCCTGACTGCTGCTGGCTTTGAAGATGAGGTATTGAGCGCGATCGGGGAATTGTCAACATCAAATGCTTTGCAAAGTTCGGCAACTGCCCGATCGCAATCCACAGCATCGATCGTACAACTAACTTTAACCTCGGAAGTGGAAATCATCTGAATATTAATTCCCGCATCTGCTAAAGTCTTAAACATTTCCGCTGCTACCCTCGGACGACCGATCATTCCTGCACCTGCAATGCTAACTTTAGCTATTGGCCTTTCTTCGGCTTTCACTTCCGGTTCTCCCAATTCTGGGTGAGAATTCTTACCGAGGGTAGGAATAATGGCATCGGCAACGGCGGTGGCTTGTTGCAGAGAATTTCGCGTTACGGTGAAGGCAATATCGTTAGTATTTCCTTCATGAATTGACTGGATAATTAAGTCTACATCAAGATTTTGTTGCGCGATCGCACCGAATAACCGCGCGGCTACTCCAGGGCGATCGGGCAAACGCAACAGCGACACCCCCGCCTGATCCAAGTCAAATTCCACCGCATCCACGGCTTTTGCGAGCTCCAAGCCCTCCAACGGACGCGGTTGGGGGGGAGGTGACACCACCCGCGTACCGGGAGCCTCACTCCAACTAGACAGCACTACCAGCGGCACACCGTAATTCTTGGCAATTTCTACGGCGCGCGGGTGCAGCACTTTTGCGCCCAAACTCGCCAATTCCAGCATTTCATCGCAAGTGATCTCATCCATCAACTGCGCGTCGGGAATCAAGCGCGGATCTGTAGTCAGAATTCCGGGGACATCTGTATAAATTTCGCACCTGTCGGCCCGCAATGCTGCGGCTAGGGCGACGGCTGTCGTGTCGGAACCGCCACGCCCCAAGGTAGTAATTTCCATTTCCTCGGCATCAGAAATCCCTTGGAAACCTGCAACCACAACAATTTTACCTTGATTTAACTGACTTTCAATCCGAGTTGGATCGATCCGCAAAATCCGGGCACGAGTGTGGGCGGCTTCCGTGACGATGCCGACTTGGGCGCCGGTGAGGGAAATTGCGGGCTGTCCCATTTCCTGCAATGCCATGCTCAAAAGTGCGATCGAAACTTGTTCCCCAGTGGAGAGCAACATATCCATTTCCCGTTTGCTGGGATTTCTGGAAATTTCCTTAGCTAGTTTCACTAAACCATCGGTGGTTTTGCCCATTGCCGAAAGCACGACAACTAGAGAGTTGCCAAGCTGTGCTGTTTTTACAACTCGCTTTGCTACTTCCAGAATCCGCGAAACATTAGCAACCGAGGAACCACCATATTTCTGAACAATTAGTGCCATATATCTATATCTTAGAGAAAATAATGCAATACTTATTATGCCCCAACGCTACAGCTACGGCCTAATTTTAAACTAAACTCTTTGAGAGTAAACTTTCCAGCATTCTCGCGCGATTTCCCAATCTTCCTGGGTGTGAATCACCAAAACTCTCACCGCTGAATCAACTGCTGCAATATCTTCATCGCCCTGCACTTGTTGATTCTTCTCCCCATCCAATTTTAAACCCATAAATCCAAAAGCTTCGCAAGCAGCCGATCGCACAACAGCAGAATTTTCCCCAACACCCGCCGTAAAAATCAAAGCATCCAACCCTCCCAAACTCGCCAGCATCGCCCCAATTCCGGCGCGCAAGCGGTGAATGTAAATATCCAAAGCCAGTTGAGCTCTGTCATTACCTTGGCTAATAGCATTTCCAATCTGCCGCATATCGCCAGACACCCCAGAAATTCCTTTCAAACCGGAATTCCGATTCAGAATATCATCAAGTTTCTCAGCAGTTAAATCCGATCGCCTTAACAGATGAATTATGATACCAGGATCGATCGAACCCGATCGACTTCCCATCATCAATCCTTCCAAAGGCGTAAATCCCATCGTCGTGTCCACACTCGCACCAGCGCGAATAGCCGCCAGAGAACATCCGTTGCCCAAATGACAGCTAATCAGCCGCAAATCTTGCAAATTGCGGTTCAGAATTTCGGCAGCCCTGCGCGCGCAATATTGATGGCTAATCCCGTGAAAACCGTAGCGGCGAATCCCATTTTCCAGCCATTCGTAGGGGCCTGGATACACAAAGGCTGCGGGCGGTAATTGTGCGTGAAAAGCTGTATCAAAAACTGCTATTTGTGGTACATTTGGGAGGATATTCTCGATCGCCTCAATGCCTTCGAGATTCACGGGATTGTGTACGGGTGCGAAAACAGCTAAACGGGCGATCGCCTTTTTAACATCCGGCGAAATCAACGTACTTTGCTGATAGTCTTGTCCGCCATGTACGACGCGGTGCCCGACAATATCAATCTCGTTTAAATCATTAATGGTTTGAGTTTTCCCCTTCCAAAGAGTCTCCAGCATTCGAGAAATAGCATCTGTGCGAGATTCCGATGCAAACTCCTCCTCAAACTGAACACCTTTTGCTGTTGTGACTTTCAACTCTGATACACCCTGCTGGTGAGTCCAATCGATTTTGGCTTCCCAGAGAGGTTGCAAAGGTCGATCCTCTTCGAGGGCTGCGCTAACGGGCAAAACATCGTTTAACTCGTAAAGACAGCTCTTTTGACTGCTAGAACCTGCATTGAGCACCAATATTTTCATCGCTAAACCTCAAGTACCGGGTAAATTGCGGAGAGTTTCATCCATGTACGATCGATCGCCCAAAACCTCCAGCATAGGCCCGCGCACATCAAACTTGACAATACTAACAGAAGCTGCTAAAGCGGCAATGCGATTGCGATAACTTCCCAAATCAATCCCCAACAAACCGCACAGAATAATCCGAATAGTCGCCTTGTGGGAAACCACCAAAACATTACCGTTCTTGTATTTTTCCTGAATTTCTGCGATAATTAAAGAAGCTCTACTCGCAATTTGCACCGAAGTTTCGCCGCCATTCGGTGCATTCCAAGCAGGTTCAGTCAGCCAGTTAATATAATCTTCAGAGTATTCTTGTTTGACCGATTCTAAGGTTTTGCCTTCCCACTCACCGTACTTAATTTCTTTCAGTCCGTCCCGAAGCTGCATTTCAATTCCAATTTTATCGCACAAAGGTGTTGCAGTTGCGATCGTCCGTTTCATCGGACTGACATAAACAGCATCCCAAGGCAATTTGGCATAAGTTGTGGCAAATTGTTCCGCCATCATAGAACCTTCGGCTGTTAACTCTGGGTCGAGGTCGCCGCAGAAACCACCTGTTTTGCTGTAAACTGTTTCACCGTGGCGCAGAAAGTAGATTTTTAAGCTCATATAGATTTCTTATTTGGTGAATAGAATTTTTTTTTAACCACAGAGGGCGCAGAGGGCGCAGAGTTAGAGAAGAGAGAGATGAGTAATTCCGATACCTACTTATGTGAATTTTATCATGTTAACAAAATAGTTTAAAAAAATCTTTCAAATCATCAAGAGCAGAATTATCCCAATCCCAAATATCTTTTTTGTGTTCCATAACATAATCAAAGTTAGACATACTGCATTTCCCTCCTGCCTGTTTCTGTTCCTTCTTTGAGCAAGTATCAAATCTAATATAGTTGCTAATCCAAAATTTATCAAACTCTTTCAGATTAATTTTCTTTCCCTGGTTTTCTAGGCAAGTTTTCCAGCTATCCAAGCAATCAGCATAAGGAGAATCTTTAGCCTTGATTGCCTTTAAAAGCGTTTCCAGTTCCCCTCTACCTCCCACATTTGTAAAGTAACAAGCCAATTTTGCCTTTGTTCCATAATTTGTACAAATATCGATAAATTGTTTAGTGCTTGACAAAGTTTCCGATTCAAACACTGTTTTTATACATCCATCTACGAATTTCAGCCGTTCTTGCTCTGAATCGTTATCAATATCGATAATAATTCCAATCTTTTCGATATCTTTTTGGTCAATCTTTCTTTCTAAATTTTTTAAAGCTTTAGTTAATTCTGTTTCGTTCAAGCCTTCCAAACTTTTATAATCATCTATATAAATAGGTGATGCTACTTGGATATCGCAGTTTAGTTTCTCAACCATTGCCTGCATGAAAATTTTATCATTTTTACTCTCTACTATGATAATATTACTCACCTCTCACTCCTTCTTTATGCTCTAGTGCGTAATTCAACGTTTCCAAATCGAGCCGACTTCCGATTATTTGATTTGTTTTGAGTTTCCTTGCTAGTTCAAAATAGGCGCTGCTGCATTCTTTATTTAGTTCCAAACCAACATCAGCAAATGCTTGAAGCATCTCTAAACTGTGAGTTGTAGCAAAAATCTGCGTATCCAGTTCAACCGCCAACCGAAATAACATTCTCCAAAACTCTCGCTGACTTGTATAGTGTATGCCATTTTCGATTTCATCGATCAGGAGAATTTTATGTTCGCTGTTAACCAGTTTCAAGATAATGTCTGCAACTCGGTTAATGGCATCTCCAAATAATGGAAGAGGTAAACGCTTTTCGCCTTTTCTTTTTAAGTAAAGCGTGGGTTCTCCGATCGAAATACTGTCTACTGATTCTATTGAAGAGTCGAGAATTTGAAAAGCTTTCAAAACTTCGCTATCTTTATCATTCAAACACGCCAGGTCAAATTCTTCCGTGAGTTCGACTCCAGAAGACCTCATACAAGACGGAATAAAAAGCCATTTAGCAAACTCATTACTTCGAGACATTAAGGTTGTTGAAGTAGCTATTACAGGGGAACTAACTGTTTCTTCATTACCTCGATTTAACTTAACATTCAAGACTAACAAATCATCTTTATACTTCAAAAATGAATCTCTTAATCTTTCTACATTTTGGTCGGAAAAAATATTATCCACATTTCCAGATTCATCTAGCCAAATTTCTATTTTACTTACGAAATTACTCTCATTTTTTGCATAAATTACTATAATGGCATCTTTGTTGCGGTCATAAAAAAAGTTGTCCCATCCACTCTTAAATCTTGATTCTGAAGATTCCATTCTAAGAGTCTTTAATGCAGATATACTTCCAGCATCTTGAGCAACATTGAGAAAAATTGCTTCTAGCAAAGTTGTCTTGCCAGCATTGTTTTTGCCGCCGATTAAATTGACTCTTTCAAACCCAGAAATTTTGATTTGCTCAAAACACCTAAAATTTTGGATTTCTATTTCTTTAAGCATTACTGTTTTGGATATATAAATCCTGAATTACGGCAGATTTATTCTAATACAAATCGAATCCCGTAGGGACACGGCAGTGCCGTGTCCTCATCCACGATCCTGCACCGGACACGGCATTGCCGTGTCCCTACCCAGAATATCGCTAACCAGGTGCACCCGATCGCACACTTTGATCTCCTACCGCCGTCGGATCCTTAGTTTCCTTCGGCGTTTCCGACGAAACAGCGCCACCGTGAGGCCATTTCCAATCGCGGATTTCCGGCATATCGTCGCCGTGTTTGTTGATATACAACCTGTGTTCGATCAGCTTATCCCGCAGCGCCTGTTTCCCGTAAGCCGCAGCATAACTCAGTTTCGGCACGCGATCGATCACATCACCAACTAAGTGGAAGCGATCGAGATCGTTCATCACCACCATATCAAACGGCGTGGTAGTCGTTCCCTCTTCCTTGTAACCGCGAACATGAATATTCGGGTGATTTGTGCGGCGGTAAGTCAATCGGTGAATCAGCCAAGGATAGCCGTGAAAAGCAAAAATCACGGGCTTATCTGTCGTGAATAAAGCATCAAAATCCTTATCAGGCAAACCGTGAGGATGTTCGGTGTGAGGCTGAAGCGTCATTAAATCCACCACATTCACCACCCGCACTTTTAACTCAGGATAATCTCGGCGCAGAATATCAACAGCCGCCAAAGTTTCCAACGTGGGAACATCACCCGCGCAAGCCATCACCACATCCGGTTCGCCACCTTTGTCATTGCTAGCCCACTCCCAAATCCCGATACCGAAAGTGCAGTGTTTAATCGCAGCATCCATATCCAAATATTGCAAAGCTGGCTGCTTCCCAGCAATAATCACGTTGACATAATTGCGGCTGCGAAGACAGTGATCGGTAACAGACAGCAAAGTGTTCGCATCAGGCGGCAAATATATCCGCACCACCTCAGATTTTTTGTTAATTACATGGTCGATAAAACCCGGATCTTGGTGCGAAAAACCGTTGTGGTCTTGCCGCCAAACGTGAGATGTTAAGAGGTAGTTGAGAGATGCGATCGGTCTCCGCCAAGGAATATCACGAGTAGTTTTCAACCATTTAGCGTGTTGGTTGAACATCGAATCAATGATGTGAATAAACGCTTCGTAGCAAGAGAAAAATCCGTGCCTTCCTGTTAGCAAATAGCCTTCCAGCCAACCTTGACACAGATGTTCGCTGAGAATTTCCATCACCCGCCCGTCGGGAGAAAGGTGCTCGTCATCCTCCGGCAAAATACTACCCATCCACTCCCGCCCAGTCACCTCAAACACCGGATCGAGGCGATTTGAGGCAGTTTCGTCCGGCCCAACAATGCGGAAATTGGCGTTTTCCTGATTCAGTTTCATCACGTCTCGCAGAAAGCGGCCAGTAACGCGGGTTGCTTCTGCCATTACAGTGCCTGGTTTTTGCACGTCTACGGCGTAGTCGGCAAATTCTGGCATTTTCAAGTCTTTTAGCAGTAGACCGCCGTTAGCGTGCGGATTTGCCCCCATCCGTCGATCGCCCTTGGGTGCAAGTTCCGCCAATTCTGCAATCAATTTACCCTTGTCGTCAAACAGTTCTTCTGGCTTGTAGCTTTTCATCCAATCTTCCAGAAGTTGGACGTGTCCAGGCTTAGAAGCCATTTCTGCTAATGGAACTTGGTGCGATCGCCACGATCCCTCAGTTTTCTTCCCATCAACCTCTTTCGGCCCAGTCCAACCCTTGGGACTTTTAAGTACAATCATCGGCCACTGAGGGCGATCGGAATAGCCCTCAGTCCGCGCTTTTTCCTGAATCGCCTTAATTTCGCCGATCGCCGTATCCATCGTTGCAGCCATCAACTGGTGCATCGTTTCCGGGTCCGATCCTTCCACCCAATAAGGTTTGTAGCCGTAACCAACCATCAAACTCTCCAATTCCTCACGCGGAATGCGGGCTAACACCGTAGGATTCGCAATTTTGTAGCCGTTGAGGTGCAAAATCGGCAACACGGCCCCATCCCGAACCGGGTTGAGAAACTTGTTAGAATGCCAGCTAGCAGCCAGCGGGCCAGTTTCTGCTTCCCCATCCCCAACAACCGCCGCCACGATTAAATCGGGATTATCGAAGGCCGCCCCGTAAGCGTGGACAAGGGCGTAGCCAAGTTCACCGCCTTCGTGAATCGAACCCGGAGTTTCCGGCGCAACGTGGCTGGGGATACCGCCGGGAAACGAAAACTGTTTGAACAGCCGTTGAATTCCCTCGGCATCTTGGGAAATATTCGAGTAATATTCGGTATAAGTTCCTTCGAGATAGGTGTTAGCCACCAAGCCCGGCCCGCCGTGTCCTGGGCCTGCGATGTAGATAGCGTTTAAGTCTTGGGCTTTGATCAGGCGGTTGAGGTGTACGTAGATGAAATTGAGGCCTGGAGTGGTGCCCCAATGTCCGAGGAGTCTGGGTTTGACGTGTTCGAGTTTGAGGGGTTCTTTGAGTAGCGGATTGTCGAGGAGATAGATTTGTCCGACGGAAAGGTAATTAGCCGCCCGCCAGTAAGCGTTGATTTTGCCGAGTTCTGAGTCGGAAAGCGGTTTTAATTGAGGGATTTCAGTCGTTCCTAGCATCATAAGCGATTCAATCCTGAGTTTTGGTGATTTATCGATCGACTTTGTTTTGAAATTAGGACTTACGATCGGATCCCAGAAACCGGGTTTTTTGCGGAATCTGCGGGCTTCAACAAAGTATTTTCGTAAAAAACCCGGTTTCTTTGTCGGAGTGCATAATTTATGTTTGCTCCATGTTTCACAAGCAAACAATTGAATTGTATACCAGTTCGATCTAAATCCAAGTTTAAATCAAGGTTAATTTTTGAATAACAAGTCAGCTATTATCGCGGCAGGAAAGCTGGAGGTTCTGAGGTGAAAGCCAGCAATAAAAAAGATACTTCTCTAGGTAGAGGTAAGAATGATTTATGTGTGAAATTAAATGGCAAAACTCAATTCAGAAGGGAACTTTTCTTTTTACTTATAATAAATCCAAAAACTTATCGAGGTCTATACGAGCTTGTTTTAAAATCTGAGCTAGAGTAGAACGCTTGACTGAGCGATGAGCTGGGACAGTCAATTTCAAGACTTCATCTGGCATAGATTTTTGCAGTCGAATGTGGCTCCCCCGTTGGCGGACAAATACCCATCCATCTCGCTGTAGGGCAGCAATAATCTGAGTATAAGGAAGATTGGGAACTTTGCTCATAGCACCAATTCCCTCACAATTGCACCTTCGGAAATGCTCAATTCATCTGCCATCGGCTCCAAATAAAGTTCGATCGCTTCTTGGATATTTGCTAAGGCTTCGTCAATCGTTTCCCCTTCACTGATGCAGCCTGACAGTGATGGAACATAGACGGTATATCCACCTTCGTCACTAGGTTCTAATACGACTTTGATGTTCATAATTTTGGTGTCACGAGCGCTGACTTTTTTATTATAGATGATTTGGGGCGATCGCCTTACAATATCAAATAGATACCTAATCCATAAATTAAATAGATTCCATGACAACCAAAGAATTAGAAGCACAACTCCTGGCCTTAACGCCGATCGACAAAGCTGAGGCAATCAGCATCTTAACCCAGAGTTTGAAAAACAGCGGCCGCCCGATTACAAAAACTTCCGGCGTGATAGGCGGTGATGCTTGTATTGACAAAACTCGCATTCCCGTTTGGTTGCTCGCCAGCTATCGCAATGACGGCGCTACCGATGCTTTTATCCTAGATTGCTATCCCCATCTCAGTGCTGCTGATTTGGTAAATGTTTGGGCTTATAGTGAAGCTTATCCAGACGAAATTGAGGAAGCAATTCGACAGCAAGATGATGCTGACGAAATCTTAGATACACCTGCAAATCTCAAATAAACCTATGGCGCGTATCTATGCAGACGAACAATTTCCCCGACAAGTTGTGCAAAATCTGCGGTCTTTGGGGCATGATGTCCTGACTGTTCAAGAAGCAGGAAATGCTGGACTACCTGATGAGGATGTATTAGCATTTGCGATCACTCAAAATAGGGCTGTTTTGACCGTCAATCGGCGCGATTTCTTTCAACTGCATAAGCTGGAACCTGACCACTCTGGTATTATTGCCTGCACGCGAGATGACGATATTGCTAAACTGACTGCCAATATTCATGATGCAATATCTACTGCTGAGACATTGACGGGAAAAGTGATTCGAGTCTATCGTTCTGGGCCGCCGTCTATATCTTAATTTAGCGAGTAAGGTGCATCAGCTATTGAAGCCCTCAATAACTCGCTAAATTCTTATCTTTCCAACTGCTGCACCTCCAGCCAAGCCTGCAAATCCGCCATAGTAGCAAAATCCAACAGCGCCTCACTCAAATCTTCGAGCACTAGCAAGGGCAGATTGGCAAGGCGCGATCGCATTTCCTCAGAAATTTCTTGCCGTAACCGACGGGTTAATTGTCGAACAATCAGGGCACAGGCTTCTGCCTGCCGTCCTTCCTGCCGTCCTTCCTGCCGTCCTTCCGCCTTAGCTTCTTGATAGAATCTCGTTTCCTGTAATGTAATTCCCAACATTGATTCCACCTCGGCTCGACTCAACGATGTAAATTTGTACGACATAATAGTTGCTAGTAGATCAATTATGTCACGACCTGCTGCTGGTGGAACTTCTTGCTGCACTCGGCTCAGCAAATACCTTGCTTCTGCTGGTGCTTGAGTCTCCCCGACAGTCGTCAACACCATCAGCGCAATTCCTAAAGGCAAAGCGCGAATATCCCCCAACTCATCCAAGCACACCCGATGCACTTGATTGCTGTTGAGCAAAGCTCGATAAGGATAAACATCGCTTTGTTCGGCGCTGCGTGATGGATAAATCACTACAGCTTGCCAATCCCTGTAGCGACTGCGATTGCGGTAAAAGTATAAAAACGATTCGCCAAACAATCGTTCGTAAAGCTGTTCGTCTTTCTGAAACTGAACTTCACAAAAATAGACAATACCCGGTTCTTCAGATTCTGGGGGCAAAAATACGCCGTCAATTTCAAATTTAGGTTCTTTGACTGCAACCGAGTCAAAGCGATAATTGGCAGCATTTGCTGGAGTTGTCGCTAGTAGATCGAACAGCAAAGTGGGCGCTTGTCCGAACAGTTTGTAGAATATGGAATCCCGCCGCATGAAAGATTTGCAAATAAAGAGAGACAAATTAATACTACTGCATAATGGTTCGCCAAAAATATGCGATCGGCCTCTATCGAAATTTTATTAAAAGGTCGAGTCAAGTTCTACTCAATAAAATCATCAAAATTTCACACATCGCTCGTTTACACTACTATAATAGCAAATATATACCTAATTCATAAATCGCATAAATTCTATTTTATAAGCATGAAGTTTAATACCGTCCAAGAAGTTACATTATGGAAAAATTTTATATTTAATGGTGAAGTTTATGATTTATCGCATCTTAATGCTCGCTGGATTGAGTATGTTGACAAAAAAGACGAAAAAAATATAATCACATACAAATTTATAGTAACTTATGGTTTACATTGTTTTACTAAAGATTCTGATGATATTTCTAGCGAAGAATCACAGCTATTGATGTACAATGGGCCGAGAGAGTCCAGAACGTTTAATTTTGATAGATATCAACTCTCAAGGCAATTGCCAAGTATTGTCGAGTCATTGGGCGAGAAGGAAACCTTAGTTTGTCATGCTGGGTATGGAAAATTTGCAATCGTTAAAATTGTAGATTCAAACGGTATTGAGGTTGATTATTTCGTTGCTTTTGCAGCATTCAGAGAAAGTAAAAGGTTGAGATTACATATACACAGTGCTTATCCTATATACGAAGGCATAGGTAAAGTTGAAAAAGTTGGCTTTTTCGTCATAGCCAAAAAGTTATTGCAGAATAAGGAATTACCGAAGCCCTAAAATAACAAAGGCTCCTTAAGGAGCCTTCGCCAAAATATAAATCTTGGTATTCAGAACGTCTTTACCGGAATTCCTCGACCTCGTGGGTAACGGGATGTCATGATTAGATCATGTCTGCTGCATCCTTTTCTCTAATATAGTTCATGGTTTGGATCTATGTCAATTTTTACTCAAGAAAAATATGAAAATTTTCCAGTGTGAGCAATTTACGGTATGGTACGCTAGCTACTTGTGGAATATTTGAGGTGATCCATGCAATGCAAGAGTTCTACAAAATCGTTCAATCTGCTACAAAAGAACAACGAAAAAACCTAGCAGAGCTGACCGAATCGGCATTTGGTGATGCTCCTGATATTCTTTGCAATCATGTACGCTATCTCAGAGCTGGAAGTATTGGCCAACTTTTCTGGAATGATTCTTGGAAACAAGTTGTAACAGATGTTGCCGATCGCATCAGTATTGATTGGGCAACCACATTCAGCGGTCGTCAGTGGCGAGACTTAGAAACCCAAGAGATTGAGACTGCTGTTGTAACCAAACTGTTTCAGAATATGCTGGAGCAACTTTCACCAGAGCAAAGACAAAAGCTTGTTATAGAGATGAAAAGAGATAGCAGCGATCCAGCTCTTGAAAGTTTGTTGTTGAGCGGCAGTGTAATGACCATTGCAAAAATGAGTGGTTTTGGGGTGTATCTGTTGGCAAGCACTGTTCTGGGCGGTCTAACTAATGCTTTGGGGATTACGTTACCTTTTGCAATTTATATGGGCATGAGTCAGGGGATTGCGCTTATACTCGGCCCTGTAGGCTGGGCAGCACTTGCTGGAGGTATTCTATTCACACTCAATCAACCTAATTGGAATCGTTTAACTTTGGCTGTTGTCTATATTTCGATGCTTCGCAATCAGGAAAAGTTCATCGCTACCACCAATTGATAGATTAACCTGCTGTTGCCAAAGAACGAACAGTTAAGATTTCATCAGAGCGGAGAACTTCTACAGTAGAGATAGGGACGGCTATAACTGTAAGAGACTCACCAACAGCATTAAATACTTCCAACAGACAGCCTTCTTCACCACCACTAGGATGAGGAACAAAATCAACCAATGTGGCAATATCTCCAGCTCTGAGTTGATATTCTGGTAAATCACGAGTTAAAGCAACTTCCTGATATAGCTTTAGAATCATGTTAAGTCTCCTTAAAAGGTTGTAGCGTCACAAACTGAAATTTTCCATCAATCCGTCGTTGCAGCCAAATTGTAACGACAGATAGGTTTATACCATTTGTACCAACGAGTTCTCCTACAACTCGATAAAAGATTCCATACTCGTTATTCCTCTCTTCAATCGCCTCAGCTACTCCCACAACTGACTGGATGGCTGCTTTCAGTGCTTCTGGGTTTTCTGAGGTAAATCCAGCCCGTACCAAGAATTTTGACTTATCATTTCTGGCTTTGTGTAGCAGCAGATAACCAGTTATCTTATCGTCTGGGATGACCGCATCTTTTGGAATCTTCACCCTGAAATCTCTCCATCCTTTTATTTTGCTCGTGCAATACAACAGCCAAAAAGTTTCTATTTCTTCGATAACGCATCATCCAAAAGAAATCCGTGAGTAGGGACACAGCACTGCTGTGTCCTTACTAATTTTAACGTCTCCTTACTAATTTCACTCTGTTTTCTTCTTACTCGCCGTAGCAGTCGCCGCCTTCTTAGTAGTGGTTGTCTTTTTAGCAGCAGTAGTTTTCTTCGCCGCAGTTTCCGATTTCGTCGCAGTGGTTTTCTTCGCAGTAGTTGTTTTCTTCGCCGCCGTTTCCGACTTCGCCGCAGTTGTCTTCGTTGACTTCTTCGACTTGCTCGATTTTCCGCCGCCGGCTGCTTCCTTCGCTGCTAACAAATCCAGTGCTTTTTGTAAGGTGAAATTCTCCACAGATTCATCCTTGGACAAAGAAGCATTGATATCCCCGTGTTTGACGTAGGGCCCATAACGGCCATCGTAAACATTGAGGAGTTCTCCCGATTCTGGATGCGCGCCCAATTCCTTCAAAGGAGTTGATGTTTTGCTGCTACCCCGAACGGCTTTTGGTTGCGCTAATAGTTCCAATGCCCGATCGAGCGTTATAGTCAAAACATCATCAGGAACCTTGATCGATCGATAATCCTTACCAACCTTACCCTGGTCGTGAACCACATAAGGGCCGTACATCCCCAAAGCAGCCTGCACCTTCGCCCCCGTATCCGGGTGAGTCCCCAACAGGCGCGGCAGAGTCAGCAAGCTCACAGCCATCTCTAACGTCATGCTATCCTTGTCCGTCCCCTTCGGCAAAGAACTCCGCTTCGGTTTCTTGTTAGTTTCAGTGATTTCTCCTAACTGAACGTAGGGCCCATAACTGCCAATCAGCACAAAAATCGGTTCCCCGGTTTCGGGGTGGAGGCCCAATTGTTCCGGGCCTTCAGTCTTTTGCTTTAACAGAAACTCGACTTGTTCCGGGTCTAAATCTGCTGGAGTCAAATCTTGGGGAATCGATGCTTTTATCGGCCCCTCTTCCCTTTCAGCTTCCAGGTAAGCGCCGTATTTACCGATGCACACTTTAGCAGAAATATTCTCCAATACCACAGTTCGGGCAACTTTGGCATCGATTTGACTTTCCTGTTCTTTGACTTGAGTTTGAAGTCCAGTTTCCCCTCGATAAAACTTGTCCAAATACGGCAGCCATTTAGCTTCGCCGGTGGCAATTTCATCCAGGGTTTGTTCCATTCTGGAAGTAAAACCGGTGTCTACTAAATCGGGAAAATGCGTTTCCAATAAAGTTGTGACGGCGAAAGCGGTGAATGTGGGAATTAAGGCGTTGGTAATTAATTTGGCGTAACCTCGATCGACTATAGTGCCGATAATACTCGCATAGGTACTCGGACGACCTACCCCTTCGCTTTCCAGCATTTTGACCAGAGAAGCTTCGGTATAGCGGGCGGGCGGCTGAGTTTCGTGGCCGACGGCTTCCAAGTCTTTGCAATTAGGTTTATCCCCCACTTTCAGCGTCGGCAAAATCACCTCTTGGTCTTCCAATGCCGCATCTGGGTCATCGGAACCTTCCACGTAAGCGCGCAAAAAGCCGGCAAAATCGATACGTTTCCCGCTGGAACGGAAACCGGCATCTTCCACCTGAGTTAATAGCGTGACGTGAGTTTGGCGCGCATCCGCCATTTGAGAAGCCACAGTCCGCTTCCAAATCAAATCGTAGAGGCGGAAGTCAACGCCATCTAGCCCGGTTTGCTGCGGAGTCCGAAAAGTGCTGCCGGCGGGGCGGATAGCTTCGTGGGCTTCCTGAGCACCTTTGCTTTTGGTTGTGTATTTCCGGGGCTGCGGGCTGAGATACTCGCTACCGTACAGTTCTTGGACGCAACTGCGGGCGGCGGTAATCGCCTGTTCGGACAAGTGGACCGAATCCGTCCGCATATAGGTGATAAAACCGCGTTCGTAGAGACTTTGGGCGATTCGCATGGTTTCCCGCGCCCCAAGCCTTAGCTTGCGATTAGCTTCCTGCTGCAAAGTCGAGGTTGTAAACGGTGGCGAAGGTTTGCGGGTGACTGGCCGTTCTTCGAGATTGGTGACAGTCCAAGGTTTGTTTTGGATGCGTGAGAGTAAAGCCCGCGCCTGTTCTTCGTTCAGCAAAAGTACGCGGCGGCCTGCGATAATCCCGCCGGTATTTTCATCGAAATCGCTACCATTGGCAACTTTTACATTGGCGACTGTCACCAGTTTGGCCTCAAATGCACCCGCTTGTCCCTTGGCGGGAGGTTTGGGAGGGGTCAAAGTCGCTTTTAAATCCCAGTAGCTACCTTGGCGGAAGGCGCGGCGTTCCCGTTCGCGGCATACCAAAAGGCGCACGGCGACGGACTGGACTCGGCCGGCGGACAAGCCCCAAGCGATTTTCTTCCACAGTAGCGGAGAGAGGGTGTAACCGACGAGTCTGTCTAAAATCCGGCGAGTTTCTTGGGCTTGTACTACTCGATTGTCGATATCGCGACAGTGAGTCAAAGCGTCGCGGATGGCTTCGCGGGTGATTTCGTGAAACACCATCCGCTTGATGGGAACTTTGGGTTTGAGGATTTGCAGCAAATGCCAGGAAATACTTTCGCCTTCGCGGTCTTCATCAGTAGCTAGAATCAGTTCTGTTGCGTCTTTGAGGGCATCTTTGAGTTCTTTGACAATTTTCCTTTTGTCTTTCGGGATGACGTAGAGGGGTTCAAAGTCCGCATCCACGTTTACGCCGAGTTGCGCCCATTTTTCTCCTTTAACGGCTTCTGGTATTTCTTCGGCGGAGGATGGGAGGTCGCGCACATGGCCCATTGATGCCTCTACTCGGTAGTTTGAGGGCAGGAAGTTGCGAATGGTACGGGCTTTTGTGGGAGATTCGACGATGACTAAGGTTGACATGGCATCTTTTATATATGGATGGCGGCGCAGAAGCGAGTGTTTAACTAATACGAGTGGGAAGTCCCGCACTCTATCCGTTTACAGGATGAGTGACGGGATGAAAACGAGCAGCAAACAAATTGAGCGATAGCGAATCCATGATGATAGGATCGAACTAAGCGGGGATGATAAGAGTAGCCGTGGTGGGCGAACTTTCCGTTGTATAAAGGCTAGACACCACCTATCAGTTTCTGACTGGTAGCCCCAATATCTCGCTCAGCCGTAAAAGAGCTGATGGATGGGTGAAAAAATCAACAATTCTACTCCTTGGGACACAGGGAGTCTGCCTCGAAGATAAGTAATTATCTTGCTAGTTAGTACCACATAAAGGTGAGTAAAACCTACGGAGGGAGGATAAGACCAGCTTAGAGATGGCTCTAACAAGGCTCTCCCGTTGAAAGAGGAAGCCCGCACTCTATTTGTTTACAAAATGAGTGTCGGGTATGTCACTTTACAGAGTGTATGTCAGATGTCAAGGCTTATGGGAATTTTGGGTATTATTTTCAAACTACCTTAATTTGTCGATTACTGCCGATCGGGTGAAAGATTACCAGAAATTAGGACACGGCCCGTGCAGTCTCCTCACTATCGCGTCTCTACAAGATGCACTGGATGCTGAGACTGCTGAATGCGGGTTGATAGTTCCTGGAAGTACGACGAAGGTTTAATGCTCGTTACCAGACTCTGCCTGAGAACCAGTTAAGATATGGGTAGCGACGCAGCTACTAATGTCTAGTGAGAGATAGTTTAAGCCCGATATCATATCAATTCCGGTTACACCGGAATAATGAGGAGACGGCAGTGCCGTGTCCTCCGTCTCCTCTGTTTATATCATTCCGATGCAAACGGATTTGATGTCAAAGGTTCCGCTCGAAGCGATGTTAAAATTGAAACATGGATAAAGTGTTCAGACTAGAAGGCGTTGAGTTTGAATGGGACACAAACAAAGCCGAGAGCAACCTAGAAAAACATGGCGTTAGCTTTGAAGAAGCAGCAGAAGTTTTCTTCGATCCATTCTATCAGGAGGGAGACGCGACTATTAATGACGAACTGCGCGATTTTATTCTTGGTTACTCCCTTTCTCAACGCCTATTACTCGTAGTTTATGTAGAACGAGGTCTGCGAAGCCGCATCATTTCTTCCCGTCCTGCTACCCGCATAGAAAAACAATTATATGAATAATCAAGAAGCAGAAATTAAATTGCAATTGCGATCGCGCATAACGGAAACAGTCTCGATTCAAATCCCAACAGATACTTTAGAATCACTTAAAAAAATAGCGGCGAATCGAGATATCTCTGTAGAAGCACTGCTGAAGTTTTATATAGGACAAGGCCTGCGGGCAGACTTAACTAAAGCCTTTTCAGAACGCCTGCTGGATACAACTGCTCAAGTTCTGGCCAGACACCTTGATTCGGAAGCAGAAATATCAACCATTATCCGAGAAATTAAAGCTGAAACGGCGCGTCATTGAATTATGCCCGATCGATAAATCAGGAAAATCTACTGCTTTTGAACCCGAACCAATTGGCTTTTTTGGCTCGTCCCCAGGATCTGCCTCCTGTTTGCGCGTGTGATCGATGAGCCAGAGCAAGAGTGACATGGATTCCCCGGCTCTGACTGGGAACCAGTTGAAGGGAGGAACAGGTAAAGCCCATCCGCAAGATATCGCCACAAACACTGGTCAAACTGGAAACGGGAGGCTGGAATCGTCTACAATCCAGTTTAGTCAAGAATTTCTAACAGTTCACCGCCCATTACAGGCGAACCTAGCCTGTATTACCCAACTTGTCTGAAAATATGGATTTTGCTACTCTTGCCGCCCAGCTAAATGCTGGAACTATATTGCCAGAGGGAATCATCATTGTCACCCTCTTGGTTGTCCTCGTCGGCGATTTAATCGTGGGCCGCAGTTCCTCTGCTTGGACTCCCTACGTGGCTGTTGCCGGTTTGCTGGCAGCCGTCGGTGCCCTTTGTTTGCAAGCGGACAACACTAATACTATCTCGTTTCTAGGCGGTTTTAACAGCGATGCCTTGAGTTTAGTATTTCGCGGAATTATCGCTTTGACTGCGGCTGTCACTATTTTGATATCCGTCCGCTATGTATTGCAAACTGGCACTGCTTTAGCGGAATTCATCGGCATTTTGCTGACAGCTACTTTGGGGGGAATGTTCCTTTCCGGTGCTAATGAATTGGTGATGATTTTTATTTCATTGGAAACTCTCAGTATTTCGTCGTATTTGCTGACAGGTTACACAAAACGTGACCCGCGTTCCAATGAAGCTGCTTTGAAATATTTGTTAATTGGTGCATCTTCTTCGGCGGTGTTTCTCTACGGACTGTCGCTGTTGTACGGGTTGTCTGGTGGTGAAACTACGTTAAGTGCGATCGCATCTCATCTTCCTACTGTTAATGACGGTCAATCTCTCGGTTTAGTGATCGCATTGGTATTTGCGATCGCCGGAATTGCTTTCAAAATCTCTGCGGTTCCCTTCCACCAGTGGACTCCAGACGTTTACGAAGGTTCTCCGACACCCGTTGTCGCTTTCCTTTCTGTCGGTTCCAAAGCAGCAGGTTTTGCCCTAGCAATCCGCTTGTTAACTACGGTTTTCCCCGTCCTTATCGAACAGTGGCACTTCGTATTCACAGCCTTAGCCATTCTCAGTATGGTGTTGGGAAATGTAGTAGCTCTTGCCCAGACTAGCATGAAGCGGCTTTTGGCTTATTCGTCGATCGCCCAAGCCGGTTTTGTAATGATTGGTTTGGTTGCGGGAACCGAAGCCGGTTATTCCAGCATGATATTTTATATGTTGGTTTACCTGTTCATGAACCTAGGCGCTTTCGCCTGCATCATCCTGTTCTCATTGCGGACTGGCACCGACCAAATTAGCGAATACTCCGGTTTGTATCAAAAAGACCCATTGCTAACTTTAGCATTGAGTATTTGCCTGCTTTCCCTCGGTGGAATTCCGCCACTAGCTGGATTTTTCGGTAAAATCTATCTGTTCTGGGCTGGCTGGCAAGCTGGACTTTACGGCTTAGTTATTCTGGGATTAGTTACCAGCGTAATTTCGATTTACTACTACATCCGTGTTGTCAAGATGATGGTAGTGAAGGAACCTCAAGAAATGTCTGAGGTTGTCAAGAATTATCCTGAAGTTCGCTGGAACCTCCAAGGAATGCGGCCTTTGCAAGTCAGTGTTGTACTGACTTTGGTTGCGACAACTTTGGCGGGAATTTTGTCTAATCCTTTGTTTAATTTGGCTAACGATGCTGTTGCTAACACTCCCATGTTGCAGTCGGCTTTGAGTCAGGTGCAACCTGTGGTAGCTACTGCAAAAATCGAATCTAATTCGTTTTCTAGCCAGGATTGATTTTACCTGGTTTTGACATAGTGGAAAACGCCTAACTCTGTGAAGTTGGGCGTTTTTTTTGAGTCTGTGATATACTGTTAATTATCTTTTTGAACCGCAGATGTAGGCAGATTAACACAGATTAACGCAGATAAGAGTTTGTACAGAGGTGAAAATGTTAGTACAAAGTAAGCAAAAAAATTATACTTTAGATGAGTACCGGGAGTTTGAGGAAACTGCCGAATTTATCAATGAGTACCGCGATGGAAAAATTGTACCAATTGCAGGCAGCACAATTGATCGCAGCCAGATCAAAGGCAATATCTTTGCTGGTTTGGATACTGCTTTACAGGGAAAGAATGCAGAAGTATTTATCAGCGGTTTACGGTTGTGGATTTCTCGATACCGACGGGGAACTTATCCTGATATTATGGTAATTGAAGGAAAGCCTGCTTTGACGGAAGGGCGGAATGATGAAATACTCAATCCTGTGTTGATTGTAGAAGTGCTTTCTAAGTATAGCGAGGATGTAAATCGAGAGGATAAGTTTCGGTTTTATCGATCGATTCCTGAATTCCGTGAATATGTGTTAGTCAGCCAATACGAGTTTTTAGTGACACAATATATTAAAACTGAATCTAATGAATGGTTGTTTCGGGAATATGAGGGAGAATCGGCAATAGTTTCCTTCGCTTCGGTGGAAGTACAAATGTCGATGAGTGATATTTATGAGTTGGTTGTATTTGAGACGGAGAAGACTGATTAAATTATCTTTTTTAACCGCAGATGTAGGCAGATTAACGTGGATTAACGCAGATGCAGAGTTATTATAGAGGTAAACGATGAATGTAATTTGGTTATTGTTAAAAGCTTCTTGGTTAAATGTTTCCATCGCCATACTCACAGGCTTAATCAGCGGCGGTTGCAGTGCTATGTTAATTGCCCTAATTAACCGCGCCATCAGCGACAATTCTAATGCTAGTTTAGTCTGGTATTTTGGGGGATTGGCAATCTTGGCTCTCTTGAGTGGATTTGTCTCCCAATTTTTGTTAATCTATCTATCTCAAGAAGCAGTTTATAATCTGCGACTGAGTTTGAGTCGCGGCATTTTGTCTACTCCGTTGCGGAATTTGGAAGAGTTGGGCGCTAACCGTTTGCTGGCTACTCTGACTGATGATGTCGGAACTCTTTCTAATACTATATTTCTGATTCCTTTTCTCTGTGTTGATATCGCCGTTGTTGTTGGCTGCTTAGCTTATTTAAGTACGATTTCTGGCACGGTTTTTGTGGTGGTATTTGGTTTTTTGGTGCTGATGATTGGTACTGTACAACTGCTGCTCAATAAAATGCGGAAATTCTTCGATTTGGCGAGAGAAGAACAAGATGTATTGTTTAAGCATTTTCGCAGTATTACTGATGGAATTAAGGAACTTAAACTGCATTCCTTGCGCCGCCAAGAATTTTTTACGGAAGAGTTGGAGGTAAGCGCTGATGCTTCCCGAGATTACAATGTCACTGCTTTGAATACCGGTGCTGTGGCGATTGGAGTTGGGCAATTGCTGTTTTTTATGCTCATGGGTTTGCTGTTATTTGTTTTACCCAAATTTGTGCCAGTTTCGACTCCGGTTTTGTCTGCTTATATTCTCACAAGTACCTATTTGATGTCTCCGTTTCAGAATATTCTGCAAAGGTTGCCTGCGATTTTTCGGGCGAATACTTCGGTGGAAAAGATAGAGAAAATGGGATTGGCTTTGGCGAGTCAAGCTGAGATAAGTTCTGTGGCAAAAAGGGTCGAAACTGCTGATTGGCAGACTTTGGAATTAAAGGGAACAACTCATCGCTATCCTGGAGAGAAGGAAGACAGCAATTTTATTTTGGGCGATATAAGTTTGAAGTTTCATGCGGGTGAGTTGGTGTTTATCATTGGTGGAAATGGCAGCGGTAAGTCTACTTTGGCTAAGTTAATTACTGGTTTGTATATTCCTGAATCGGGAGAGATTTTGTTAGATGGACAGCCGATTACTGATGAGAATCGAGAGTGGTACAGGCAACATTTTTCGGTGATATTTTCGGATTTCTATTTGTTCGATCGCCTTTTGGGCATGACTAACCACGATTTGGACGCGCAAGCCGCTGAATATTTGCGAGAGTTTCATTTGGATAATAAAGTTGAGGTAAAAGATGGTATATTATCGACTACGGCTTTGTCTCAGGGACAGCGAAAACGGTTGGCTTTGCTGACGGCGTATTTGGAAGATAGACAGATTTATTTGTTTGATGAATGGGCTTCGGATCAAGATCCGTTTTTCCGGGATATTTTTTATAAGCAGTTGTTACCGGAGTTGAAGCGGCGGGGAAAAACGGTGTTTGTGATTAGTCATGACGATCGCTATTTCGATATTGCCGATCGCGCAATTAAACTAGACTACGGTAAAATAGAGTATGATCGACACACTGGATAAATATCGAATCGTCGAAACTCTGACGGAAAGCCAGATTTCTGACTTGATGGAATTGTACAAAAACGAATTTTGGTGTGACAAACGCCACCGCGAGGATGTGGTGAAAATGCTGGCCGCAACTGATGTTATCATTGGTTTGGTCGATGAGGGCGATCGGCTAATTGCTTTTACTCGCGTTATCACCGATTTTGTGTATAGAGGAACAGTTTTTGATGTCATCGTCAACCCGACGTATCGAAAAATCGGACTAGGTGTGAAGTTGATGGATGTAGTTATCAATCATCCTAAATTACAAGCTGTTGAAACATTAGGACTTCATTGTGTGCCGAAGATGATACCATTTTATGAACGGTGGGGCTTCACTGATGATGTGGGCGAGATGAAATTTATGCGACGAAAAAAGCCCTGAGATTAGTAATTTTCTTTCATCAGCGTTCATCAGCCTTTATCTGCGGTTAAAAATCTGTAAATTCTAAATTCCCAACTTTTCCCGCATGACATCTGGTGTGTCTCTAAAACCGACTAAAACCGCCGTTCCATCCTTGACAAACAGAGGACGTTTCAGCAGCATCGCATCCTTAGCAAAAGCCTCAATCCACTCTTGGTTTGTCCAATTGTCACGCATTTCGCCCAAAGCGCGGTAAGATTGACCGGAAGTATTTCGCATTGGTTGAAAACCTAAAGAATTCACCCAGTTTTCAATCATCTCGCGAGTTGGTGGATTTTCTTTGGTGTTGATAAATTCATAGGTGATTTCGCTATCTTCCAACCACTTGAAAGCTTTTTTGCAGGTTCCACAGTTCGGGATTCCGTAAACTTGAATTGACATAATAAATAGTTGACTGTTGACTGTTGACTGTTGGCTGTTGACTGTTGACTGTTGGTGGCTACAAATAACAAATAACTAATGACTAATGACTAATGACTAATGACTAATGACTAATTTAGCATCTTCAATCCATTTTTGGACACGATCGACTGAAGGAGTCAAATCGTTCCGCTGCATTGTCGCTACATGGAGTCTCAAAATTTGCTGGTGTAGTCTTCCCACAGGCATTTCGGCTAGTTGAGCCGGAGAAGCAACGCCTGCGTGGAGTAGCAGCCCGCAATACTCACACCCTACACTCGGAATTTGAGCCAAATTTGCCATTGCTACCCATTTGTTAACATATCGAATGTCAATTTGCAACTGATGTGCTAACAATACTTTTGCCGCCGGTGTTTTAGTCATACGAATTAGTTGGGCGGTGGTGCTAATTCCACATTCTTCTAGTTGAGATTGGTTTTCGTTGCTCAATCCAGGCAAATGTGCGATCGGCCAATCTCGTACTTGTACTGAACTATAATGAGTTTTATGATAAGTTTTCATGGTTTTTTTAATAATTTTAGTTATATTCTAAAGTATAAAGATAAAACAGTCAATATAGCCGATCGCCATGAATGCTTTTCCTAATTACGATTTGTTGACAACTGCTTTGCGTCAACGCAGAGAAAAGTTAGCTGGTTTAATTGATTTTCCAGTAATTCTCTGGTCTGGAATCAGCATTTCTCGTAATTATCCGGCGCTGAAGTTCCCCTTTCGCGCCAGCAGTCACTTTCTCTATTTTGCGGGTTTGCCCTTAGAAAATGCGGCTATTCGTTTAGAATCTGGCAGATTAGAACTGTTCATGGATGACGCAGTTCCTAGTAGCACACTTTGGCACGGGGAAATGCCGAAAAGAGGGGAAATTGCTGAACTAATTGGGGCTGATTCTGATTTCCCAATGGCTGAATTGAAATTGCGATCTAATTATGCAGCAACTATACCTGTTCAAGATAGTTTGATTGTGTTGCAACAGTCGCAAATACTCGTAGCTTGCGGGGCGGGACGTCATCGCCCTTTGACATCATCTAAATCTCCCGCTGGCATTGATCTAGAACTGGCTAAAGCAATTATATCACTTCGTCTCACCCAAGATGCGGCAAGTTTGGCAGAATTGCGATCGGCGGCGGCTGTCACCGTAGTAGCTCACAAAGCGGGCATGGCTGCAACGGGTACTGCTCAAATTGAAGCTGGTGTTAGGGCTGCAATGGAAAGTGTGATTATATCACAAAATATGACCACTGCCTATCCAAGTATTGTCACCGTACATGGGGAAGTTCTGCACAGCGAACATTATCACAATCCCCTACAAGCAGGAGATTTACTATTAGCTGATGTTGGTGCAGAAACATCAACGGGATGGGCGGCTGATGTGACTCGTACTTGGCCTGTTTCCGGGAAGTTTTCTCCGACTCAGCGCGCAGTTT
Source organism: Oscillatoriales bacterium (assembly GCA_043718495.1). GTDB lineage: Bacteria > Cyanobacteriota > Cyanobacteriia > Cyanobacteriales > Microcoleaceae > Microcoleus. Next base: position 13,001 of record JAYSVM010000141.1, on the reverse strand, counting down.
ATGATCTGGTTTTGGCGGCTCATGACGCTTGTATTGATAAAATTAGTCCGGGCGTGGAATATCAAGATATTCATCTTTTAGCTGCTAGAACCATGGCCGCAGGATTGGTGGATTTGGGTATTTTGCGAGGGAATGTTGAAGATTTGGTAGCAATGGATGCTCATGCACTATTTTTTGTTCACGGTATCGGACATTTAATTGGTTTGGATGTTCATGATATGGAAGATTTAGGTGATTTGGCAGGTTATGCAGATGGAAGAGTTAGAAGTAGTCGTTTTGGTTTGGGATTTCTGCGGTTGAATCGAGTTTTACAAGAGGGAATGCTGGTATCGATTGAGCCTGGTTTTTATCAGGTTCCGGCAATTTTGAACAATCCAGAAATTCGGACAAAATATCAAGATTCTGTCAAGTGGGACGAGTTGGCAAAATTTGCAGATGTGCGCGGAATCAGGATTGAAGATGATATACTTGTTACAGACAGGGGTAGAGAAGTGTTGACGACAAAATTGCCAACTAAGGCTTCGGAAATTGAGGGATTAGTTATGGTCAATGCGTAAGTACATATCGAATTTTATCTGTACTTAGGCAGTTTCATCAGGTAGGTAAAAAAATAAAAAATATGAATAAATCTTGGAAAAGAGATTTTTTAAGGCTATTCGAGTTGTTGGTGTTGCAAGTTAAAAAATTAGTTGCACGTAGAGTCGATCGCACTTTTCGGAAACCCGCACCCTCTTCCCCACCGCCGATGCAAGCTGCACCCTTGCCAAGCAATGAAGAAGAAAGACTAAAAGCACTTCATAGCTATGATATTCTCGACACAGATGCCGAAGGAGCTTTTGATGATTTAACAGCTTTGGCATCCCACATTTGCGGTACTCCCATTGCCTTAGTTAGTTTAGTTGATTCTAATCGACAATGGTTTAAATCAAGAGTTGGTTTAGACGCAACAGAAACTCCCAGAGAAATAGCATTTTGCGCTCACGCTATTTTAAACCCAAATGAATTGTTAGTTGTACCAGATGTTATAAAAGACCCTCGCTTTGCTGGGAATCCCTTAGTAACTTCTGATCCAAATATTCGATTTTATGCTGGAACTCCTTTAGTGACTCCTGATGGTTTTCCGATCGGGACTTTGTGTGCTATCGATACGGTTCCTCGCCAACTAAGTCCTGAACAGTTAGAAGCACTGCGGGTTTTAGGAAGACAAGTAATCAGTCAAATGGAGTTGCGGATTAATCTAGTTAAGTTAAACCGAGCCATCAAAAGGCAAAAACAAGTAGAAGCAAAATTGCACGCTTCTGATGAGCAAATTGTGAGTTTCTTGGAAGGAATGAGCGATGCTTTTTTTGCTTTAGATCCACAATGGCGATTTACTTATGTGAATTATAAAGCTGCTAAATTTTTGCAGCGGAAACCCGAAGACATTTTTGGCAAAAACATCTGGGAAGAGTTTCCAGATATATTGAATTCGGTATTTCACAAAGAGTGTCATGAAGCTGTAGCTAAACAAGTTGGGGTGAGCTTTGAAAAATATTATCGTCATCTAAAACTTTGGTTGGAAGTCAGGGCTTTTCCTTCCCATGATGGCATTTCTGTGTTTTTTCATGACATCACCAAACGTAAGCGGATTGAATCTGCCCTCAAAAAAGAACAGAAAAAAACTGAGAGTTTATTGCTAAATATTCTACCAGAGGCGATCGCAGATCGGTTGAAGCACGAACCTGGGGTTATTGCAGATAAGTTTGAAAAAGCAACAATTCTGTTTGCTGATTTGGTGAATTTTACTCAAATTTCTACCACGATGTCGGCGACTAAGTTGGTGTATTTGCTCAATGAGATTTTCTCAATTTTCGATGAATTGACTCAAAAGCACGGTTTAGAAAAAATTAAGACGATCGGGGATGCTTATATGGTAGCAGGTGGTATTCCGATTGAACGGCCAGATCATGCTGAGGCGATCGCCGAAATGGCACTGGATATGCTAGCAGCAATTAAGGAATTAAATGTGAAGCTAGACTCGAACTTTGATCTCCGCATTGGGATTAATAGTGGCCCGGTGGTAGCGGGGGTAATCGGTACTAAAAAATTTATTTACGATTTGTGGGGAAATGCAGTGAATACAGCTAGTCGCATGGAATCTCATGGTATACCAGGTCGGATTCAAGTTAGCCACTATACTTACGATTTGCTGCGGGATAAATATGAATTTGAAGATCGCGGCGAGATCGAAATTAAAGGTAAGGGGCAAATGCGGACTTATCTGCTGATAGGGAGGAAAACATCAAGTTAGCGCAAAATCAGATTATGCTATAGGGAGAGATATCCGAGGCATAATATGCGCGGTACTTGACATACATAAAAATACTAAGTAGAAGTTCTCGGATCCTTTAATATGGTTCAATTTCATATTCAAACAGATAGTGATATTCCAGCATCCACGCAACTGTTCAATCAAATCAGATTTGCGATCGCCTCGCGACAATTTCCGCCTGGGCACCGCTTACCCAGTACCAGACAATTGGCTATGCAGACGGGTTTGCATCGCAACACGATCAGTAAAGTCTACCGACAGCTAGAAAACACTGGACTCGTGGAAGCTCAAGCCGGATCGGGCATTTACGTGCGTGCTCAAGGCCACGAAGGTGGGAGTAAACTCAAATCTCCCATCCTGGATGAATATCCTCTGGCAAACAAAATAGTACAAGAAAGTCTTGACCAAATGCTGGGACATGGCTGTACGCTCAACCAAGCGAGGGACTTATTTTTGGCCGAAATTGACTGGCGGCTTCGGTGCAGCGCACGAGTGGTCGTCACAGCCCCGACTGAAGACATCGGCGTGGGAGAGTTGATGGCGAGAGAACTCGAACAAGCTTTGCGAATCCCGATTCAGTTGGTACCAATGGAAGAGTTGGCTACTTTTCTGGATCAAATCTCTTCGGGAACCGTGATCACAAGTCGGTATTTTATCGGACAGGCTGAGTTGATCGCGGCACCTCGTTCTGTGCGAGTTATTCCCGTGGACATCTATGATTATGTTCAGGAGATTAAGTTGGTGGGGGATTTGCCGAAAGACAGTTATTTGGGTTTAGTTAGTCTCAGCCCTGGTATGTTGCGATCGACTGAAGTGATCATTCACAGTTTCCGGGGTGAGGATTTGCTGGTGATGACGGCGCTGATATCCGATAGCTACAAAATTAACTCGATCGTGCGATCGGCTAGAACCATCTTTTGCGATCAACCGAGTTTTGCTACAGTAAAAGCTGCCATCAATGCGGCCAGAGAGGATATTATTCGTCCCCCACAACTGATATGTAGCGAAAATTATATCGGTGCTAAGTCGATTAATTTGCTCAAGCGCGAGTTGGGATTAGGATAATACAATTTTCGATTTTCGATTTTTGATTTTCGATTCAAGAATTGGGAATGACTTACTACATAATGGTTTGGATGTTCTTTAGAGTATGCCCAATTCCCGATTACCAATTACCAATTACCAATAAGGATTATGAAAGTAGCAGCACGACAAAGTAGAGCACAAATTCTCGAAGTAGATTTGCAGAAGCACTTGCAAGCAGCCGGCTTTAAAAATTTGCCACTTTATTTAAGTTGCGACTTTCAAGAAGGATCTTTAACGGTAGTTGGAGAACACCCTCGCAGTTTGGTTCTCAAAGCTCAACAAACTTTTACGGTTCTAGAGGCCGCAATTCTGGAGTTGGAACCAGAATCTATTCAACAGATTGGACTTTGCCTGAAAATTACTGGGCAAAAACAACCCTATGCGTTCCATTCTTTCACCATGAATCACCCTGTTTTGTCAAGGACAAGAACAGTGGAAGTTGGGAAAAAAACTGAAGAAATTTCCGCAGAAGTAACAGAAGTTAAGGCATCAAATCTAGCAAATATACTGGATGCAGTGCCTGAGTTGCCATTAGAAACAGATGCGACCGATCCAGGGTTTGAGGAAGCTTTTCCCGATGTATGGGATACTTCCAACGATGCGGAACCGATCGCCTTTCAAGTCTCATCAATACCCACAGATATTGCTGAAAATCCCTTCGATCCGCTGGATATGGAACCAGTGACAGTTGCCCCCAAGCCAAAACAGTCACCGTTTTTGGGCTTGGCTGTAGCGGGAATTGCTAGTTTGGCGATCGGAGTTTTCGGAGGCATTTATTACCTGCTGAGTCGCCCTTGTGTCATCGGTCAATGTACTGTACTTGCTGATGCTAAACAGTTGAGTGATAATTCGGCAAGGACGCTTAAGACCTCAAAAGTTGCTAGTAGTCCAGAAGCAGCGCAAGCACAGTTAAAACAGGCGATCGCGCTTTTAACACCTATTCCCTTTTGGTCAATTCATCATGGCAAAGCTGAAGATGAACTCGACAAATACCGGAGGGAAAGTCAGAATTTAACCTTTGCAGTGGATGCTGCGAGGCTGGCGGTATCAGCAACCGAAACAACCGAAAATCCGCCTCATGCTGCTCAGAATTGGCAGGAAGCGCAATCTCTGTGGCAAAGTGCGATCGGCAAACTCAAAGAAATCCCCCAAAACAGCACAGCTCATCCCTTTGCTCAGAAAAAGTTAAAGGAATATCAGGCAAAACTAGCCCGTGGAAATCGGCAGTTAACCACAGAAACGAAAGCTGAAAAGAAATTGCGATCGGCAAAAAGTACAGCCGAAGTAGCAGAAGCTCGTGCTATAATTGCTGAGAAAGCTGAAAGCTGGGATAAGGTAGAAGCAAATTTGCAAAAATCCCTGGAAACACTATCAGAAATTCCCAGTAGTACGGAATCTTATCAACAAGCTAAACTGCTGGTTCCTAAATATGAAAGCAAACTTTCACAAGCGCGCGATCGCAAAACTCTTGAAGCAACTGCCGAAGAAGCCTATACTCAAGCAGTGACAATAGCTGCTCAAGCCAGAATTTTTGAAGAGCGAAATGCCTGGTTTCAAGCATCAGAACACTGGCGTAGAGCTTTGAGCTCCGCCGAAAAAGTTCCTAGCACAACTGCTTATTACTCAAAAACCAAGTCGCTGATGCCTTCCTATCGAACTTATTTGCAGCAAGCAGAAGTTAAGTTAGAGGAACAAAGGACTCTGCAAAAAGCCCGCACTGATTTAGATAAAACTTGCAAGGGAAATCCCAAGATTTGCGACTATACTGTTAGCAAAGATTTGATTGCGGTGCAGATGACTCCAGATTATATGCAGAAACTGCAAAAAACTGTGATCCAAGCCGACAAGAACAATGCTACCAAGACTCGCCAAGCTGTAGAAAAGCACGTTGAAACTCTGCAAAAGGCCTTGGAGGCGATCGCAGATAACGCCAAAATTCCCATGCAGGTTTACGATAGTGAAGGGAAGCGAATTGCCACTCAAACGCCAAACTAGCCGGGATTTGAACATATTGTAGGGTGGGTTTGATGCGGCGATTAATTTAAGCCACTAATCGGCAAGTATTTAACCGCAGCTAACCCACCAAGTGCCACGCAAAGTCAAAATATGCGATCGTAAATCCTGTCAATAACCTTGTAAAAGGATGTTAGCAATCAAATGCTAGAAAAGGTCAAACTTCATAACTTCAAAAGTCATAATAATACAGAACTAAATTTTGATAATTCACGCATACACGCGCTCGTAGGACAAAACAGTTCTGGTAAAACATCGGTTTTGCAAGCATTGCATTATCTCAGTCAGCTTACTAATTCACCATTTGCAAATATTTTTCAGAATGAAAGAGCGCCTGAATTTCTTACAACAATTGGGCAAAATAATATGTCTGTTACTGTAAGTGGTTTTTGGAAAAACCCAGATCGAAATGATTGGGAAGCTTCTTATGAATGGAGACAAAGAGTTAATCATTCTTGGTATCCTAGAGCATTATGGAAGGCTGATAAAAACCAGGAATATAGGAAAGTAATGTCTGAAACTTCCTTAATCACTACAGAAGAGCCAATTCAGCAATCTTTAAAAAACGCAGTTCATCTTAAGCTAGTAGCCACTAATCTTGCTAAAGCAGCTTATAGCGATGCAATCATTCCGCGAGTTGAGTTCGATGGTTCAGGCTTAGCACCTACCTTAGACTATCTTCGTGACGAAGCTCCAGATAAGTTTCAATCTTTACAAGAAATGTTGAAACGGATTGTACCAGGTGTACGCGAAGTCGGCGTAAAACGAGCTAAGGTTATGGTAAATCGCCAACGTTTAATCGAAGTCGATGGCAAATCTATCTCCTACGAAGAAAGTCAGGAAATGACAGGGCAAGAAGTTGTCCTAGACATGAATACTGGTAAGCGTATTCCAGCCCATGCGATTAGCGAAGGAACAATGCTCGCCCTCGGATTACTGACTGTTTTGATAAATCCAACTCAACCTAATTTAGTATTACTAGATGATGTCGAACAGGGACTTCATCCAAAAGCACAACGAGAATTAATCGCTGTTTTCAAAGAAATTATTCAACAAAACAACAACCTGCAAATTATTTTTTCCACCCATTCTCCTTACATTGTCGATGAACTTACTCCGTCTCAAGTTCATGTATTAAGTAACAATAACTCTGGTGTTACTCGTTGCAAAAGATTAGATGAACATCCTGATGTAGAATGGGCAAAACAAACTTTGACCACCGGAGAATTCTGGGATGCGGAGGGAGAAGATTGGGTGGTTGCAGGAGAAATCAATGATTGAGTTTGTGGTGATTGTCGAAAGTAGTGCAGACGCACGAACCGCTACTAAATTAGCCGATCGCGTTTTAGTGCAAAAAATTGATTGGTTAGACCCTGAGATGCTGCAACATCTATTTCAATGGAGTGGTTTAGAAGCTGGTACAGAGAATTCTTGCTGGAAAAATATTGATGATATAACTAAACGTCTTTCCGATAAATTCAAGTTTCCTACTATCAGATCCAATGGAAAATTCAAAAGTGATGGTCAATCAGCTAATAAAATCATCAAGTTAATCAGTTTTCTACAATACAAACAAAAAAGAGATATTAAAGCAGTTATTTTGATGCGTGATTTAGACAATCAACCTCAGCGAAAAGAACATATCGAGCAAGTACGTTTAGAGAACATTGATCGACAACCAAAATTAGCAATTATTATTGGTACAGCCGACAGAATGCGGGAAGCCTGGGTTTTGAATGGGTTTGTTCCATCCAATCAAGAGGAAGTACAAATCCTTAAAGATATCACGACCGAATTGACATTTAATCCTTGCGAAGAATCACACAGATTACGCTCTAATTCATTGACAGAACCCGATCGCATTAGAAATCCTAAAATAGTTGTGGAAAAGCTCACAGGTGGCAAGATGGAACGGGAACAACAGTGTTGGGAAGACACGGATCTGGAAATTCTGCGAAAAAAAGGTGTTCAGACAGGGTTAACAGCCTATCTTGATGAAATCGAAGAACGATTAATTCCCATCATTGGATCTGCTGAATAAAAGTGGAACCAAAACACCTTACAGCTATAAGTAGCGCGTAAAACCACTTTTTGAATAAGTCCTATTGATTCAAAACTAATCAGTATCCCCAGGAATCTCATCCGCCATCAATCCAGCTTGAAAAACCTGTTGCGCCGTCAAATCCAACTCCGGGAAAGTTGGCGACTCAATCCGATCATCTCCTCGAAATTGACTAATTTCATACTCACCATCAATCAACAGATAAATCGAAATAGTCGGTTGCTTAGGATTTCCGATAAATCTGCGGCCACCCAAACCAAGATAATCCACAATCCAGTATTCAGGAATCCCAATTAGTTCGTATTAACCTACTTTTTTGATGTAGTCATCTTGCCAATTCGTGCTAACGACTTCAACAACCAGCGGAATTGATGCTCCTTGAGTCACAGTAGAAAACTTTTCCCACAGAGGTTCTGATGCTAAATTGGTTTCATTTAAAATCAGAATGTCAGGTAAATAAGCTGATTCGTCTTTTTGTGGCTTAACTAATGCTTGTTTAGGAATGAAGTAAGGAAGGTTACGTTTTTGAAATTCAATGGTTAACTCTAAGGCTAAAAAACCGACAATTTCTTCATGTTCTCCTAATGGTTGTAGTTTTTTAACCACCCATCCATTGTGCAGTTCATAAAATCTGTCTTCTGGTTTCCATTCCGCAAATTCTTCAAAAGTTAGCGTTTGAGTTGCTGCTATTTGAATCATGGTTATTCTCCTTAGTGATGACTAGGGCGGGCTAGAAGCCCACCCCACAAGATAAGCATCGCAATTAATATTACTCACAGCCAGGAGACGGCAGTGCCGTATCCCTACAATTAATCATAGTAGGGAAACGGCACTGCCGTCTCCTCATTCCCAATGCCCAATGCCCAATTCCCCATGCCCAATGCCCAATGCCCAATTCCCCATGCCCAATGCCCAATTACCATTTTATCAATTGTGCATCTTGATTGAAAAACCTGCGACACAATCCCTCAGTCAATAGCAAAGTTGCGATTAAAGTTGCCAGTGCTAACACAAACATAATCAAAATCTGGTAAGATGCTGCATCGAGAGGAGCAACACCGCTGAGCATTTGACCTGTCATCATACCGGGCAAAGTCACGATTCCGACGACTGTCATTGTATTTAATGTCGGGATTAATCCAGCTTTAATTGCATCTTTGCGATACTGATTGACTGCTTGTTGCGGGGTTGAACCCAAACTCAAATGAGTTTCTATTTCTAACTGGCTACTATTAACTGTACTGACAAGTCTTTCACCTGCGATCGCACTTGCATTCATCGCATTGCCCAAAATCATCCCCGCTAAAGGAATCAGGTATTGCGGTTCGTACCAAGGCTTAGGTTGCAAAATTAGCAAAGTTGTATAGGCCAAAGTCAAGGCTGTACTGATCAAAATTGCACCCGAAACTAAAGGTAATAAGTTCTTGATTTTTTTGCTGATTCGGTTGCTGGCAACTACGCTAGCTGTTGTCACCATGACTGCTAACACTCCTAAAACCAGCCAAGGATTTTTAGCTTCGGGATCAAATATGACTGCGAGCACATAGCCGACTAGGATTAACTGGATCAAGGTGCGCCCCGCCCCGATCGCGATCGACCCCTCCAGCCCCAATCCCTGCCACGCCGAAAGCCCGATCGCGATCGCCACCATCCCCAAAGCCCAACCCAAATCCGTAAAATCTAGCAGAATTAACACAGGCACTCCCTTTCGATCAAGTGATTATTCACACGTCCAAATATAAGATATTTGAATAAAGGTTTCTGAAAAACAGTTTTGCTGCAAGAATCTGCTTCTATGATGATTGAAATTTGTGGTGTCAAGAGTGAATAACGTTCCCCCCCTCGACTTAAGCCGTCAATACGCCCAGATTGGCGACGAGATGGCCGCTGCGGTGCAAAAAGTCCTCGCCTCTGGTGCTTACATCGGTGGCCCCGCTGTCAAAACTTTTGAACAAGAGTTCGCCAACTACATCGGCGTTTCCGATTGCGTTGGTTGCAACTCCGGTACCGATGCCCTAATTTTGGCTTTGCGGGCGCTCAAAATTGGCCCCGGCGATGAAGTAATCACCACGCCTTTTACATTTTTTGCTTCGGCTGAAACCATCAGCGCCGTCGGTGCAACTCCAGTGTTTGTCGATATTGATGCTGCGACATTTAACATGGATCTCGATCGCATCGAAGCAGCCATTACCGAAAAAACTAAAGCAATTATGCCCGTCCACATCTTCGGGCAACCGATGGATATGACTCGGTTAATGGACATTGCCAACCGCCACAACTTAGCCGTAATCGAAGATTGCGCCCAATCTGTCGGCGCCCAATGGCAATCACAAAAAGTCGGTAGCATCGGCCATATCGGCTGCTTCAGCTTTTATCCCACCAAAAATTTAGGTGCTTGCGGCGACGGCGGGGCGGCAACCACAAACGATCCAGCCCTAGCTGCTGCCATGAGAATGCTCAAAGAACACGGCCAGTCTTCTAGGTACTTTTACGAAGAAATCGGCTACAACAGCCGTTTAGATGCCATACAAGCAGTGATTCTCAGCATTAAATTGCGCTATCTCGACACTTGGAATGACCAAAGGGGCGATCGGGCAAAACTCTACAGCGAATTTCTCGATCGCGTCCCCGGAATTGCCGTACCCACAGAATTGCCCGAAGCAAAAGGAGTCTGGAACCAATACACAATCAGGATCATAAGTCCAGCAAACCAGCCAACTTCCTCTGGCAATTTCCGCGACTCAGTGCGAGCTAAATTGCAGGAATCTGGCATCGGTTCAATGGTTTACTATCCATTAGCCTTGCACCTGCAACCAGTTTACAAATCATTGGGTTATCAGCCTGGTCAGTTGCCCGTCGCCGAGCAAGTTTGCCACCAAGTCTTGTCCTTACCCATGTTCCCAGAAATTTTGAGGGATCAACAAGAGCGCACGATTTATGCACTGAAAGATTCCCTAGCTGTGGCTGCTCGAATCCAGTAGCTTTGCTGCGGTGTCTAGACTGAGCGAAACCTATGACCAAAGTGCGATCGCAGGATTTGCTACTTAATTCCGAGATCAGGCTCAGCGAAATTAGTTAAGTTTTTTAACTGAGCCCTTGTACTTTTATGTACTATATTTAATGAAAAGAAACAAATTTAGGCAGATGATCTACGAAGGAAAAAGGAAGAGGGAAGAGAGAAGAGGCAAGAAAGTTTTAATTGCCCATGCCCAATGCCCGATGCCCAATGCCCTATGCCCTATGCCCTATTAATCGCAAATTTCATAAAATAAGAGGAAAATAAACGAGTGCGTCAGTATCAATTCACTCAGGCTAGACGCTACGATCCACAAGCGATCGCTCAGTATTACCGCAATCGCCCCTGGAAAGCCATCTGGCGAGCCATTTCCGTCGTTTGGTCTTTTGCAGGCTTCGTCGTCGGAATGCTGTGGGACAGTTGGCAACACGAAGTCGCAGCACACCAGCCCGAACGAGCAGCACACCTGCGACAAATACTTACCCGCTTAGGCCCCACTTTCATTAAAGTCGGTCAAGCGCTTTCCACCAGACCAGACTTAATCCGCAAAGACTTTCTCATAGAACTAATCAAACTTCAGGATCAACTGCCGCCCTTTGACTCAGCCCAAGCTTTTGAGATTATTCGAGTAGAACTCGATCGCGAAATTAGCGAAACTTACAGCGAAATCTCCCCAGAACCAGTCGCAGCAGCCAGTCTCGGCCAAGTGTATAAAGCGCGCCTGATCACCGGAGAAGAAGTCGCAGTCAAAGTTCAGCGACCAAACTTGCTCCCAATCTTGAGTCTTGACCTCTACTTAATGCGGTGGGCCGCCGGATTATTAGGGCCATTATTGCCACTAAATCTCGGCCACGACCTCAGTTTAATCGTCGATGAATTCGGCATCAAATTGTTCGAGGAAATCGACTACATCAACGAAGGCCGCAACGCCGAAAAATTTGCCACCAATTTTGCCGATGATCCCACAGTAAAAGTCCCCAGTATTTACTGGCGACATACTTCAAAATGTGTTCTCACTCTTGAGTGGATTAACGGCATTAAGCTAACCGATATGGAAGGTGTTAAAGCTGCAGGTTTGGATACCAACAGCTTAATTGAAGTAGGAGTCCGCAGCGGTTTACGCCAACTATTAGAACACGGATTTTTTCACGCCGACCCCCATCCCGGAAATCTGTTTGCCCTAGCGGATGGCCGCATGGCTTATATCGATTTTGGGATGATGGATCAAATGGAAGAACCAATTAAAGAAAATTTGGTTGATTCCGTCGTTCATTTAATCAACAAAGATTATGTAGAATTAGCAAAGGATTTTGTAAAACTTGGCTTTTTGTCACCAAATACAGACATTATGCCGATCGTCCCGGCTTTAGAATCTGTACTCGGTGATATCATCGGCGAAAAAGTAGGAGATTTTAACTTCAAAACGATTACAGACCAGTTTTCGGAATTGATGTACGATTATCCTTTCCGAGTCCCGGCAAAATTTGCCCTGATTATTCGCTCTCTCGTCACAGAAGAAGGTTTAGCCCTGACGCTAAATCCCGATTTCAAAATAGTCGAAGTAGCTTATCCTTATGTAGCGCAACGTTTGTTGAACGGAGAATCTCCGGCACTGCGACGACGCTTAATTGAGGTATTATTCAAGGATGGCAAATTTCAGTGGAATAGATTAGAAGAGATGATCGCGATCGCTAGGTCCGATAGCAGCTTCGACCTACTCCCCACTGCCCAACTAGGTTTACAATTCTTGCTATCAGAAGAAGGCTCATTTTTGCGACGCCAATTAATGTTAGCTTTGATTGAAGACGATCGCATCCACACAGCAGAAGTTGGCAGTCTGTGGAATCTAGTCAAGGAAGACCTGCAACCAAGCCGCCTATTCAACGTTGCTCTAGGCGCACTAGCAGAATTTTCCACAGAAGGAGCCGCCGCCCTAACTCGATTTTAAGAAGGAAGAAGGAAGAAGGAAGAAGGAAGAAGGAAGAAAAGAAAGTTTTAACTTCCAATGCCCAATGCCCAATGCCCCATTCCCCATTCCCCATTCCCCATTCCCCATTCCCAATTACCCCAAAAGAATTATTCGTGTATTACTTTCCAGAACCTCCCTATTTTTTTATGACTGCTGGACTCCTAGCAGGAATGACCTCCGGCTTAGCCTTTGAAGCAACCCTCAAAGAAGCAGTAAAACTGTGGTCAAAAAATCGTGCTACTCGCACCTTAGCCAACCTACAAGGATTGCAATTATTCATACCCTTCCTGGGAATGGCCGGAGGAATTTGCATATTTTTAGCTTCTGGTGTAGAGATTTTTGGACTGCCAAAATTGTTCGCTTACGCTTTATCTTTACCACTAACCATACTCACAGGCTGGCTAATTTGGAGACAACTAGGTAAGCTCTTATTGGAATTAGAACGCGGAGGTTCCAAAGCACTGGATTTGGATTCTTTTGAAGAATAAGAACCCAACCCAATTAAATCCGTTTGCATCGGAATGATATAAACAGAGGAGACGGA
>JAYSVM010000015.1:0-28184 GCA_043718495.1 Oscillatoriales bacterium | reverse complement strand
CGGGCTAGAAGCCCGTTCCACAAAGAGTGAATTTCTTGTGGGATGGGCATCCTGCCCGTCCATAAAAGGCTTATTGAGAGTGGTGCAAGATCTCAGTTTCAACTCACATCTTGCACCAGTGTCAGCAACGGGCTAGAAGCCCGTTCCACAAAGAGTGAATTTTCTTGTGGGATGGGCATCCTGCCCGTCCATAAAAGGCTAATTGAGAATGGTGCAAGATCTCAGTTTCAATCAACGGTCAACGGTCAACAGTCAACAGTCAACGGTCAACTATTTAACATTGTCTACTTAAATTTATGCAGCCACCTATTGCTATTGGAACTCTTCTACAAAACCGTTACCGCTTACTGAATATTTTAGGTCAAGGAGGATTTGGCCGGACTTATTTGGTGGAAGATTTGGGACGGTTTCAAGAACGCTGCGCCCTGAAGGAGTTTATTCCGGTGCAAAGTGGGCCTTATGTTTTGGAAAAGTCTAAGGAATTGTTTCAAAGAGAGGCGGCGATTCTTTATCAAATTCAGCATCCGCAAATTCCGCAGTTTCGGGCAATATTTGAGGAGAGTGAGCGTTTGTTTTTGGTGCAGGATTATGTGGAAGGGATGACCTATCGAGAATTGTTGCTCGATCGCGCTTCAACTGGCCGCACATTCAATGAAACTGAAGTTTTGGTGTTTATCCGCCAAATGTTGCCTGTGTTGGCTCACATCCACGCCCGTGGCATCATTCACCGTGACATTTCGCCGGAAAATATTATCCGCCGTGAAAATGACCAAATGCCTGTGCTGATTGACTTTGGAGTGGTTAAGGAACTTGCTACGAAAGTGCAGTCTCCTGAAGGCACTGCTCATGCGACAACTGTGGGTAAAATTGGTTACGCACCGATCGAGCAATTGCAAAGTGGACGAGCAACCGCTAGCAGCGATCTGTATGCTTTAGCTGTAACTGCGATCGTGCTGCTGACGGGGAAAGAACCCCAGGAACTGCTCGATCAAACTACGCTGCTGTGGAATTGGCAGCAGAAAGTGCAGGTGAGTACGGATTTGGCTTTGGTGTTAAATCGGATGTTGAGCCGGAGTCCAGCCGATCGCTATCAGTCAGTTAGCGAAGTGGCTCAAGCACTGGATGGACAAACTAATCCCTATGCTAACCCTCAAAGTGTAGCTCCGACTCAGCCACCGATGTCGTCCAATGTTTCGCAGGTAGCAACGGTGGCTGTGGGGAGGCGGCCAGATGCGATCGCCCAAAGTTCCCATCCGCAAAACCAGCCAGATCCAGTCATCGAGCCTGGGAGTGGGTCTTTGTGGGATAATCCGGTAGCTGCGATCGGGCTTGGTGCAGGCTTAGTAATCTTGACTGGCTTCGGTTCTTGGGCTTTGGTAGGTTCATTTCTAAATAAGGGGTCACAGCCAACTCCGACTCCACCAGCACTCACAAGTCCAAGTCCAGAACCGTCGCCGATACAAACTCCAGAACCATCGCCGATACCGACTTCAGAACCGACTCCAGAACCAACCCCAGAACCAACCCCAGAACCAACCCCAGAACCAACCCCAGAACCAATTCCAGAACCAATTCCAGAACCATCTCCAGAACCATCTCCAGAACCAACCCCAGAACCAACCCCAACTCCCACCCCAACTCCCACCCCGGAACCGAAACCAACTCCCGCCCCGACTCCACCACCGAAACCAACTCCGGCACCGACTCCGCCACCGAAACCAACTCCCGCGCCGACTCCGCCACCAACTCCGGCACCGGTTGAAACTCCGCCACCAACTCCGGCACCGATTGAAACTCCGGCATCAACTCCGGCACCAACTCCCGCGCCGACTGAGAATTCAACTCAACCTTCCCCTGCTCTTTGAAGGCTTCTGGGAAAATTCTTCTAGACTAAGGTTGAGGATAATTACCCATTACTTACTAGCTATTTGCCAATGAACTCACTGCTAATTACTGGAACTGATACCGACGCGGGCAAAACTGTTTTAACGAGTGCTCTTGCTGCTTATTGGCAAATGTACTGCTCCGATCGCACTTTGGGAATTATGAAGCTGTTGCAAACGGGAACGGGCGATCGGGAACTCTACACCCGTTTGTTTGCCCTCGACCAATCCCCCGAAGAACTCAACCCGCTACACTTCAACGCGCCTCTAGCACCCCCGATTGCCGCTGAACGGGAAGGAAGACATATTGAACTAGAAAAGGTGTGGACGACGCTGCAAAGCCTGAAGGAACGCAAGGATTTTGTGTTAGTTGAGGCTTTGGGAGGGCTGGGTTCCCCTGTAACGCGGGAACTGACAGTGGCTGACATTGCCAGGGATTGGCGGCTGAGGGGGGTTTTGGTGGCACCTGTGAGGTTGGGTGCGATCGGGCAAATTGTAGCGAATGTAGCTCTCGCCAGACAAAGCGGCTTCAAGCTCAAAGGCATTATCCTGAACTGTGTTCAAGCTGCTTCTGAACAAGAAATTGCGGATTGGGCTCCAGTTGATTTAATTGAGTCATTAACTCAAGTACCTGTTTTGGGTATTTTGCTACATTTAGATGATCCAAATGACTTGAGTAAATTAGCTAGAGCTGCTTCAGAATTAGATTTAGAACGATTGTTGCATGGAGTTAATTTGGTTTATTCAAAATAACGGCAATGGGGAATCGGGCATGGGGAATCGGGCATGGGGCATGGGGCATGGGGCATTGTAGCCCCTCACAAGTAACAAATAACCAATAACATGATTTCTACTTTACCGAACTTAACTTCTGTCGATTTATCTCAATTGCGGCTTGAAATTAGAAGTTTGCAGCCGCAGTTAGTGGAATGGCGACGGCGTTTGCACCAAAAACCTGAGTTGAGTTTTCAGGAGAATTTAACGGCGGAGTTTGTTTCGCAAAAGTTGCAGGAATGGGGAATTGAACATCAAATTGGTATTGCTAAAACTGGGATTGTGGCAATTATAGACAGTGGCAAACCTGGGCCAGTTTTGGCAATTCGGGCTGATATGGATGCTTTGCCGATTCAAGAGGAAAATGAGGTCGATTATCGATCGCAACATCCAGGAATTATGCACGCTTGTGGCCATGATGGTCATACTGCGATCGCCCTTGGTACGGCATACTATCTAGCAAAGCACAAACACAGCTTTTCGGGTACTGTCAAAATGATCTTCCAGCCAGCGGAAGAAGGCCCAGGCGGTGCAAAACCGATGATTGAAGCGGGAGTTTTGCAGAATCCTGATGTTGATGCGATCGTCGGCTTGCATTTGTGGAACAATCTACCTTTAGGCACTGTAGGCGTTCGCAGTGGCGCGTTGATGGCGGCTGTAGAAACTTTTGATTGCACGATTTTGGGCAAAGGCGGGCATGGTGCGATGCCACATCAGACTGTAGATGCGATCGTTGTTGCAGCCCAAGTTGTCAATGCCTTGCAGTCGATCGTATCACGGAACATTGACCCGATCGACTCCGCAGTCGTAACCGTCGGTAAATTCCACGCCGGCAAAACCCACAACGTCATCGCCGATACCGCTGAAATTGGTGGCACGGTGCGCTACTTCAAGCCAGCATATCAAGGTTATTTTCAGCAGCGAATCGAGCAAGTGATTGCCGGAATTTGTCAGAGTTACGGCGCAACTTACAAGTTCGATTATTGTTCCTATTACCCGCCGACAATCAACGATGCCAAGATGGCTGAATTAGTTCGCAGCGTAGCAGAATCGGTTGTGGAAACTCCAGAGGGAATCGTACCGGAATGTCAAACAATGGGCGGCGAAGATATGTCGTTCTTTTTGCAAGAAGTTCCCGGTTGCTATTTCTTTTTGGGTTCCGCAAATCCTGAGAAAAACTTGGCTTACCCGCACCATCACCCCAGATTTGATTTTGATGAAACTGCTTTGGGGATGGGTGTAGAAATATTTGTGCGGTGCGTAGAAAAGTTTTGTGCGAATTGATTTACCAAGACTAAAAAACCCGGTTTCTGCCTAAATATTTGTCGCAAAACCGACGACTTTTGGAAGAAACCGGGTTTTTGGGAACTTCTCCCCCCATATCATAGATGCAACACAGCTTTCTGCCTAAATATTTATTGTAGGGAAACGGCACTGCCGTCTCCTCTATATCATATAGCTAAGGCGCGATCGCCCCCATTCATTCCCCATTTTCTACCGCGCCGAGAGCTATCAGCGTCGCTTTCTGTGCTTGAGTTAAACCTGTAACCCCAGTGATATTCATGCCTTCGTAGAGTCGGGGTGGTTTCAGTATTTTTAGGCACTCACCTGTCCTGACATCCCACAGCCTTGCCGTTTCATCCGCACAGCCACTTGCTACAGTTTTACCATCCGGTCTAAAACTGACTGCGTAGATTTCACGGGTATGTCCGGTGAGAGTTCTGATACATCTTCCAGTGCTGACATCCCATAGCTTCACCGTTCCATCGCAACTACCACTAACCAAGGTTTTTCCGTCTGGGCTAAAGGCAACTGACCATACCCAATTGGTATGCCCAGTCAATGTTTTGATGCAGTTACCAGTATTGACATCCCACAACTTCAACGTTCGATCGGCACTAGCACTAGCTACGATTTGACCATCCGGACTAAAGGCAACCCAAGATACTTCATTTGTATGTCCAGTGAAGGTTTTTAAGCAACTGCCAGTGCTGGCATCCCATAGTTTTACACAGTCAAAACTGCTACTGGCTAGGGTTTTACTGCTGGGACTGAAAGTGACGAAAAATATGGAGAGGAAAAATAGGGAATTGCTAGGTTCGGTACAAGTTCGGAAACATTGACCCGTTTGACAATCCCAGAACCTGATGCTCCGGTCAAGACCGCTACTGGCTAAAGTTTTGCCATCTGGACTAAAAGCAACTCCACATATCCAATCAGTATGTCCCGCGAACGTTTTTATGCACTTGCCCGTATTGACATTCCATAACTTCAGCGTTTTATCAGCACCCCCACTAGCGATTGTTTTACCATCGGGACTAAATGCGACTCCTATGACTGGTTTAGTATGTCCCGTGAACGTTCTCACGCAACTGCCAGTATTGACATCCCACAGCCTCAGTGTAGTGTCAACGTTGCCACTAGCTAAGAACTTACCGCAGGGACTAAAAGGAACTGCTAATACACCACTGTTATATCCGGTGTGAGTTTTGAAACATTTGCCTGTTTGACAATCCCAAAACCGAATTGTACGGTCAAAACTACCACTCACTACTATTTGACCATCTGGACTGTTGGCGTAGCCTGCGGTACGCGCATAGGTAACGGACTCTACGCGATCGCTATGTCCGATGAAGGTTCTGACACAGCTACCCGTGCTAACATCCCACAACTTCACCGTTTTGTCATAACTACCACTCACTACGGTTTGACCATCGGGACTAAAAGCGACTGATGTGACTACACTGCTATGTCCCGTGCAAATTTTAACGCACTTACCATCACGGATATCCCAAAGCCTGACTGTGCAGTCAGCACTTCCACTCGCTAAGGTTTGACCATCCCGACTGAAGGCGACTGCATAGACCGAATTCCTATGTTCGTACATCGTCTTAAAGCACTTGCCCTTGCGTACATCCCAAAACTTTACCGTGCTGTCAGCACTAGCACTCGCTAAAATTTGACCATCCCGACTAAAGGCGACTGAATAGATTTCATTCGTATGTCCGGTGAACGTTCTAACGCAACTATCAGTCGTGACATTCCACAAATTTACTGTGCGATCGGCACTACCACTCGCTAAAATTTGACCATCCGGACTGAAGGCGACTGAGTATACTATATTATGTCCGGTATAAGTTTTTAGACAGATGCCAGTACGAACATCCCAAAGCTTCACCGTGTGGTCGTAACTACTACTCGCTAGGGTTTGACTATCTGGACTCCAAGCAACTGATTTTACCCAGTGGGTGTGTCCCTTAAAGGTCAAAAGTTGTTTGCCTTTTTGCACGTCCCACAGGTGAATATTATTCTCTACATCAGCCGTCGCCGCACATTTGCCATCTGGTGTCAGTGCTAGTGACATAACACTACTCAATATGTCAGAAAAAACCGATTGACACAGGTCAGAATTAGCGAAATTGACATTGTGCAAGTTTATCCCCTGGAGGTTGGCTTGCGAAACCGTTAGATTTGAAAAGTCATAACCGCTTAGATCTACCTGTAATTGGCGAAGTAGATTGATAATATTTCCATTTGCATATCCAATCTTTAGGGGCGGTTTCCCTCGTAGCATCTCAAGAATTTGAGCTAGACAATTTTCTAGAGTTTTTGAGTCGCTAAAACTTGTAATTAATCTATCAATAAATGGTTGAAGAATGAGGCGGATTTGAGTCTCAATCACATATTCTTTGGCTTGAGCTTTAACCAGAGCGTGACTCCTAAAGAGTTGAAGGTAATCGGGTTGAAACTTAGCAAATTTATTAGAAGTTTCCACCTTTAAACATTCACCCTTGAACCCAATAATTTCTTCACAAATCTGCTCAATTAATCGAAGAGTCACGTACTCCATGACTACAGGTTGTTGGGTAAATCGAGCGTTGTTTTTTTCAATCAACGATCGACGTTGCAAAGAAACGAGTGCCTGTAGGAGTTCGCTGGCTGATACGGGAGAGACAAAATCCTCTTGCAATTCCTCTAACAACACTGGCTCGCGATTGATAGCTAACCAGTACATAATCTCTTGTTCTATATCGCTCAGTCGCTGAAACTGCCGCTCTAACAAATCGCGGATATCATCAAAAATAAACGAACCTTGCTTTAAAAATTCTAAAAAGCGAGAAATACTGCTATCAAAAAAATCTGTTACCCCTGAAGCTACTATCTTTAAAGCTAAGGGATTGCCTCCATAGCGTGAAATCACGCTTGCCCATTCATCTTCTGACCCAGTAAAAGACCCCTTCGCAGAGAAAATTTTTCGTCCTTGAACTTCGGGTAAACCTGTTAGTTGCAAGCAGCGAACCGGTAGTGTTTCGCCCTCTAAGGCGGCTAATCCTTGTGGTTTCTCGCGACTGGTTAATATCAAGCTGCTGTGGTGATTTGTTTCCCCAACACATTTGAGTAACTCACCGTAACCTTCATATCCTTCTCGAAAGCGTCCCGTACGCGCGGCGTAGCTATGCCGCACTTCATCGCCTGCTTGCAAAACTGATTCAGCATTATCCAAAACTAGCAGACAGCGCGAGGAGCGTAAATAATTTATCAACCGCAAAATTCTGCCGTCCAGGTTGGTTGGCAAGACCCCATCTTTTACTAAGGGGGGGTCTTGGTTCGAGAGAAATTGAATCAGTTCTGCCAGTATCTCTTCTACGGGAGGGGCATTGCGGAGACTGCGCCAAATCACAAATTCAAATTCTAATTGCAGTTGTTGGGCAAGCTTGGCAGCCAAAGCTGTTTTACCAATCCCTCCCATCCCCAGCAACACTACCAAACGGCAATTATCCTGCACAATCCACTGTTCTAGAGTTGTCAATTCGTCACTACGATCGTAGAAAACCGAGACATCTGGTGCCTCGCCCCAATCTTGGTGTCTGTTGGCAATTGCTGGAGAGGATTCCACGTCTACAGACTGGGATAAAACCCGATCGCCCAAGTCAGAGATTGATCGCCAATCGATCGCCAATTTTCCACAAATTTCCACAAAAGTCGCATAATCAACGGTTTTTCCCGTGAGGAACCTGCTGAGAGTTGATAAAGCGAGTCCTAATTCTTCAGCAAAAGCTCTTTGACTGTGAAAGCCATTGTGCTTGAGGGCTAATTTGGCTTGCTGAATGCAGTCGCTGCGAATTTTGAGCGATCGTGACATACCTTATACATACCCCAGAAAACTACTTAGATTTTAACAAAATAAGTCACTCGAAAGTCGGTCACAAGTCAGTACATTCTCAGTCTCGATCTCGGTCATCTGCGTGTTTTGATGAATTTGTGGGATTAGAGGGAAAACAACCTCTCTTTAGCTGCAAGCCATCGGTTGCGACAATTAGTAGCTCAAACATTGCAGCAAATAGGCATTGAAGGCTGTCGCGCTCCCGAACACGAGTATGCAAGCCACAAAAATAGGGGAAAATCAGGTGGTATCGCTATTTTTAGGTCAGCAAATCTGACTGCTATTTTTGTGCAACAATCTGTTATGCGTACTTATCGGTCAAGGGTATGAACTCAGAATTAGAATTCTCTTGGAATCAAACCAAAGCAACTGCCGATCGCATTTTTACCCAAAACATCGGCAAACATCTCAGCGACATCGAAATGAAAGTCCTGCAAGGCTCGTGGGAAGGCAAAAGTTACGATGAAATTGCTAAAACTTATGGCTACAGTGCTGAATACCTCAACAAAGATGTCGGCAATAAATTGTGGCACAAGCTTTCAGAAGCCTTAGCAGAAAAAATCACGAAGAAAAATTTCAAAGAAGCTTTGAGGAGATCTGATGAAGCAAAACCAAGCCAATCTCTTCACACAAATCCGCCTTTGCAAACATTACCGACGGTGGCAAATTTGCACTTTCCCGAAGGTTCATTAGCTTTAGATTCACCTTTTTATATAAAACGTTCCAGCATCGAATCACTCTGCGACGAAACAGTTATCAAACCCGGTTCTCTGATTCACATCAAAGCACCGGAAATGATGGGCAAAACTTCATTGATGAACCGAATTTTAGCTCGTGCCAAGGGGGATAAATATCACGCAGTTTATCTTGATTTGAGCGCCGCAGATCGAGGGATATTAACAAATTTGGATAAATTTCTGCGCTGGCTGTGCTTGATGGTAAGCCGACAGTTAAAATTAGAAAACAAGTTAAACGACTATTGGGATACAGATATTCTGGGTAGCAACGATAACTGTACGGTTTACTTTGAAGAGTATTTGCTGGCAGAAACAGAAGCGCCTCTGGTGTTGGGATTGGATGAAGTCGATCGCCTATTTCCCTATACTGAAGTAGTCGAAGACTTTCTGGGGATGCTGCGAAGCTGGCACGAAAAAGCCAAGATTTCCGATATCTGGCAAAAACTGCGGTTGGTAATAGCCCATTCTACCGAAGTTTATATTCCTTTGGACATGAATCAATCTCCGTTTAATGCGGGAGTTCCCGTTGAGTTGCTGGAGTTTGAGAGCCAGCAAATTCACGATTTAGCTGCGGTTCACGGCTTGGATTGGGATGAGGCGCAGTTGCGAGAGTTGATTAGTGCGATCGGCGGACATCCTTATTTAGTAAGATTGGCAATGTATGAGATTAGCTGTGGAAAAACCTCATTAGCTCAGCTATTAGAAAATGCGGCATCAGAATCGGGAATATACAGCAGTCATTTACGCAAGCATTTGGAAATATTACAACACAATCCTGAATTAGCATTAGCTTTAAAAAAAGTTGTGAATTCGGCAGAACCAGTGGAATTAGATTCGATGCAAATTTACAAATTGCACAGCATGGGACTTGTGCGGCGGCAAAACAATTATGTCATGCCGCGTTGCAATTTGTACCGCGAGTATTTCTGCCGCGTTTTAGCTTGAAAAGCATCAATTGACCACGATTGCTGTAGGGGCGGGTTCATCAACAATACCCGCCAATAATTGACAATCTCAAAAACCCGCCCCGGCCAGGATATTATGGTCTGATATCAGTATACCCTCAACTAAGATTTTGACAGTTTGCGATAAGCAAAAGTACCTTGGACACCTCCTAAGAATAAGATGAGAAAAAACCATGATATAACTCCTGGAAATCTTTTTAGTCCGACTATAATCCAAGCTTGATTCAATGCAAAATAAACCAGCATGAGTACAGCAGCGATTCTACTTTTTTTGTAAATACCAAATGACAGACCAAACACCAGACAAACATCTATAAGTGAAAATTCGTTTATGAGACCAGTAAAGCCGTAGCCTGCTAAGGATAAAAAGACAAATATTAGAGTCATAGTACCCGATACTATTCCTGCTTGCCACGCAAATTTAATTTTAGCTTCGGCTTCTTTTAACAAATAAGTAGAGGTATTTCGTTCATGTAACCGATTCACAAGTGGGTTACTTGTACCCGCATATTTTGAAACCAACTGTTCAAAATGAGACAGATCCTTGAGCAATAAGGGCAACCATAAATCTTGTGATACTTTGGTTGTAGATATTAAGATAAACTTTAATCCTGATGTCAAAATTCCACTGTAAAACCTTGCACCACGAATGGTTGACCATTCTACAAAATGAAGCTTGCCCCAAAAAGTAGTACATTTTATGCCGCGAGAATTGACAGACACCCTATAGTAAAAAACCAAACCAGTAGTAATAGCTAAATTGAGTATTGCCACCACAAATATGGAATAAATTCCAATCCCTTGATTCCACAGACCGGGTACAAACAAGGATGCAATCCAAGTGAAAGGTGCAACACCTATAAAAAGGATAGATGATAACAAGAGAGAGAATCTAAAGTAAGTAGTTTGCGAGTGCATTTTGCGATCCCTTGATAATTTATAGTTGAGATAACTTAACCAAATTGAATTTTCGCGATCGCTCTTCGAGTCTCTACCTCGCCTGCAAAGGGTAAATTCGAGGCAGAGCCTGCTAACGAGTAAACGAGTAAAAACTCTTCAGTCCTCTTTGAGAGGACTTTCGCTCCATCGGCAGGGGTTTAAACCCCTGCCAGAGTTCCCGATCGATGCAAGTTGTACCGCGAGTATTTCTGCCGCGTTTTAGGTTAAAGAAAACACGCTCACCGGAAGGTGAGACGTAGGGCTTCTCGCGAGTTAAGCTAAATTTTTTTCAAAGTAAGCTTCGTCGATGTATTACTAACCTGTTCGCAAGAAAGGTTGGTCTTGTTTGGAAGTTTGCATTTGAAAAACCAACTAGGTTTTTTGTTTTTTTGCTTGAATTCCAAAGTTGCATTATTAGCACCTACAGAGGCAACTACTGCACCACTTTCAAAAGGAGTATTCTTTTCTCCTATAAATTTCCATGTTCCTTGCTGGTTTGTTCCCTGTTTGATAACCATTTCAACAGAGGTTAAGGCATCATCACCTTGAGAATAAAGATTTCCTTTCCAGTTACCGACAATCGAAGATGGGGAAGTAATTACTTCATTAATTTGAAGGTGATTAACCTGCTGTGATGTTAAGGGGTTAGCCAAAACTTGAGAAGTTTTACCTAAAATTGCTATTGCGGAGAAAAAAGATACTGCCATCAAGGTGGCAAGGACGATGGATTTTACAGGCCTTACAACTGAAAGGCTTTGGTTTTGAACGTTGTGATCCATGATGATTCTCCAAGTAATGTTGTTGGGTAATAAGATTAGGTATTAGAGCGCCTTAGATGCGGAGATGAACACCTGATTTGGATTGAGATTGGTAATATTTTTGTCTTGGACAACACCAATCAAATCACCCTTGTAGAAGATTCCAGTATCTTGGGCATTGCCACCTTCCCAGTTGCCAAGCTTAAGCGAGTAACCATCTTTGATAAGGCCTTTGATTTGGATTTTATCAGCTTGAGCTAAACTAAAGTCCGTAATTATGGCGTGGCCATTTCCGAGGTGGTAAACGCTATTTACGTTACCCAACACGAAGGTGTCCTTTCCAATGCCACCAGTGAGGGTATCTAATTCATTTTGCCCAAAGCCGTAACCAGTAAGTTTATCGTTACCGCTTCCGCCTAACAGAATGTCGTTGTCTGCACCGCCAAGTAAAGCATCGTCTAAAGTACCGCCAATCAGGCGATCTTTACCAGGGCCACCAACTAGATAATCGTAGCCAACGCCGCCATATAAAGTGTCATTACCAGCGCCACCATTGAGAACGTCGTTGTTAAACCCACCATCTAGATAGTCATTTCCACCAAGACCAGACAATACGTCGTTTCCTGCATAGCCAAAGATTGCATCGTCAACGTTATTCTTCCCTACTAGGTCGTCATCTTCTGGCGTTCCCATTATGTTGTTATTCGGTAATTTACCAATTTTATCGGTGCTGCCGAACAAGCTGTTAGTAGAGTTGCTGTCAGAGGCGATTACTTGACGTGTTTCTACCATTAAATTATCATCGGGGTCAGTCCGAGGAACATCGGTTAAGTCTTCAATAAAACGGGGTTTATTGGGATTGGGGTCGCCATCGGGTTCAGTCCGAGGAACATCGGTTAAGTCTTCAATAAAATCGACAATTTCCGAATCATCGATATCACGCTCAATCACATCGACAATTTCCGAATCATCGCTATCGCGGTCGATGCGATCGACAGTTTCTGAATCATCGCTATCGTCGTCGATGCGATCGACAGTTTCCGAATCATCGCTGTCACGGTAAATCGAATTGCTATTTGTCCAGTCATCGATATATTCCGCACCAGGGATATATTCCGCATCAGTGACACCAACCTTTTCAGAATCCTCAATATTGATGTCGATGTTAATGATGCTAGCCTGGTCTGCATCGTCAATATTGATGTTGATATCAATGCTGCCAGCCTTTTTAGTGCTGTACTTGTCTCCTTTGAGAATAGGTGCGCTCGCCATTTTGATTACTCCTTCTTGTTTGCTAATTGATACAATGTTTCGCCAGTTTTTGAAATGAAATTCCTAGACAAGACGAGCCTTATGCCCGCCTTCTGCGATCAAATTAGAGTGAAAGAGTAATATCGTTATCAACAAATTTAAACACCGAACTATTCAGGTTTAAACCAACGATGTTTTGCACGATGCCAATCAAATCATTAGTGCCGTTAGCGCCCTTCTTGAGAATTCCCGTACCCTGAATAAGTCCTCCCAATTTAGGAACCAATGCAGCTTGATTCTGCACCACGTAATCGTTGGCTTTGCCGTTAAGCACGATGTTATCCAGTTGTGTGAAATCGGTAATTACGGCGAAATCAACTGTGCCTCGATCGTCGTAGTAGGCTTCAAACCGATCGCCAAGATAGAAGCGATCGCTGCCGACACCTCCTGTTAAGATATCAAGCTCTCCTGAACCGGGATTCCCGCCAGGCGGTGTTCCTGCTACGCCGAAAATCAAATCATCACCGCTACCTCCATTCACCGAGTCGTTGCCTTTACCGCCGCCCAGGTTGTCGTTACCAATACCGCCATTAATTGTGTCCTTACCTTCGCCACCTCGGATTACATCGTTGCCATTTCCACCACTTAGAAAGTCGTTGCCGATGCCGCCGTACAATTGATCGTTGCCAGTGCCGCCGTACAATTGGTCGTTGCCAATGCCGCCATTCAGATTGTCGTCGCCAGTGCCGCCATTCAGATAGTCGTCCCCATCCTCGCCCCGCAGGCTGTCGTTGCCGATGCCGCCCCACAGATAGTCGTTGCCACTACCGCCGAATAATAGATCGTTGCCAGCCTCGCCGTACAGTTTGTCGTTGTTACTGGCGCCCTGCAGGATGTCGTTGCCGATGCCGCCGTACAAGTTGTCGTTGCCAGTGTCGCCGTACAAGTTGTCGTTGCCAGCCTCGCCGTACAGGTTGTCGTTGTTACTGCCGCCACCCAGATAGTCGTTGCCACTACCGCCGTACAAGTTGTTGTTGCCAGCCTCCTCCCACAACTTGTCGTTGCCAGGGCCGCCGTACAAGCTGTCGTTGCCCTCACCGCCGTACAATTGGTCGTTGCCAATGCCGCCATTCAGGTAGTCGTTGCCACCCTGACCCGACAATATGTCATTTCCTGCTTTGCCATCGATTTTGTCAGCTTGATTAGTTCCAACTAGCGATGGGCGAAATTGACCATTGTTATTAGTGTTGTTGTCATTGAATTGAGTACCGTAGATATCCATTTCAGTTTCTCCTTTGTGTTTAAAACTAATTGGTTTATTTAGGAAGTAATGGTTGCTATTTATATTTTTTGCTGCCCTTTTCGCTTCTTGTTATCAGTTTGTTGCTAAAACTCCTGAACTGCAATGGAGATAAAATCAGGTATTATAGGAACTGATAAATAGCTTCAGGTTGTGAATTTATAGGGAAAAATCAGGTGCAACCTGACAAAGCATCATCAAAATCAAGACTGAGGCATCAGACCAAAGAAACCGGGTTTTTGACCTAATCTGTCGGCTACAAGGCGTCTTTTCGTAAAAAACCCGGTTTCTGACCCCCGATTCGTATGTCCTAAAAATCTGTAAAAGTCAGGTTTTTTGGTAAATCTCTACATAATCAGGTTTGCGATCGTACAATCTAATCTAGATTTGGGTGCAGGCAATGATGAAAGAATCTCCAGTTAACTATGAATATCATCTAGGCGGGAGTCTCCCAGCAGATGCGTCGTGTTACGTGACGCGCCAAGCAGACTCGGACTTTTACAAAAATTTGAAAGCCGGTGAGTTTTGTTATGTTTTAAATTCACGCCAAATGGGCAAATCTAGTTTGCGGGTGCGGGCGATGCGCCGGCTGCAAGCGGTCGGTACTGTTTGTGCTTGTATCGATTTAACTGGGATTGGTAAGGAAGATGTCACTCCCGAAAAATGGTATGCGGGAATGATTAATTCTTTGGTGAGTAGCTGCCAGCTAGGTAATAAAATTAATTGGCGGAATTGGTGGCGAGAACGCCGTGATTTGTTGTCACCTCTTCAGCGGTTTAGTTTGTTTATTGAAGAAATTGTTTTAGTTGAAATACCACAAAATATAGTTATTTTTATTGACGAGATCGATCGAGTGTTGAGCATGAATTTTTCTGCGGATGAGTTTTTTGCTCTAATTCGTTGGTTTTACAATCGAAGAGTTGACAATCCTCTCTGCCGCAAACTGACTTTTGCGCTGCTAGGAGTGGCAACACCTTCGGATTTGATTGCGGATAAAACTCAAACTCCTTTTAATATTGGTAAGGCGATAAACTTAGAAGGTTTTAAACTTGATGAAGTGCAGCCTTTAATTGACGGTTGGCAAGGACGAGTTGCCAATCCTGAAAGTGTCATTTCTGAGATATTGGATTGGACGGGCGGACAACCTTTTCTGACGCAAAAGCTCTGTAAATTGGTGTTGGAAAATGAGTTAAATAAAGTTAGCCGCAGAGGCACAGAGGGATTTGAGGAGTTGATAAGGTTGCGGGTTGTGGAGAATTGGGAGTCTCAGGATGAACCTGAACATTTGAAGACAATTCGCGATCGCCTGTTAAGAAATCAGCAAAAAGCCGGACAGTTATTGGGGCTTTACCAGCAAATCTTGGAATCCATGAACCCCCCCCAACCCCCCCTTGCTAAGGGGGGGCTAAATGCTGCTTTATCTCCCTTGAGCACCGCTAACCCCCCCCAACCCCCCCTTAGCAAAGGGGGGCTAAATACTGAGGAATCTTCTCTTAGCACGGAAGAGCTAAATTCGGTTCTTGCTCCCCCCCTTAGCAAGGGGGGGCTGGGGGGGGTGATTGCCGATGGCAGTCCCGAACAAACAGAGTTGCGACTATCAGGTTTAGTCGTGCAACAGCAGGGAAGATTAAAAGTTTACAACCGCATTTATGCCGAAGTTTTCAATCTCGAATGGGTAGAAAAAGAATTAGCAAAGCTGCGGCCTTATGCGGAAACTTTTAATGCTTGGACTGCGGCAAATTTTGCGGATGATTCGAGGCTGCTGCGCGGAAAGGCGCTGCAAGAAGCTCTGGAATGGTCGATCGATAAAAATTTGAACTATCTGGATTACCGCTTCTTGGCAGCATCTCAAGATTTAGATAAGCGAGAAGTTCAACAAGCTTTAGCTGTTAAAGAAGAAGAAGGTCAGATCTTAGCGAAGGCGAATCAGACCTTAACTGTAGCGAAACAGCAAGTCAAAACTGAATTAACTCAAGCGAAACGAAGTGCCAAGCGCATCGTTAGCATTGGTTCTGCAATTTTGACAATCTCCTTAATAGCAGCAGCAGTCATCCAATTAAAAGTATGGCAAGCAGAACGGGAACTTTTAGCACAGCAAGTTGAATTTGAGAGTTTCTCCTCACAAAAATCCTTGATTTCAAACCCGTTTGAGGCACTGCTGTCAGCATTAAAAGCAGCAGGAGGACTGAAGAAATTAGAAAAATCAGGCTCAACCGACGATCGGATGCGGATGCAGGTAGTTAATGCGCTACAGCAAGCAGTTTACAGCGTTAGAGAGCGCGATCGCATCATTGGTCATCAAGGAAATACTGGTGGCGTCGTTTTTAGTCCCGATGGCAAAACCTTGGCTTCTGCCAGCGAGGATCACACAGTAAAGCTGTGGAATGTCGAGAAACATACTCTACGAAAAACTCTCGTCGGTCATCAGGACGGTGTTCACAGTCTCAGTTTCAGCCCTGACAGTAAAATATTAGCCTCCGCTAGCAATGACGGAACTGTAAAGCTGTGGAACTTCTTTAATGGCACTCTGCTCAAAACCATCAAAGCTCATAACGACCGGGTTTTAAGCGTTACTTTCAGTCCGGATGGCAAGATTCTAGCCTCCGCCAACAATGACGGCACGGTGAAGCTGTGGGATGTCAATCGCGCTACGGAACTGAAAACCCTCAGAGGGCATAGCGATTTGGTTTTAAGCGTTACTTTTAGTCCAGATGGCAAGACTCTAGCTTCTTCTAGTGCCGATCGCACTGTCAAGCTGTGGAACGTCGAGGATAACACCGTGCGAACCCTCAAGGATCATCGCCACTGGGTCAGAAACGTCAGGTTCAGTCCCGATGGCAAGGTTCTGGCATCCAGCAGCGAGGATGGCACAGTCAAACTGTGGAATGTCAAAGATGGCAAGCTACAAAAAACTCTCTCCGGTCATAACGCTAGGGTTTCCGGTCTCAGTTTCAGTCCCGATGGCAAAACCCTAGCATCCTCTGGTGAAGACAACACGATAAAACTTTGGCAAGTAGAGAACCTAGAGGGCGTCCTGTTAGAAACCCTCAGAGGTCATAGCGCTAGGGTTGCAGAGGTCAGTTTTAGCCCGGACGGCAAGACCCTCGCCTCTGCTGGTAACGACAATACGGTAAGGCTGTGGAATCTAGAGGATGTTAGATTGCAAACCCTCGCCAGCCATCAGGATGCGATCGGAACCATCCGTTTCAGTCCCGACGGCAAGATTTTAGCCTCTGCGAGTCTTGACGACACGCTGAAGCTATGGAATGTGCAGAATGGCAGCTTGCTGAAAACCTTCAAAAATAATGGCCAAGAATATATTGATGCTGTTGGTGGAGACAATTGGTTTGAAAGGAAAACCTTCAAAGGTAATGGCCAAGAAAAACAAGGAGTCTTGAGTGCCGGTTTCAGTCAAGATGGCAAAATTCTAGCTGTTGCCATTGCTGACGGCACGGTGACGCTGTGGAGTGCAGAGAATGGCAGCTTGTTGAAAATCCTCAAAGGTCACAGCAAAGGTGTCTTGGGCATAAGTTTCAGCCCCGACGGCAAGATTCTGGCTTCTGCTAGTGCCGATCGCACTGTCAAGCTGTGGACTATCGAAAGTGGTATTGAACTCAAAACCCTCACAGGTCATAGCAAAGAAGTTTGGAGTGTCGGTTTCAGTCCCGACGGCAAGATTTTGGCTTCTGCTAGTGCCGATCACACTGTCAAGCTGTGGAATGTCGAGAATGGCACCCAGAAACTGAAACTCCTTTGGAACCAGGTTGGTTCGGCTACCTGTGTCAGTTTCAGCCCGGATGGCAAGACTCTCGCCATCAGCAGCAGTTCCGGCACCGTAAACTTGTGGAATGTCAACAATGGCACTCCGCTGAAAACCCTAGAAGCAGACGGCATTGGGGTCACAGGCGTCAGTTTCAGTCCAGATGGCAAAACACTGGCTTCTGCTGGTAGTGAAGGCACGGTGAAGTTGTGGGATGTAGAGAAGGGTATCCAGATACAAACCTTAGAAGGACATCTCGGTCAGGTCACAAGTGTCACTTTCAGTCCAGATGGCAAAACACTTGCTTCTGCTGGTATTGACAAGACTGTGAAACTGTGGTTTGTAGAGCGTGATTTAGATAATTTAATGAGGCGGGGTTGTTTGTGGCTGGAAGATTATTTGGCTTCTCATCCCGAAGAGGCTAGAAAATTTAGCCAAATCTGTAAATAACTCAAGTTGCTAGTTACAAGACACTGGTAATGGGTAATTGTAAGGTAGTTATCATATCAAATCCGTTGGCATCGGAATGATATAAACGGCACGGCAGTGCCGTGTCCCTATAATTGATCGCGGTAGGGAAACGGCACTGCCGTGTCCTCTATATCATTCCGGCGCAGCCGGATTTGATATCACTTAGTTTGAAATATATTTTGCACCATTTTCTTATCTGTACTTGCCGCCGCTTTATCCAATTCTGCAATCTCGCCGCAGTCTAATTTCCAACCCAAAGCACCAATATTATCCCTCGCCTGGGTCGCAGATTTCGCCCCCGGAATCGGCATAGTTTCTTTGCAAATACACCAGTTGATTGCTACCTGAGAAATAGTCTTGTTTCTCAATGCTGCTATTTCTCGCAAACACTCCAAGAGCGATCGCATTCCGGGCAATATCTGCTTGCACGCCAAACCTCGGATACCTTTAGGCAATACGCCGTTTTCGGAATATTTCCCAGTCAGCAATCCCAATGCTAGAGGACTGTAAGCAATTAATTTTATCCCCAATTCGTCGCAAACATCTTTCAATCCCAATTCCGTAACTGGATAGGTAGAAAGTAGCGAGTATTGCACTTGCAATGTAATAATTGGAATTTGGCGATCGCTAAATTTTTTATATACCCATTTTAACCGTTTTGGCCCGTAATTAGACAAGCCTACTCCCTTCACCAATCCTTGCTCATAAAGGTCAGCCAAACCATCTAAAAGTGCGCTTTCTTGCCAAGGAGCATAATTAGCAGTAGACCAGTGCATTTGCACCAAATCTATATTATTACCGAGGCGTTCGGCAGAGGCTTTACCAGCGGATATCATTGACTTTCGAGTCAGTCTCCAAGGATAAGCAGCCAGCTTTGTCGCAATACAAATACTCTCTTTATTTACACCTTCGTATTGTTTAGAAAACTGCCCCAAAAGTTTCTCACTGCGTCCATTTAATTTCCCAGTTCCGTAAGAATCACCAGTATCAAATAAAGTCACACCATTACTAACACAAAGATTGAAAACGGCTTGCAATTCATCGTCCATACTTTCATCGTAGCCCCAAAGCAATCTGTTGCCCCAAGCCCAAGTGCCGCAGCCCATTGTTGGTAGTAAAAGTTTTTTATTTATTTGCATTTTGGTTGATCGCAGTTTTTGGTAATGCAGATATTTGCTAGTCAATCCCTTAACACCCGTGTACTCTTCAGTCTCGCGTTGCGCGGACTTTTAAATGTTAACTGTTAACTGTCATTCCGATTGCAGCAAAACTAATATTACGCGACACCATAATCGGTATACTGCCGCTTGTATGGCGGTTGCAATCCCAAAACAATGTCCTCCCTCGGCACTCCCATTGCAACTAATTCCTCCGCGGGATTTTGCTCAGTCAAATTTTGCTGAAGCCAGATTTTTCCATCTTTAATGTCAATGTGAATGTAGGTTTGATAAATCCGGGTTAAGTGTTCCCAGCCGACATTCATCCATTGATAATGATCTCGTTCTATATCTAAAATGAGTTGCACTTCGACTTCATCATCGGAAATATCATCTGCGACATAACGGTTCATTAATATCTGAACGTATTGACGATATTGAGTTAGTTTTTCCATTGCACAATTACCTCATTTGTTGGATCGTATACGATTAGCAAAACCTGATACTGTTGTACCGCAGTTTGGGCAAACTCAGACTGAAAAAATGTTCTATTAATACTAATCGTACCTAATTGGCGGTATATTGTCAATCGGTAGAATACTAATTTTAGAAATAGTTGCGATCGGCTGTTGAGTTTCAGAATCTATAACTCGAACCTGTTTGTTATTCGTCATTCGAGTTGGTCTTTTTGCGATCGACTCTTCCGTTTTGCTCGAACAGACCCTTTTTTGTTAGTTTTAAAGGAGTTAGATTCTTGCTCTTCTATATCTTTTTTAGCAACCATCACTTCTTTTTCTTGCAAGAGCACATCTTCTGCGGTTAATTTGCACAAGTCATTCAATGAAAGTTTTTGTTGGGATTCGAGTTCATTCAACAAGTTTGATGCTGTTTCTAATATTTGCTTTCCCTGTCGTACTTGAATCTTAGTTTGATTTTCGATTGCATCAAGCAACACAAAAATTGAAACTGTTTGCCAAATATTCAAATCATCGCCAACTACATCACACTTTGTGACGATTTTGCCGTCGGCTGGGATGTGAATTCCTAAACCAGAATCTTGAATTAATGGCTGGATTTCTGTTATACTTAAATTAGTGATGTCGGCAATTTGATGTTCAAGTAATATTAAATCTGCTAAATCAGGTAAGTCGATCGTTTCTGTCCGTAAAGAATCAAAATTAAAGGTAAGAGTTTGATTTAATGGATCCGAAATGGCATAAATTGATTGAATTTGCGACTTACTAACAGCACCTAAATCGCAAAATTCTCGTCCTCCCGGTGCGATCCTCTTCGAGGGCTTCGCTAACGCAATTTTGCCCATTTCAGACACCTCCAAGATGTCCAAACTAATCAAAGTGGTTGCCGTAGTTTTCACGAAAATCTCGTCTAATCCCAGCAAATTAGCCAATTCTTTCAACGTTGGTGCAGGTACAAACTCGATACAAGCCCGTAATATAAACTCTTCGAGAACATTGAATTCACGAGGTTCGCTAATTGTCACCTCCAAAGGTGTTTGCCGCCTTGCACAGCGGAATTGACGCGCCGCCAAAACTGACAAACCGGGATTTTGTTGCTCAATTTGTTGGACAATCCCACTTAAATTAGGATCAATTGGTTTAGTTGATGACGTTAGAAACATCTACAAAACCTCCAAAATAACGCACAATTTTTGAAACTTCCTGATACATTTTGCCGACAGTACCTGTTTGTTGGGTGAACAAATCATGGCAGCCAACAACTACCAACAATTCTTGAGCGCGGGAAAATGCCACATTCACCCGTTCTGGTTCCTTGGCAAATCCAATATCGCCTCTATTATTATTGCACACTGTGCTGACAATAATCACAGGTCTTTCCATGCCTTGAAATATATCAACAGTCCCAGTACGAATGCTCAAAGATGGAAACTTCTCTGGTTCTATTGTATCTTGAATTAACCTCAATTGAGCGCCGTAAAATGTAATAATTCCAATTTCTTTCGGGGGTTCACCGTCAGCAACCTTGGGGTACCAAGCTCTTTCCATTTGCTGACACAAACGTTCAATTGCATCAACTTCCTTGACATTCAAGCGCGAAGTTCCATTCTTTTCTTCTTCAAAACCTTGTCCAATTGGTGTCTTAACCCAAAGGATGTGATTGGTATCTTGAATGATTTTGCCCGCGAGGTTATGAGCGCGTTTTTCGTCTGCTTCGGTAATGCCACAGTTGAGTTTTTGCTCATAGAATTGATTGATTGCTCCCATGATTTGCGGGTGCATTCTGTATTGAGTTGTCAGCATTTGTTTGATGCTGTCATTGGCATTTTCAAACAAAGTTTTGAATAGGGATTCTTTGATGAAACTTAGTTCATCTCCGGTACAGCCGATTTCTTCGGCAATATCATCGATGGTATTGCGATCGAACATTGGCGGTAACTGTCTATGATCGCCTACTAATACTAATTTTTTGCCTTTCAAAGCTGGAATTAATAACTCTGGAGGAGTACATTTACTAACTTCGTCAATGATGACTGCATCAAAACTGGGAAAGTTTTTGCTGAAGTCAAAACTGGCTGCTTGTACGCAGGTAATACCAATAACGTTGGCGTTGTCTATATAAATTTGCTTTAAATCATTTTGGTCTTTTTCTGATGGATTGCGGAGTTTTTCTATCCAGTCTGTAACGAAGTTTTGAGAGCGATTTAGTTCGGTTTCGTCTGCTTCTAATTCCCGTTGCCAATTTTTGAATTGGCGCTTGATTTTGCGTAGGAAATCTATAGCAAATAATTCCGTGGTTGGAATTTCTAATTTGGATTTGTCGGGGATATTCTGCCATGCTGATTCCCACCACTTTCTCTCAATGATCAACTCTGGTATTGGCTGTTGTTGTTCGAGTTGAGCTAGGATTTCGCTCAATTCTTTTTGAAGTTGTTGAAGTTGCTGTAACGATTTTTCGGAGGCTATTTGCAGCGGAGATAAATGCTCATGCAGACTATTTTTAATTATAGTCAAAATACCGAAAGTATCTAGTTCGGAAATTGAACTTTCAAGCTGTACTGCACTTGCTTTCCAAGTGTCAACTTGCCTGATGAATTGCTGCGGCTGTTCCCAAATATTAGATTTCTGGGCAATATATTGTTCGGCGAGAATCCGCAATTTTTCAGGTACGTTTGGTTGTTGGATAATTGCTTGCAACAAATTAGTAACTTCGTCGATTTTTGAATTGGTTGCTTGCTGCGCTGTTGCTACTTGATGTTGAAGGGCGGATATTTCTGGCTGGTTTAAACTTGAGTTGAGTCTATCTAATAGCTGGTGCTGTTTTTGTAGTTGCTGTTCAGTTTCGGTTTTGAGGGGAACCATACATTCTCGTGCATTTCCAAGGATGCTATGGAGCAATTCTTTGGCGAGGCGTTCTAAGGTATTTTGGATGTTATTGGGCTGTAGAGATGCACTGTAAATTTGTTGAATATTGCTTAACAAAGTGTGAGCTTTTTCGATGATGAATTTGCGCTGACTTGAAGTGACTTTGGAGTAGTCATCAAAGTCTTTGGCTAGTTGTTGCCATTGAGTGCGATCGCCCGTAGAGAGCACGATCGGCGTTTGACTCAAATTTAGGTGCAAAAACTCGCTAAACCGGAATTGTTGCCCTTGAATGTCCTTAAAACCTGCGCTGGCTTCATGGGATATTGCCTTTTTCAACCGCTCTAAATCGGGCAAACTGACTTTCCATTTGGGCGGGACGATCGGCAATTTGAGCGATCGGGCAATTTTCAACAATCCCACAGGTAATTCTACCATCTCATCGGTCAGCAGCGCTCCCGTTTCCAAACAAGATTTCACAACTTCATAAAGTTGAGTATCGGCTGTCTGAATCCATTCGGCAACGGCGACAACAACCGTGGCAATTTCCCCTTTTCGGAGTTCCAAATTCTGGATTTTCTGCTCTAAATTGTGTCGATTTGTCTGATTTTGCCGATCGCCCAATTGTAGCTGATTCAAAGTATCAGAAATCTGCCGCGACACCAGCAGCGACTCCCCAATCCCTGACATAGCATGACATACATCATCAGCACAATCAAATGCTGTCTTAAATTCCGACATTTGGGGTGCTACAGTTTCCCGCAACCAAACCGCAATCCCAAAAGCACCGCAAGCAGGGCGACTGAAGCCAATTTGAGTAGCATTGTTGGCGGCAATCCGCACATTTGCCATAAAGTTTTCTACTAAAATATTGCCTTCTGAAAATGGTTTCAGTCTGGGCAAAAATTCCGTTATTTCTGGAGATTCCCAATCCACTTTTGGTGCAGCCAGGAGACTTTCTAAACCCAAAAATAAAGATTCAATTTCGTCTTTTTGTGTCAAACTTTCTTGGTATGCTGTTTCTTGGTGATTGCAGTTAGCCTCAAGACTTGCCTTGCTACTATACAGATGTTTTTGTTGATTATGAAATTCTGATTCGGCGGTAAAGTAAGCTGCAAATCGTTCGGATTCTGCTAACAACTTCCGCAAATATATGACATTTGTCTGCCGCTGTAAGAGTTTTTGTTCGCAATCAGTCGCTGTATTTTGCAGCCAAGTCCCGATCGCATTTTCTTCCAAAAACGGCTGCCCTTCTTCCTGCACCTTATGAGCTTTTCCCTTCCGCAACGCCCGAATCGCCGGATTATGAACCAACCGACTCAAAGCATTGTCTACAGCTAAATTAGCTTGAGAAGCAATCAGCGTTTTGCCACCCAGACGGGCAATTTGATAGCAAATCTCGGCAATAACCGTAGTTTTTCCGGTTCCCGGCGGGCCTTGAATCAGAATTAAATCCTTTGCCGAAAGCACTGTTTCTACAGCAGCAATTTGGTCAGCATTAGCATTGCGATTTAATAAGTTTTCTCGATCTAACTTAATAGTTTTTTGCGGCAGTCTGGCTTGAGTTGCATCGAATAAAAAGTCGCTCAAATAGGGATTTTGAGCACGGCCATCTGTCAACATTTTCAAAGCTTGTTCTTTGCGTCTGATCTGACTGATGTCGCCAGCAGCCTCAAAATACAAAAATCCTTGTTTAGGCAAGAAATATCGATCTCCAGCCATGCGTGATGCCAAATCTGGATCTAATTTGATGCGTAATTTGCTATGCTCAAAGTCAATTTCCGCGATGCTTCCTAACTTCTCTCCGTCTCGGTTTCCTCTGCTTCCTGGTGCAGAATCAAATAGGGTAATTTCTTCATTGCGCGCCTTTTTCAGCCTTTCTCGAAAGTCGCCTAATTCTAAGGAATTTTCATCATAGCCATCAAGAGTTGCGGAACGAGAATCAATTTCCAAAGTGATGATTTTGAGGCTAGAACCGTAATTATGACCTCGAAAAGGCACACAGAATTGACGAGCTTCAGCAATCCGTTTTTCAACCTTCAAAAAAGTGTGCCAAACTTTGAGTTGTTCCGTAGTTGGGATGTGTCTATCGTCCCAAAATGGCAGTTGTTGTACGCGGGCGATCGACTTTCGAGGAATACCTGCTTTACTATTGCCTAAAAGTCGCAATTTTTGTGGTAAAACATACCCGTCTTTGTTACCTCTTAAGCGATGTACTAAACCAGCATCTAGTAACTTTAAACCACCAATTCCATCTTCAAAGCGTACACAAGCTAATAGTCGTAAAGTGCGATCGGCTTTTTGCAACAACTCCGGTAATTCAAAATCATCTTCATCCGTAGCAATGATTAATTCCCAGATTTCTTCTTCGGCAAATCTCTGATTTACCTGTTGGCGACGCACGTAGAAAAGATTGTGTGATTTACTGACAATATCAGACATCAAAACTTCGGCGCGCTCTTTGGATTCCCAATCGCAATACTTTGCTAAAGCCGCTTCTCCTTCAACGTCGCGAATAAATTTATTAATCGCTCGATTGCCAGTAAATTTATATCCCCAATCTTCTGCTACTAAAGATGGCATCTTTATTTTTCAATAATTATTGGTCGCCCCGATCGATACGATATTAACACAATCGAAAGTTACTCGTTACCAGGCTCTGCCTGGTAACGCAGATCCGGAGGCTCCGCCTCCAATTCTCCCAGCAAGCGAGGCAGAGCCTCTGGACATCGGTTCCCAGGCAGAGCCTAGGAACCAGCTATTCGCAAGCGAGGCAGAACCTAGGAATCAGGTAACACAGACTTAAAAGGGCGAACGATGGGAATTGAACCCACGAATGGTGGTACCACAAACCACTGCCTTAACCACTTGGCTACGCTCGCCGTGTTTTTTTCACTATAGCACCTAACCTTAGCATAGGTCTAGTGGTTTGACAATTTTTTTTTTATTTTTGTGAATTTTGCGCGATCGCACGAATTCACCATGCTTCCAACCTCATGCACCGTATGACTTTGACACAATTTTAGCTCGTGGTGGCTCCCCAATTTTTCCGCAGTCGGGACTCCATGAAGCCAAACCCAGCAGCAAAACAGTATCCTAATTTTGGTCAACGCACTAAAATATAGTCATAAATAGTTGGCTCTTGCTGATTTCCCTAATTTAAAATCTAAAATCCAAAATCTCAAATCTCAAATCAATATGAGCTACTGTATTAACCCAAAATGTGAAATTCCTCAAAACTCTAGCACTGCCAAACTTTGCGTAAACTGCGGTTCTAATCTATTGCTTAGACAGCGGTATCGCCCCATACAAACCCTGGGTAAAGGTGGATTTGGCAAAACTTTCTTAGCCGTCGATGAAGACATCCCATCCCAGCCCCGCTGTGCAGTCAAGCAATTTCAATTTTACGATCGCGATCCAGACATTTTCAACAAAGCCGTTGAATTATTTCATCAAGAAGCCGTCCGTTTAGACGAATTAGGAAATCACACCCAAATCCCCAATTTGTTAGCCTGTTTTGAACAAGAAAGCCAGATTTATTTAGTTCAAGAATTTATTGATGGACTAACTCTTAAACAGGAATTAGATGAGTGTATCTATAATGAACATCAGATTTGGCAATTGTTGCAAGACTTATTGCCCGTCTTGCAATTCATCCACGATCATCGCGTCATTCACCGCGACATCAAACCAGAAAATATTATCCGTCGCCAGTCCGATAACAAACCAGTATTGATCGACTTCGGCATTGCCAAAGTGCTCACGGATACAGCCTTACTTCGTCCAGCAACTTTAATCGGTAGCCAAGATTATTTAGCTCCCGAACAAATGCGAGGGAAAGTATTTCCTGCCAGCGATCTTTATAGTTTAGGTGTCACCTGTATTCGCCTGATGACGCAGGTTCCTCCCTTGGATATGTATGATTGCAAGACTGAGCGTTGGTGGTGGCGCGAGTTCCTGCCCAAAGGCACAATTGTTAGTAGTGAGTTAGGTGAAATCTTAGATAAATTA
The DNA here is from genome assembly GCA_043718495.1 of Oscillatoriales bacterium. Classification (GTDB taxonomy): domain Bacteria; phylum Cyanobacteriota; class Cyanobacteriia; order Cyanobacteriales; family Microcoleaceae; genus Microcoleus. The sequence continues at coordinate 1,676 of JAYSVM010000015.1, read as the reverse complement.
CTGCAAAATAATCTCAATCAACGATACAGTTTTGCTGTGGAAGTTTTGCAAGATATCAATGTAGCATTAAATATACTTACTCCCAAATCTATCTGCCAGAAAAACTTGATTATTCCTAATGTAATTAATCGCGCTAAATCGGCTAAATTTAATTTGCCAAAAACTCCTGAATCTCAGGATTTATCAACAGAATTATCTAGTGATTTCCAGGAGAATTTGGGCTTTTATCCGATCTTTAATTTGGAAATTAATTTGATTTCAGCCAAGGGTATTGATTATACAAAATTACGGGATTACTTGTCAAATAAAAAGTGGAAAGAAGCAGATAAAGAAACTTGGGCGCTCCTGTGCCAGTCTCTCTCCATGATAGCGGGAACTCAACTAGAAATCAGCGCGATTTCCCAATTACCGTGCGAAGATTTGCAGATAGTCGATCGCCTTTGGCTACACTACAGTCAAGGTCGGTTTGGCTTCAGCGTCCAAAAGCAAATCTACGAAAGCGTTAAGAGAGATTATGTCAGATTTTGCGATCGGGTAAACTGGCCGACATACAACTCTACTACTGCTTCAGGGCAATTTAAATTCAGCTATAAATCACCTCCAGGACATTTGCCATCTCGCAGTTGGGTAGGCGGTGTTCAGTGGGTGCGACATCTCGATACTATGTCCGCAAAATTAACCGAGTGCAGTAATAATGCGACTGCTCAATTGTGATTTTGTCTACCTACTAAGTAAGTAATTTTTATAATCTTTACTATATCTAAAAGCAGAGAAATTGCCAGTATCAGATGTATCTAACGACCGAGGTTTTCAGCCATCGCTCATCGCACAATGGATGATGAAGGTGAACACAGCTAAAGTCTGAATGTCTCAGATTTTAACAACATAACTAAGTGGAGATATCGAGCCATGTTTTTTCATAAAAAACAATTAATGTCAGCGGTGAAAGTAGACGAAGCCCACCCTCGTTTTGCCCAACTGCTGCTAGAACAGTTTGGTGGAGCAACCGGAGAATTGACAGCAGCTCTGCAATACTGGGTGCAGTCTTTTCACTGTGAAGATGCAGAGATTAAGGATATGCTACAAGATATTGCGCTCGAAGAATTCAGCCACTTAGAAATGGTTGGCAAACTGATCGAATCTCACACCAAAAATGTTGACCAAACAGAAGCTTATAAGAGCACTTTGTTTGCTGTGCGAGGTGTAGGCCCGCACTTGTTGGATAGCCAAGGTCAAGCTTGGACGGGAGCTTATGTCAACGAAGGTGGCGATGTTGTCCGTGATTTACGCGCTAATATCGCCGCTGAAGCAGGAGCTCGCCAAACCTACGAAGCATTGATTAAGCTGGCACCGGATGCGGGGACGAAAAAGACGCTGCACTTTTTGCTGACTCGCGAAATTTCTCACACTCAAATGTTTATGAAAGCTCTCGAATCTATCGGCAAACTTACCGATCCGATGTTCGGGAATATTCAGCCTGATTCGACTGTGGATCTTTACTTTAACTTGTCTAGTGATGGCAAGGATGAACCTACCGCGTTGAACTCAGAACCTACTTTCAAGTATATCGTCGATCCGGCTCCTCAAGGTTAATTAGAATATTCGGCAACTTAGATACCCGACTTCTTGAAGAAGTCGGGTATCTGGCTGTTCTATTTTTTTAGTAGTTTCGGCTC
>JAYSVM010000140.1:0-4352 GCA_043718495.1 Oscillatoriales bacterium | reverse complement strand
ACACGGCACTGCCGTCTCCTCTATATCATTCCGGCGCAGCCGGAATTGATATTATGCTCAAGCCGACTTGAAAACTCCCCGATCTCTTAGTCTCAAGCCAGAGAGACGAAAGTTTGTGTAGTTTGAGGTCAAAAGCGGTTTCCACTGTCGATCGACATTAATGGCTATGACGATGGTGTTGGTCATTACCGTGAGCGTGCAAATGGAAGAGACCGATATGTTCGTGTGAATGGTTGTGGAATTCGCTCACAGCCATCGCTGGCTCATGGAAGTGCTGATGGTGTTCGTCGTGGACGTGTTCGTGCTCGTGCAACATATAGTGCAAGTGTTCGTGTTCGTGGGGCTGGGGCTTGAGGGTGAGTTGTACGATCGCCAGTAGCCCTAAGCCCACCAAGCTACCGTACAGGAACTCATTCTCAGCAAATTGGGTTCCCAACCACCCGGCTAGGGGGTAGGAGACGGCCCACCACAGGTGACTCCAGGCGAAGTGTGCGCCATAAACGCGCCCTTGTAACGCTGTTGGGATGCGCTCTGCAATCAAAGTTTCGGTGGGTAAGTTCACTAAGTTTTGCCCTGCACCGGCGATCGCCCAGAGAACCATCAATCCAGCCAAACTGACGTAGTTGGCAGGCATCAGGGCTAATGTGACGATCGCTGCACCTATCAGAACTTGCGTTGTACGCGGTATGCGTGTATCGATCGCACCCACAGCTACTGCACTAATAGTCGCACCGATCCCAAAAGCCGCCATCACCCAACCGTACTGCACCTCTCCCAATTTGAGCGTCCCCTGGACGTAGCCTACCGTGTTGACGAGGATTTGCGCTCCGGCGATCGAAGCGACTAACTGCATCGCCAGGGCGTAACGAATCGGAGCATCGGTTAACAGACGAGTCGTACCTTCTTTGATATCTTGCAAGGTTCTACCCACGGTCCTTGACGGCTGTTGGTTTGACTCGACAGTAAGCTGACCGGGTAAGCTAAAAATCAGGATTGCTGCAACCACAAAGGTGATCGCATCCAGGAAGAAAACCTGCTTTGCTCCGATGAAAGCGGCGACTGCTCCGGCAAGACCGGGGCCGAGTACACTTAGCAATTGGTAAGTAGCGCTAGAAAGGGCGATCGCCTGTGGATAGTCGTTTTTTCCGGTTACTAAGGGGATTGTCGCTTTGTATGTCGGCGTAAAGAAGGCATTGAAGACGTTGAGCGAGAAAATCAGGACATAGATTTGCCACACTTGGGTTACGAATGGTAGCAAACTGACGATCAACATCCGCGCTAAGTGGGTGATGACCATGATTTTCTTGCGATCGAAGCGATCGGCCAAAGCCCCCGCTAGCGGTGAGAGCAAGACGAAAGCCGTAACCCGCATAGTCAAAGCTGTCGATAGCACTAAACTAGAGTTTTTTCCAGCCAACTCAAAAACCAGGAGGGCTAAACCCACCCAAGTGAGTGCATCTCCTAAAAGACTGGTCGTTTGAGCGGCATAGAGCCTTGCAAACCTCGGATTTTTAAGGCTCTGAAATAGACGAAAAGTATTCATCTAATTACTTGTTGTTAATCAAATCTTGGATGGTTTCCTAATTACAGGATATCCAATTTTAGACTGGCTATTTGACCATCTAACGCGGGGCTATCCGTTGCAGTTCTTTGGCTTGCTCTAAAATTTTCTCGAAGTCTTCCTCGCTCAACCGTTGGATGTAGTTAATTTTGAACTCTTCTAGGAAGTCGCACAGCAATAGTTGTATTTCTTTCCAGGTTTGCTGCTGTTGCAATTCGGCTCCTAAAGCTTGTCCGAAATGTTGGACGAGCTGGCTGGAGAGTTTGGTACCTACGGGGTCTTCGCTGGCAATTTTAAAGGCTTCGTAGGCATCTTGGGGGCCGAGGGTGACTAATTTTGATAGTTCTGCAACTAATTGCTCTGCTAGCTGTGCGGGGAGATTTCCCAATCCGGGTACTTGCTGGAATCCTTGATAGAGGGGGGATTGTTTGAGAAATAGTTCTATATTGTAGCGGAGGAGGGCTTCGAGGTCTGGCTGGAGTTGGGGGAGGACTTTATAAACGGTTATTTGGACTAGATGGGTGGCGATCGCCTCTATTTCATTGATATTATTAATATCTAAATATCGCTGTTTCTGAGATTGGAAAAGTTGCTTTGCTAGTTCCCCACTGCTAATTGATTGTTGCATCTGGTTGATGAGCTGAATTACTACTACTTCAGTTAATTCTTGGGCGAAGTTGGCGACGAAACCTCGGCTGATTTGGGTGCGTATGGGTTGGAGATCCGGCATTTTGGCTTGGTGGATGCGTATTGTGACGGGTAATACTCGCAACAGGCGCCAGAATGGGAGGAGCAGGAGGATGTCGTACCACCGCCAGAGCATAGCTGCTCGCCAACTGACGCTGCGGTGGCGACGGCTGATAGTGTAGGTGCGAGCTAGAAATTCGATCGCAAATATGATAATGAATGGTAGGTCAATTATCCAGAAATCGTCTTTGAATTCGCCGTTTTCTCCGATCGCACGGTAATAGTTGGTGGCAATTAATGGCTTGATTTTGCTATCAAACCAATTGATTTCTTGTTCCCAACCTTGTCTGGTTAAGTAGTCTTGGCTCCAGAAGGTTTTGAATGATTGTTTGGCGGAGTCTTGTGGGTTGGGAATCCGATCCCGAAGTCTGTCTTTGATTTTTTCGAGGCTACCGCTTTTTGATGCTACTCGAAAGGGGTCTTCATCGATCATTTTTGCGCTCAGATTATCTAGTTCCTGCAATTGAGCGGTTATTTGGGGAGAGGGTAAACCAGTTTGCACTAATTGTTTTTTTAATTCGTCTAAGCTTTCTAGATATTTTTGGGTGTCTCGGTGGGGTTTAATTCCTTTGAATGGATCGTAGGCTTGGGTGAGGAGTGGCAGTTGTCGGAAGTAGAAATCTCGCCAGGGAACATAACTTATGTCAAATAATACTAGGCTTAAATTTCCTAGGGCTACCAAGGCCATTAATCGCTCGAACCACGGTATTTTGACAGATTCTTTGGGGGGATTAGAATTTTTAGATGGCTGAATTTTTAGTGTCATTTGATAATTATATCTTTTAGGCGATGACAATTTTTTGGCTGGTTCATCAGCAGTTGGCGATTCGATCGCAACTACGATTGATTAATCAATTGACCTGATTTTTTGATTGTACTCAGAATGCGATCGATCGAGTATGGTCTCTGTTTTAGTCTTTGCTGGCTGGTAGTGGCCCAAAACTGAAAGTAGATGGGCTATGGGCTTTTTTGACTATTAAGTGACAACTGGTTGCTTTGAAAGCCTGTTTAAAGCGTTGCTTGCATTTAATGCAAAGCTTCCCGTATGCCCTACGGTAGCCAATCCTCGACCGAGGATATTTCTAGCTGCATTCAAATCTCTATCCATCACACAACCACACTGACAAACGTGAGTTCTTGTAGATAGCGTTTTCTTGACAATTTCACCACAACTAGAGCATTCTTGGCTGGTGTACTGCGGATTTACTGCCACCGTTACTTTCTCAAATACTTTTCCAAAATATTCAAGCCAGATACGGAACTGATACCAAGATGCGTCGTTAATTGACTTAGCCAAACAATGATTTTTTACCATATTTTTAATTCTCAAATCTACGCACAGCTATCAAGTCGTTAGACTGAACTACGCACCGTGCAAGTTTGATTGCATGATCTTTACGTTGCCTACTTATTTTGAGGTGGCGTTTTCTTAGAATCTGTCTAGCTTTACCTCTGTTTTTTGAACCTTTTACTTTTCTTGATGTTCGACGTTGACAACGCTTAAGAACTTTTTCGCCTTTTCGGAGGAACTTGGGGTTTTCAACCATTACCCCATTAGAATCGGTGTAATATTCCTTCAACCCAACGTCTAAGCCGATGTTGTTCCCATTCGGTTGTATGTTTTCTTTTCGGTCAACATCAACACAAAACTGAACATATACGCCCGAAGCCCGTTTCACCAATCTCACCCGTTTTATTTGGTTAATTTGATAGAAATGTAAGTCCCGTGTTCCTTTGAACTTGAGCTTGCCAATTCCCTTTTTGTCGGTGAATTTAATTGACTTCCGTTAGCGAAGCCCTGCGAAGCAGGATTTTCTGCTAGTTTCCATCCAGTTAATTTATACTCAACTGAGTGACAATCTTTCTGGAATTGCGGATATCCTTTTTTACCGGGAATCCCTTTTTTGCAGTTATCATAGAATCGGGAGATAGCAGACCAGGCTCGTTCAGCACTGGCTTGTCTTGCTTGAGAGTTAAGTTCGTCGGCAAACGGAAATTCACTCGCCAGTACAGCACAATATTTGTTTAAGTCGTACTTATCTAT
>JAYSVM010000139.1:0-42384 GCA_043718495.1 Oscillatoriales bacterium | reverse complement strand
AGCGGTAGAGCAATCGGCTGTTAACCGATCGGTCGTAGGTTCAAATCCTACCCGGGGAGTTATAAAAAATCAGAAGTTGGAAGTTTCCAACTTCTGATTTTTATTGTTCAATAATTTCGGGATTAATATTACGCACAGTTAGAAAACGGCAATGCCGTTTCCTAACTGTTAATCGGGCGATCGATGTTTTGGGGTAGGGAAACGGCACTGCCGTCTCCTTATCATTCCGGTGCAACCGGAATTGATATAACAGCACCGTTTACTTTGCGACAGCAGTTTAACTCGCGTCTCTGTGAGTATGAATTAACTCACCTTCCATCGGTATAGAAATATTCAACTTAGACAAATCCGGATTCAACATCGCCTTGACAATACCAGAACTCACCATCACCTCCAAACAACCAAGGGCTTGATGAAGGACTACACGAGCGTGTTGCACAGAAAAACGATCTTTTAACACTAACACCAACTGCCGATAAATTTGTTCAATGCACTCAGTACGGTTCAAAATCTCAATCAGCAAACCATATAATCCTGTAGCCGGCAACCGCTGACCATTCTTCACATAACACTTAATCTTTTTAATTTGACCCGCATCATAAACAGCTACAAACTCAATTTCGGCATCCAATAAATCTAGTTGAAACACATTATAAGCAGAAAGTAGCCAAGGAGCCTCCTCCTGTGAGAAGCGCTGAATCACCTGCTTGATAGAAGTCAAATCAACTCCAGCAATCACTGCTTGACCCAAAATATCATTAGTAAATCCACCTTGAGCTAACCACTGAAAAGCTTTTTCCGGGCTTAAATTCAATCCAGAATCTCGCGCAATTTCACTTGAATACTCTTGTAGATCGGTGAATTGACCATTCGCAGCATACCAGTAATCGGCGAAACGAATATGCTGTTTAACTCGGCGACGCTGATTCTCATCGTACTGAGTTTTGAGCCATTGAGCATCGTTTGTCTCTTGCTCTAACGCCAAAATCGTGTAAGCCAATTCCCGCGCACCAGTGTGAGCCAAAGTCATGCCAGCCGCTAAAATTGGGTCAGCAAAACCAGCAGCTTCTCCGACTAGAAACCAGTTTTCTCCTACTGTTTTATCAGACAGAAATGACCAATCTTTTGTAGTTTCAATGTTGCCCGTACTGGTAGCATTAGCGATTAACTTGCTGATGCGAGGTTCGCTATTTAGCGCTTCGGCATATATTTCCTCTGGTCGCTTTTTCATCTGCTTGTAATGTTCCGCAGGGCAAATGAAGCCGATACTGGTGCGAGTTGGCCCCAAGGGAATGAACCAAATCCACCCGTGACTCAAGCTCATTACCTGTACGCGAGTGCCACCCACGCCAATACACTCAGCCCATTCAGCGTTTGTCCAGTAATCCCAGATAGCGATATTTTGTAGTCGTGTCGGACAGTGTGTTTCTACTCCCAAAGCTCGGCGCAGTACGCCGATGTGGCCAGAAGCGTCGACGTAGTAACGGGCGGTGATTTGTTCCTGCGATCGCAAATGTAGAGCAATAATGCGATCGCCATCTCTATCTACTTTAACAACCCCCGTTTCCTCTCTGACCAAGCATCCCATTTCTTCGGCGTGTCGCAGGAGAATTTCATCATACTTTGCCCGATCGACTTGGAAAGCAGTTTGCCGTCTCTGCCCCTCAAATTTAGCAGGACGCAGCTCATTTTGAAAGTTTTCAGGCTTAATAAAATTAAAATCCCAAGGATTTGGATCGGTTCCCCAGCGATAGGTAGCACCAATTTTAATCGGGAAGTCCGCTGCTTCTACTTTATCCCAGCATCCCATTTCTTGAAGCACATCGCTAATTTGAGGTAATTGGCTTTCCCCAACATGATCGCGAGGAAATTTTTCTTTCTCTAGAATTAGCACGCTCAGATTTGGATTGTATTTCTTGAGCAGAGTCCCAGCAGTAGTACCAGCAGGGCCTCCGCCCACAATCACAACGTCGTAATGGCTCATATGCAATTCGGGATAGTAGATGCTAAATTTGGACATTGACGAGACAAATCTAGGACTATTCAGCCTCGGAATTAGCGAGGCTGAATAGTTATTTGCCACAGGTTTTATCTAAGATATTGCACCATTCTCTCTTAAGCTGTAGGGGCGGGTTCGCCAAGGGTCTTAAAGCTTGCAAACAGGTTCTATAAACCCGCCCTCCCCCACTCAGTTTTATCTGAGATCTTGCATCATTCTCAAGAGGCTGTAGGGGCGGGTTCGCCAACAGCTTTAAAGCTTGCAGATAGGTTACATAAACCCGCCCGACCCCACGAAAAATCCCCTTAATGACATTGGTGCAATATCTCAGTTTTATCCGACTGTCAGTTTCTCATCTTCAGCCATGAGAGAACTTTGAGAAATATCCAAATTTTCAGTCCAAGTATGAGCGATATCCAAATTTTCAGTCCAAGTATGAGCGATATCCAAATTCTCAGTCCAAGTATGAGCGATATCCAAATTCTCAGTCCAAGTATGAGCGATATCCAAATTCTCAGTCGCCGTTGAAGAATTACTGTTAAATTGTGACATGATGCGTCTCCTTCTAAGTAATGAATTTGGTCTAATTCTAAGATCTGTCTGGTTCTAAAAATTGAAAGCTTTACATCTCGTAAGCTAAGCAGCTTTTAAAGGTTGCAAAATCTCGCGGGGTTCTGCAAAAGGTTGGTCAAAGCTATGGTTTTTTGCAAAAACCAGAAGCTCAGCAATCTGTTCAGTAAAAATTTCAAACAAATTCTCAACTATCTCAAAAGCCTCTTGACGGCTCTCAATAGTCAGTGGTATGTTTTTGATGGATTGCTCCACATCCGGCAGCCCTGTAGTATGACCAGTTTCCACATCCAAATGAAAACGGCCAAAATAAACAAGCTCCTTTTTAGTAGTCGATCGGACTTCTTCGGCAACTGATGCTGTCGCTGACAAGAACACGTTACCCGTTGCTTCTACCGCTTCCAGGATTGCTAGCTTAGTGATCGGACTGGCTCCAAAAGCGTATCGAAAAATTTGATATGTTACCAAGCGCGAAGCTTTTATTTGTTCATTCCAGATAAAATTCAAAGCATCGCTGAACTTTAACGGTTCGTTAATACCCAGTGTTTCCAAATCTTCCAAAAACCACAACCAGTGATGATCGTCTTCATAAGTATGATTGTTAACGAGTGCCTGAAGAGGATCGTTGGTTGGTTCTTCTCGGAAGATCGACTGGTTCAATTCACCGAAACTCATTGCAAAGTGAACAATGCAGGGAGCGAAAGCTAGGCGTTGTCTTGGGTCTATACTTTTGTCTCGCATAAACTCAAACAGCCCAGATTTAGCAAATTCTTGCTTCTTCTTTTCAATTAATGCTAGGACTTGTTCCATTGTGATGCACCTGATTATGAACAGATACTACCAACTGCATCACTAGAAAATTGTGATATCGATCATATTATTTTGTTATTCATATCACAGTTAACTGTGATTTAGATCGCCTAAGCCAGCATTATCAAGCCCTGGGCTTCCCCTTCGTACCTGGTGACAAGGCTCAAAACTAGAGCTAAACCTGAGAATTCTCAGGATTTGTCAGTCATATGCGCGATCGGCATCATCGGCTTTGTTACAATAGTGTGGTTATCAGCATAGTGAAGTGTCAGAACGTACATATTCAGCGGGAAATCCAACCAGATGTACTGTTTTCAACCAGTTGCACTCATTTTAAACTTTTTGCATCTACTGACCTCGAAAAACACAGGGTAATTACTTAATATTTAATGTCTGTAAAAGTACAATGGCTGCTAAAAATACTTAAGTACAGTCTGTCCACCGTGCGATCGACATCAATCACTGCATTAACCCAACACTTAGTCAGAGAATAAAAACCATGAATGCACTTCCCGGTTACAAAATCACAGAAGTTGTTCAACTTGGTGTGAAGTCCATCATTTATCGCGCAGTCAGAGAATCAGATGAAGAGTTAGTCATCATTAAAACACTCAATAGCGAGTATCCCACAATAGAAGAAATTACCCGCTTGAGACATGAATACACAATTAGCTCAAATCTCGAACTAGAAGGGATTGTCAAACCCCATAGCTTAGAAAAATATAAAAATTGTTTTGCTCTGATCTTAGAAGATTGTGGCGGTAAATCTCTTAGACATTATCTCGCGGGTAAAAGTATTGAAATTCCGAAATTTTTGCCCCTGGCTATTCAAGTAGCTCAAACTCTTGGAGAGTTGCATCAAAATCAAATTATTCATAAAGATATTAAACCCTCAAATCTAATTATTACCCCTAATTTTAAACAACTAAAAATCACCGACTTTAGCATGGCAACACGCCTACCTAGAGAAGTTTACCAAAATAGCAATACCATCGTGCTAGAAGGCACTTTAGCCTATATATCCCCAGAGCAAACTGGTCGGATGAACCGAGATCTGGATTACCGAACAGACTTGTATTCTCTAGGCATCACATTTTATGAAATGCTGACAGGAGAGTTGCCCTTTAATTCCACCGACCCCTTAGAATTAATTCACAGTCACATTGCCGTAACACCAGTTGCTCCCCATCAACTAAACAATCAAGTCCCCCTAGTGCTTTCATCTATTATTATTAAACTATTAGCTAAAAATGCCGAAGACAGATATCAAAGTGCCTTTGGAGTAAAGGCAGACCTAGAAAATTGTCTAACTCAACTACAAACTACGGGCAAAATAGAAAATTTCATTCCGGGTAAACTTGACAAATCTGGTCAATTTATGATACCCCAAAAACTCTACGGTCGTACAAAAGAAGTCGCTGATTTAATGGCAGCTTTCGATCGAGTCAGCTTTGGCAAAAGTGAAATGGTGTTGGTGAGCGGTTACTCAGGTATCGGTAAAACCTCAGTTATCAATGAAGTTCATAAACCAATTGTCAGGCAGCGGGGTTATTTTATTTCTGGCAAATTTGACCAGTTTAAGCGGGATATTCCTTATGCTGCAATAACTCAAGCCTTTGAGTCACTGATGCAGCAGTTATTAACAACTAGCTCAAACGAGTTGGCAAATTGGAAAGAAAAGCTCTTCTCAAAGCTGGGCAATAACGGTGAAGTTATTATTGATGTCGTTCCTTCTGTCGAACTAATAATTGGTTCGCAGCCTGCTGTTCCCCAATTGGGACCGACAGAATCTCAAAATCGCTTTAATCGATTGTTCAAAGAATTTTTGAATGTGTTTGCCCAAATAGAACACCCATTAGTTCTATTTATAGATGATTTGCAGTGGGCAGATTTAGCTTCCTTAAGATTGATTCAGGAACTGATTGCTGACCGCGATAGCAGGTGTTTTTTACTGATAGGAGCCTATCGAGATAACGAAGTCAATTCGACTCATCCATTAGTTCAAACAGTCGAAAAAATTCAAAAGACTGGTGTTCACGTGGGTCAGATTATGATCTCATCTTTAGAATTGAGCAGCGTTACTGAGCTAGTACGGGATACCTTGGGTAATGAAACCGAAAAGTTAACGTCCTTGGCAGAGTTGATTTTTAATAAGACTGGCGGAAATCCATTTTTTATAACTCAACTACTCTCAACTATTCATTCGGAAAAACTGTTAGCTTTTGACTTTACTATTGGTGCGTGGCAGTGGGACATCAGGGAAATTCTAGCCGCTGGAATTGCAGATTATAGTGTTGTTGAATTAGTGGCTAGAAATCTTCAACAATTACCGGAGGAGACGCAGCAAGTATTAAAGTTAGCTGCTTGTATGGGCAACCATTTTAGTTTAGCAAATTTGGCAATTGTTAGGGGAAGATCCGGCTTGCAAACGGCGGCTGATTTATGGGAGGCGCTGCAACCTGGTTTAATTCTGCCAATGAGCGATGCTTACAAAATTTCGATGGTTGAAGAAGGTGACGGCCAAGGGCGAGGGGATGAAGGGAAAGTTGTGATTCTCGATCGATCTCAGATACAGCAGGCTAGAAGCTCAATTGATTATAGATTTTTGCACGATCGCGTACAGCAAGCCGCCTATTCTCTGATCCCTGACTCCCAAAAAAAACAAACTCACTTAAAAATCGGGTTTCTGTTATTGGAGGGCGGGCACGGGGGCACCGCCCCTACGGCATCGGAGATAGCAGAAAATATCTTTGATATTGTCAACCAACTCAATATCGGGGTGGAATTTATCACCAATCAGAAACAGCGAAATGAACTAGCTAACTTTAATCTGATAGCTGGCAAGAAGGCTAAGAGTTCTGCGGCCTATGAAGCGGCACTCAAATATTTTAATGCAGGTTTAGAACTTCTGCCAGATCTAGCTTGGCAGAGTCACTATGATTTAAGCATGGAACTCCATACCGAAGCGCTGGAATCTTCCTATATAAATACCGATTTTGAGCGGGCGTTCCAGCTATCAGATATTATCATATTACACGCTAAAAATTTGCCAGAAAAAGTCAAGGTTTACCAGCTAAAAGTTGTTTTCTACTTCAATCAAAATCAATCTCAAGCTTCGATAGATATAGGTATCGAAGCTTTGAAACTGCTGGGAGTCTATCTTCCTCAAAATCCCAATAAGTTCAATATTTTTATGGGGCTAATACGGACAAAAATAGCTGTGGGAAACAAACGGATTGAGGATTTAGCTGAGTTACCGTCAATGGTTGATCCTAATAAAATTGCGGCTCTACAGATTTTAACGAATATGGGCCCGGCTGCTTTTGTAGTAGCACCCGATATGTTCCCATCGATCGTATTTAAAATGGTTACTCTTTCTCTGAAATACGGGAATGCGCCGCTGTCTAGTGTCGGGTATGCAAACTATGCTACTATCCACTGTGCAGTGTTAGGAGATATGGATTCTGGATACCGATACGGTCAAATGGCTCAGGCACTTTTAGAGAGATTTCAGACCAACTTGTATAACTCTCTAATCTCACTAATTTTTAATGGTTTTATCCGTCACTGGTCTGAGCATATCAGGCAAAGTCTTATCGGTTTACTTGAGGGTATTCAGAGCGGACTAGAAACGGGAGATGTCAATAATGCTTGTTATTGTGCTAGTTTTTATAGCAATTATATATTTTTGAGTGGCGAACCTCTGGAGTCTGTGGAGACTAAGCAGAGTCAATATATTCAAATGTTGATTAATTATAAGAGTGAATTTATGATTTTTAAAGCCCAAGTTGGGGCGCAAGTTGTCTTAAATTTGCAAGGTAAAACCGACGCTCCTTGCGTATTGACGGGCGAAAAGTTTAATGAAGAAACTATGCTGCCAGCATTAAGAGAAAATCACAATAATGTGGTACTATTTGTAGTATATTTGTCTAAATCATGGCTAAATTATCTATTTAAAGATTATGCTAAATCTGCTGAAAATGCCATGACAGCAGCAAATTACTCTGAGGCTGCGATGGGCATGATGTATGTTCCCATCCACAATTTTTATTATTCCCTAGCACTGTTAGCTTTGTATCCTACAGCTTCAAAAGTCGAACAGAAAAAACATTTAAAAAAAGTTGCTTCGCTCCAGAAAAAAATGAAGCATTGGGCTGTGAATTCTCCGGGAAATTATCAGCATAAATATGATCTGGTAGAAGCGGAAAAAGCGCGAGTATTGGGGCAACATGAAAAAGCTGCTATGTATTATGATCTCGCGGTGAAAGAAGCCTCGAATAATCAATACATCCATGAAGCAGCGTTAGCCAATGAATTAGCGGCAGAATTTTACCTGGCTCGCGATCGCCAAAAAGTAGCTCACATCTATTTAATAGATGCTTACTACGGGTATATTTATTGGGGAGCAACCGCCAAAGTCAAACATTTGGAGTCAGAGTATCCGATGTCTTTACCCCCTGTATCGGCGGCAAAACCTGGTGCAGAGTCAACTACGATTAGCACTCATACTAATTCAATCAGCAGTCATAGTGGTTTATTAGACTTGACAACTGTTTTGAAAGCATCTCAGGCACTCGCTAGTGAAATTGTGCTGGACAGATTGTTGGAAAAGTTAATGAAAATTGCGATCGAGAATGCTGGAGCACAAAAAGGTTTTCTGTTGATGCCCGTGTCAGGAAAATTGGTGATTCAAGCAGCGGCATCGGTAAATTGTTCGGATGTTGCAGTTGAGCAATGTCCTAAAGTCGCCCCAGCCGAGGTTTTGCCAATAACTGTGATTAATTATGTGGAAAGGACGCACTCTGATGTAGTTTTAAATGATGCTGCCAAGCAAGGTCTATTTACAGATGATCCCTATATTAAAAGGCAGAAAGTGCGATCGGCGCTTTGTATTCCGATTCTGAATCAAACCCAGCTAGTAGGCATTCTTTATGTAGAAAACAATTTAACTTCGGAAGCATTTTCGACCACTAGGTTAGAAGTTTTAAAAATACTTTCCTCGCAAGCGGCGATATCTTTAGAAAATGCGTTACTTGTTGCTAATTTGTCGGTTGCGAAGGAACAGTTGGAGGATTATTCGCAGACGCTGGAGGTAAAAGTAGAAGAGCGCACGCAGGAATTAAAAACTAAAGAAATGAAGCTGCAAGAAGCTCAGAAACTGGCGCAATTGGGTAACTGGGAATTTGATTTAGAGGTAAATAAATTAACTTGGTCTGAGGAAGTATTCCGAATTTTTGGTCGCGCACCTCAACTACTTGAACCGACTGTTTTAGAACATAAACAGCAGATTCATCCAGATGACTTACAGCTTTGGCTAGAGCAATTAGAGCAGATTATTCAGTCAGGAAAATCTTGTGAATTTGAGTTGAGAATACTACGCCCTGATGGAAGTGTCAGATATATTTTTGTTAAGGCGCAAGCTATTTTTGATGCTGGTAAGGTGATTAAGTTATTTGGGACTATACAGGACATTACGGAGCGCATATTAGTGCAGGATGCTTTGCGAGAGTCGGAGGCAGAGTTGAGAGAAAAAGCGACACAGTTGGAAGTTACCTTGTCTGAATTGCGCTCTACACAAATTCAACTAATTCAAACTGAAAAAATGTCTTCTTTGGGGCAGTTGGTAGCGGGGGTTGCTCACGAAATTAATAATCCGATTAATTTCATTTATGGCAATGTTCTTCATGCTAGCGATTATAGCTTAGATTTGCTGGAATTGATCGATATTTACCAAAAGTCTTACCCGAATCCAAGCCATGATATTATTGCCAAAACAGAAGATATTGATCTCAGTTTTATTCAAGAAGACTTGCCTAAAATGCTGGAATCGATGCAGGTTGGAGTCGATCGCGTTCGCAATATTGTGCTGTCGCTGCGGAATTTTTCAAGGCTTGATGAAGCTGAGATGAAACCTGTGGATATTCACTCTGGGATTGATTCTACTCTGTTGATTTTGCAGCATAAGTTGAAAAAGAATGGGGAGGGAACGGGAATTAATGTGATTAAAAACTATGGTGAACTGCCGAAGGTAAATTGTTATGCTTCTGGGTTAAATCAGGTGTTTATGAATATTTTGAGTAATGCAATTGATGCAGTGGAGTTAGGAGTTGGGCAGCAGGATAAAGTGGCTCAATTAGAAAATCCTTTATCTCAAATCTTTGAGCGAAAGATTCAGATTCGGACTGAGGTATGCGACAAAAACTTTGTGAGAATTTCTATTGCTAACAACGGTCCAGGCATGACGGAGGAAGTGCGATCGAGGGTATTTGACCCTTTCTTTACTACAAAACCTGTGGGCAAAGGTACGGGTTTGGGGTTGAGTATTAGTTATCAGATTGTGGTAGAGAAACATGAGGGGAAGCTAATGTGCTTTTCCGCACCTGCTGAAGGGACTGAGTTTGCGATCGAAATTCCGGTG
Organism: Oscillatoriales bacterium; assembly: GCA_043718495.1. Taxonomy (GTDB): domain Bacteria; phylum Cyanobacteriota; class Cyanobacteriia; order Cyanobacteriales; family Microcoleaceae; genus Microcoleus. Next base: position 32,587 of record JAYSVM010000139.1, on the reverse strand, counting down.
CAGCGGTGAGCTTTTTTTAAGTCGAAGAATCAGGAAACGGCAGTGCCGTGTCCTCCGTTTTTATGATTCTGTAACCGGAATTGATATGATTAAGCATCGCGTTCTGTGCGTATCCATTTGGTTTGTCGCTTCAGGATAAAACCCAGATACAAAGGGATTTTCCAGAGGATATAAAAGGGTATGGATAATAGCGTGGAACCGGAGATATCGGCACGCCCAAATTTTGCCCAAGCCCCGACAATTGAAATTAAAATCAGGAATCCTTGTACTGCTAACAAGATGGCGGGAATTGGGGATGTTCCGAAGGTTGCTGCTAGTAATGAGGCTGCAAAAGCTGCTAGCCAGATGGCGACTAAAAGTGATAGGGGAGGGACGGATAAGTCTAGGGCGATCGCAAATAAGTCAAATCGTTTTTGCTGGACAGATGCTGTTGTCAGGCGGGGAGTTTGAGTTAGTAATGTCTGTATGTGACCGTGCTCCCATCTGGTTCTCTGAGTTTTGGCTGCTTCTTGCTGTTGTGGTAAACACCCGGTGACTCTGGCTTCGGGACAGAATACGGTGGGAGATCCGGCGATCGCCAAATCGAGACTCATTTGCATATCTTCGACAATATTGCTGCTGGCTAGGGAAACTGATCGAATGATTGACCAGGGAAAAGCCATGCCTGTTCCTGTTAGTAATGATGGGAATCCTAACTGTTTTAATCCGCTGGGTCGGACTAAGTTTTTTACTAGAAATGCTAAGGCTGAAATGGAATCTTTCGGAGTAGGATTGGGCGGTTGTTCCATGAGATAAGTTGCTTGGACTGGCCGTTTTGAAGTAACTGCAACTCTGGCTAATGTCTCTAAGGCTCCTGGCTGACAGATGCAGTCTGCGTCAACCATGATTACTACTTCTGGGGGGTTGGAGGCGATCGACTCTAGGCCGAAGTCTAGGGCGTATCCCTTGCCCTTGCGTTCTGTGTCTTGGCGCTCGATCGCAGTTGCACCACAGTTACGGGCGATTTCTGCTGTAGCATCGGTACAGTTGTCTGCAATGACTAACAGGCGATCGTCTGGTGTTAACTGTGGCAATATTGTGGATATTGTGGCTGCAATGCCTGCTGCTTCGTTGTAGGCGGGAATTAAAACGGCTATTTTGGGACGGGGCGATTTAGTTTCGGATGTTTTGCTTGACCCCGATAATAAGGCTGCGGTGCATTCTAGAAATAGAACTGCGACGGGAATTAGGAGAATTAGGGCGATCGCAAATAGAATGACATCAATAAATAGGAACGCTAGGTGATTAATTTGCACAATTATAGTACCAAACTTGTTAACTGATTGAGTCACGCTATCCAAGGTAGCAGATTATGTAAATTTTGCCAATATGTCAATCAATCTGGCGCTCCAAGTAAGGTGCGTCGCCATCTATAATCTACAAGTTTTATCCAAGATATAGCAAGCGACGCACCCTACCAAAAACTGCAATTGATTAAGCTGCGTCGCGGAGAACAAAAGAGTCTGATTGTTTTTGAATCAACTTTGGTAATTGTTTCAATTCTTTAAAATTTTTGGATACCGATCGCAAATACTGCACCTCAACTCCAATAGAATCCACTTTTGACAGAGTTTCAATTAACTCATCAAATTCATCAGCAGTAACTTCAGCATTGTCTAACACTTCTGCATTAAGTCGGCCGTATATTCCTTGTACAAGTAGCTCAATAATCTCGTTGTAGTCGGTGATATCTGTTCCGTAACCTTGCAATTTCTTCGGGTTGACTCCTGACTGCAAAATCTTCAACAAATCTGGGGCTGAACTCCACGCAAAAGAGGAAGCAATCACTTCTTTTTCGGCGGCTATCAGCACTTGTTTAATTTGGGATTCTGGGAAATCAGGATTGCTAATTAAGCTTTCCAGGTGGGACACTTGTTGATCGAATACCCGTAAAGAAAAAGGAGCTACTTCTGCACTCACTATATCGCCACAATCCTCAATAATTCTAAAAGGGTCTTCGAGAACATTAATTAGCAGGTGAATTTCTGTAGGTTTGCTCCAGTCAAACTGTCCCATGAAAAATGGTTCTTCATAGCCTGGTAAAAGTCCTTGAAAATAGATCGGGAGATTTTTGCCTGATTCAAGTATTTTGTAAAGTGCTACTTCCAAAGTTTCTGTGGGCCAACCGAGATTTCGGACTGTGAGAAATCTAAGTTTTCCTAGAACTGATAAAACCAGTCCGTTTAGTAATAAATGTACGGCTTCAACCAAATTTTGAGCAGTGACGTAGCGGTGGGGAGCGTGAACGTTGACAGTCTTACTTTGGTGTACTTTGTTGGACATTTGTTCACAAAACAAGCTGTTTTCTAACATATGAGTAAAGCGAACCATCCCGTAGGTGACATTTCCCGTTTGAGCGGCCCTGGCAAATTGCCATTCGGCAAACTTTTTGGAAGCGGCGTAAACTTCTGTGGTAAAATATCTGGATGTCTTGCCTGTGGAAGAAAAGACACAATTTTCTATGCCGTATTCTTCGCAAAGTTGGATGACATTTTGGGTTCCCAAAAAGCTACTTGTAACTGTTTCTCGGATTTGGATTTCAGCTAATCCAGGGGAGCGTTGAGCTGCTAGGTGAAAGACAATATCTGGCTTTTCTACTTCAAATATGTGTTTGAGGGCTTCAAAGTTACGAATGTCGGCAGCATAGAAGGTGACAGTGCCTTTTCGCTCAAAAATAGGGTGGGTTTCTTCTAGGTTTTGACATCGGGCTTTGTCGGCGGAAATGATTTGATTTGCACCTAATTCGAGGAGTTTTTCAATTAAGAAATTGCCGACACATCCTTCCCCGCCGGTTACTAGGACGGTTTTTCCTTTGAGTTTGCTACTGACTGCGGTGCTGTACAGGTGAACAGTGCGCTCGCGCACGTCGTCAAAAGGTTCGCTTTCTAATTGTCCGTCGGCTTGATAGGCTGCAATTAACTGTGCGGTCAAAGTTTGAAGAGTAGCAAGGATTTCAGAGTCTTTCGGTTCGGGAGAGCCTGGGGGAACTAGCTGTTGGATGCGATCGATTATTTCGGCTTTGCTAAATACTTCTGAGGGGTTAGATGCAGTCTTCACTTTTTGGGCTCCTTTGATTTTAAAATATACTTTATCGGAAACTTTTCTACAAAAAAAATCTTATCACAACTATAATCTTAAGTGGCTAGAGCCTGGCAAGACTCACAACATATCTTTACCATTTCTTTGCAATAACATAGGATTTTAGCTCAAATTTTAAAGTTAATGTAAAGTCAGGCGGTTATTAAACAAACTTAATATTAAATCTTATGGATATATGGGGGCAACCACGGGTTTGCCCCTACAATTTTATGTTACCTAGAAGTAACGCGGCGTTCTTTTTTACTACCCTCAAAGCCGCGAGCGTCAGCAACATCGTAGCCTCCTGTCCGCAAGCGACGGTCTAAATCGGTTGCTTCGGGGGAAGTTTTTGCTGCTTCTTCGATCGTAACTCTGCCCTCAAGTACAAGTGCATAAAGAGCTTGGTTGATAATCTGCATTCCTTCGTAAGTATCATGTTCCATTAACCGGAAAGCTTCGTCATCAGCACCTTTCATCAAGTAATCATTCATCGCAGGTGTATTTATCAAAATGTCGTGGACTGCGACGCGACGATTGTCAACTGTTGGCAACAGAAGTTGGGCAATTACTGCTACTAAAGAGTCACAAATTTGAATCCGCATCGCCTGCTGTTCTTCGGGGGGATACATATTCAATAATCGGTTGATAGCATTGATGGCGCTGCGTGTGTGCAGAGTTCCTAATACTAAGTGACCAGTTTGAGCTGCTTGTAAGGCTGTATTGATGGTAACGCGATCGCGCATTTCGCCAATCAGAATAACATCTGGATCTTCCCGCAAGACAGCCCGCAATGCTTGCCCAAATTCGTGGGTATGCAAGCCTACTTCCCGCTGACTAACCAAGCATTTCTTAGAAGGGTGAATGAATTCGATCGGGTCTTCGATGGTTACTACGTGCTTTTGCTCCATCTGATTGAGGTGATCAATCATGGCTGCCACTGTTGTCGATTTTCCCGAACCGGTCGGCCCTGTAACTAAGATTAAACCTTGCGATCGCAGGATGATACTTTTGAGCACTTCTGGCAATCGCATGGAGTCGATAGTCGGTATTTCCAGATTGATCAAACGTAATACTATGGCACCGCCACTGAGAGAATCAAAACAGTTTACCCGACACCGCACGAAGCCTGGATAAAAAATTGCTGCGTCTAATTCTTTGGTATTTACGAATTGTTTTCGTTGTTCAGGAGAGAACATTTCTGCCAAGTATTGTTCAAAAATTTCTGGGGTTACTTTGACATGATTCGTTGCTAGTTGCATCACGCCTCGAATCCGAAATCGAGGTACTTGGCCGACTCGAATGTGAATGTCGGAAGCGCTGACGCTATGGGCATCTCTGACCATTTGCTCGATCGTATTTAGGGGTCCTTCTGGCTGTCGCGGGGCTGCGGGTGCAGAAGGCGCTGGGGGTGGCGCTGGATGGGCTGCCAAGGGCGGTGGGGGTGGGGGTGTACGGCGGGCTTGAGCGTCTGGTCGAACGGGTGTAGGATTGTCTAATGGGTTCATTTTTTTGTCTCCATTGAGTGTAGGTTTTTTTGCTAAAAATAGCCGATTTCCAATCTAATCGCTAATATCTGCTGCTATGAACATCGGTCACAACATTGCCGACTGGCTAGAAACTCGCGCTGTAACGCCCGCTCATACGGGCTGGGTGTTGATCGGGTTGACTGTTTTCTTTTTTGGAGCTGCTACTAATACAATGTCTGGGTGGTTGTATGCGCTCAGCGGTGGGAGTTTGGCGCTGTTGGGAATAGCGGCGTTTTTATCGACTCGATCGCTCCATTCGTTGGAAGTTCGCCGTCGTGCGATCGAGCCTGTGAGTGTGGGCGACCAAATTACGATCGAACTAGAAATCGAAAATCGCTCCCACGAACCTAAAACCCTGTTGCAAGTGGTGGACATCTTGCCATTTGTACTGGGAAAAGTGGTTGTTCGCCCGATCGAAGTTATAGCAGCCCACAGTATTTACACGGATACATACTACCTGGAAGTCCAGCGGCGGGGCGTTTATCGCTGGCAGGAGGTGTACTTGAGAACAGCAGCACCTTTGGGGTTATTTTGGTGCCGACGCAGCCAGCCGGTGAAGGCGGTAGCGGTGGTTTACCCCCAGGTTTTGCCGTTGAACACTTGTCCTTTGATCGATCGCATTGGTCAAGAAGACAGTCCGCAATTGTACGATCGCAGGAGATCGCAAAATGCTACAGAAGGCCTCACCCGTAACCTCAGACCCTACCGACACGGAGACCCCACCAGACTGATTCACTGGCGCACCAGCGCCCGCTACGGGGAACTGAGGGTGCGGGAGTTGGAAGTTGCAGCCGGCGGTCAAGAAATTATTATTGCTCTCGACAGCGGTGCCACCTGGGAACCAAAGGAATTTGAACAAGCCGTGACAGTGGCTGCATCTCTTTACTTCTATGCTAGCAAGCGTTTGTTAAACGTCAAACTTTGGACTACGGGAACTGGAATCGTATCGGGGAACCGAGTAGTTTTGGAAACTTTAGCAGCAGTAAACGCAGGGGAAGATGTTGTTGAGGAACGGCCCAAACTGCCGATTATTTGGCTAACTCAGCATGATATCAAAGAGCCGGCAAGTTTAAACACTCTTACTCAAGGAAGTCGTTGGATACTCTGGCCAAGGGCGACTGCTGAAATCGGCGAAAAGATGTTAGTAAAAAATGATTTTCCTGGTCTAGAGATTCGGTCCGATCGACCTTTGGAAATTCAGTTACAATCACCGCTAGAAAGAGCGATTAATTATTAAGGAGACGGCAATGCCGTGTCCCTACAAGAGGAGACGGCAATGCCGTGTCCCTACAATCCGTGTCCCTACAAGAGGAGACGGCAATGCCATGTCCCTACAAAAGCTATCTAAAAAGTGCAGTAAATTTATGAAACATGATAGACTATGGACATCACATCTAAATTCACCACACAGGAGAAAAAATGAGTTTCTGGGAGCAATTAAAACAAAACGTATCACAAATTAACAATTCTCTGCAAACCAATATTTCTAAGTTTAAGAATAATGATTTTGCCGAAGCATCAATGGCAATATGTGCATTGATTGCTTCTGCTGATGGTAGTATCAATCCCGCTGAAAGACAAAAAACGACAGCTTTAATAGTTTCAAACGAAACACTCAAAATTTTTCCAGCCTCGGATTTGAAACAAAAATTTGACTTCTATTGTGAAAAGCTATCACAAGACTTTGATTTTGGTAAAGTTGAGGCAATTCAAGCCATATCAAAACTCAATAAAAAACTAGATCAAGGTCGTGCAGTTATCCAAATTGGCATTATTATCGGTGGTGCAGATGGTAATTTTGACAGCGATGAAAAAAAAGTTGTCAAAGAAGCTTGTCATGCTGTCGGCATCAATCCTGGGGAGTTCGACCTCTAAATGCAGCTATTCTTCCTAGTTCAAGTCAATCAATTCTTCAAGGCTTGATATTTGCGAATAGCATTGTTCATTGAGTTTATTTGCTCTCCATGAAATGAGGGAGGCATTAAGCTATGAACAGTATGAACGAGTCCATTGTGCATGACATCGGTCGGAAGTGCAGAATGATCTAGTCCTAGTGTATGTCCTATTTCATGGGCAATGGTATTTGCAATTAAGTTAGATAGTTGATTGACATTAAGGCTAGCATTGTAAGAAGCATAGAATACTTGGTCAATCCGAATAATCGCCCGATCTGTCACCATTCCAGACTGGAAACTAGCCACGCCGAGATAGTCAACGGGCTGATTATCTGCGAACATATAAACATGAGTGAAGTCTTCGCCCCATTCTTGGCGATCGGGGGGATCGGAGGTCAAAAATACTTTGATGCTTCTAAATGCGCCGTAGAGTTTGGAGAAGGCATCCATCAATAGGGAAAAAATAGTTTCTCTATTTTCGGGTGCGACATCCATTCCTGATACATCTACCCAAATGCAACGGCGAAAATCGCTGTCTTTACCCATGAGAAAACCCCCACAGGAAGGGCAAAACTCCCACTGAGGCTGAATGCGAGAACCACAACTCTGACAGCGGAGTTTTGGGGCTCTAGTCAGGTTTAGCCGTTGAGACAGGGGGAGTTTTAGTTTGCGATTGTGTTTGGTTAAGTCTAGGCGATCGTACAGAGACATTGATTCAGTATCTGATTCCAGCAAGTAGAAAGCATCTATAGCAATCCTTGCAGGAGTCGTAAATATTTTTACCCCACCCCAACCCTCCCCTTAGTAAGGGGAGGGAGTAAGAAATTCACAAATGATTTAGGATTGCTATAGGTATTGAGCGAGTTGTTAAGAATATGTTTTCACAATTTCCTGTAACCCATTAACCTTAACACCGTTACCGATCGCCGCCATTTTCCACTCATCATTATGCTTGTAGATTTCTGCCATCAGCATCCCTGTCATGCCTTGATATTCAGAACCTGATAGGTTGTATTTGGCAAGTTCTTGATTATTAGACTGATTAACTAAACGCACAAAGGCATTTTGAACTTGTCCAAAATCTTGCTTACGTGCCATGCAATCGTAAATATTCACTGTGAAAACCAGTTTGACAATTTCTGAAGGAATCCGAGATAAATCGATGAGTATTTGCTCATCATCCCCGTCTCCCGCACCTGTCAGATTATCACCTAGGTGTGTAATAGCTCCTGAACGATGGGAGAGATTACTAAAATAAACGACATTGCCAGTGTCATTCAGTTTGCCATTTTGGCCTAAACAAACCACTGAGGCATCCAGGTCATAATCTGGAGTATTGCTAAAAGCCCCAAATAAGCCTCCACCTGAGCGTTTTGCCACATCCCAGCCTAATCCACAAATCAGTTTTTTGAGTCCCGGCGCTTCTTTAGAAAGCGAGATCCGCTGTCCTTTTTGTAGGTTAATTCCCATGTGTTTTACCTGTTAGTTTTTAGGTACTATAGCGATCGAGTAATGCTTGTAAACCACCTTGATAACCTGATCCGACTGCATTGAGACGCCATTCGCCGTCTTTGCGATAAAGTTCAGCCATGATCAGCGCTGTTTCTATGGAATAATCTTCTACAAGGTCGTAGCGAACAGCTTCTTGTTGTGTTTGGTCATTAACGATCCGCACGAAGGCATTTTGCACCTGACCAAAATTTTGATGGCGTTGCTGTGCTTCATGGATGGTGACAGTTACAAGAATTTTTTGGACATCATTAGGAACTTTTTTGAGGTTGATTTTGATAACTTCATCATCCCCCTCGCCGGCGCCGGTGAGATTGTCTCCCATGTGGTGGACCGATTTGTCGGGATCGGGACTTGTAAGATTGTTGTAAAAAATGAAGTGGTTGTCAGAAATTAATTTATCATTAGCGCCTAAGAGGAACAAAGCTGAGTCTAGGTCAAAATCTAAACCGGTGTCTGTCGCTTTAACGTCCCATCCTAGTCCTATGGATACTTCTGAGAGCCCTGGTGCAATTTTTTCGAGCGATACTCGTTGTCCTTTGGTCAGAGATACTGCCATGATTTAATCTTCCTCTTTATTTTAGAAGTGGTGAGGGAGGCGCGGACTTGATTTTTTTAAGTCTTTGCTGGAAAAAGTTAATTGATCTTAAATCTTAATAATATTAGCTAACTGTAGATATGTCAATATAAATTACAACTATTTATCATTTTTATGTATCTGAGTAAAGAGCAATCATGCTGTGCCGATCGACTTTATCAGTCGATGGTTTTGCCAATAATTATAGCAGGAAAAAGTCAATCCCTGTTAATCCGTAGTGTCGGGAAGAACTTCCACTAAATCTTCCGGTACATCTTCGGGTACATACTCCGGTGAACGTTCCACTCTGACTCGCCGGATGGGGAGATTTGCAATCAGAGACGTGGCCCGTTGGTCGCTTGCGAGGGAAAACTCCGACTCGGTAGTATCGATTTCCACGTACCGAGACACCACCTCTAGAATTTCTCGGCGCATCGACTCTACCATTTCTGGACTGAGTTCTGACCGATCGTGCGCGAGAACCAGTTTGAGGCGGCGTTTTACTTCGTCGCGACTGTTGTCAGACGTGCGTGGGAAAAGTCGTTCGAGAAGTGTATATATCATGGTTTATGACAGATCATGGGTGATGAAAGATTACAGAATTTTAGTGTTAAAAAACTTACGGAGACGACTAAAAAAGGTTTCGGGACGGGGATTTAGATCGAGAAAATCAACTTTTTCCCCTTCCAAACGACGAGCAATATTGTCGAAAGCCGATCCTGCTAAAGAGGGTGTTTCTGACAATACTAAGGGTTCCCCCCGGTTTGTAGAAACAATGACGCGCTCATCGTCAGGAACTACGCCCAGTAGCGGTATGGCGAGAATTTCCCGGACATCTTGCACCGACATCATATCATTTGCCAACACCATTGCGGGCCTGATGCGATTGACGATCAGCCTAATTTTCTTGACATTGTTGGCTTCCAGTAGACCGATAACTCGATCGGCATCTCGGACAGCAGCAATTTCTGGAGTAGTAACAATGATACCTTCTTGAGCCGGGGCGATCGCATTTTGAAAACCCTGTTCTATTCCGGCTGGAGAATCGATTAAAATATAATCATATTTTTCGCCCAACATCCCCACAAGTTGCTTCATTTGCTCAGCGCTAATGGCATCTTTCATCCGAGTTTGAGCCGCCGGCAACAACACCAAACGCGGCTGTCGCTTATCTTTCACCAAAGCTTGCTCTAATCTGCACTCTCCTGCGAGAACTTCGAGTGCAGTGTAAACAATGCGATTTTCCAAGCCGAGCAGCAAGTCTAAGTTTCTGAGACCAAAATCGGCATCAATCACGGCAACGCTGCGTCCCCGCTTAGCTAAAGCCATGCCGAGATTTGCTGTGGAGGTGGTTTTACCAACTCCGCCTTTCCCTGATGTAACAACAATAATGCGAGCCATAAGCAATTTTAGATTTAGTGGGAATTGGGAATTGGGAATTGGGAATTGGGAATTGGGAATTGGGAATTGGGAATTGGGAATTGGGAATTGGGAATTGGGAATTGGGAATTGGGCATTGGGCATTGGGCATTGGGCATTGGGCATTGGTAACAACTAACCAATAACCCTTCGACTCCGCTCAGGGCGACGCAACTAACCAATAACCCTTCGACTCCGCTCAGGGCGACGCAACTAACTAATAACCCTTCGACTCCGCTCAGGGCGACGCAACTAACCAATAACAACTAACCGATCAACATGGATTTGTCAAAATCAGCAGCTCTAGCAATCCGAATCCCTTTATCTGTCACATAGGCGACTTCCGGTAAAAACTGAGTGGGCGAGGTTTCTGGGCCTCTGGCAACATACTTAGCAATCCTAATCACCATCGGTTCCATCTGCAAGGTCATAATCACGCTTTTGGTGTTCCCACCAGCACCGGCATGAACGATACCACGCAAACGACCCCAAACTAGGATATCGCCTCCAGCGATGATTGAGCCACCGGGATTGATGTCTCCCAAAAGTACGACTGTGCCGGGATGGCGAATTTCTACGCCCGATCGCACTGTCATCTGCAAATATAAAGGTTCCGCTAGGGATTGGGGTTTTTCCGCCGGGGCTTTACTCAGGGAAGATATCGGAGGCTGCTGTTCTACACAATAGCCGACGGTGGCTGCGGCCACTGCTGTTTGACGGCGGTTGGTGTGAATTCGTTTGAGTTGAAGTTCTACTTCCGATAGGGCATCGGCGATTTCTTGTAGTTGGCGAATATCTAAAAGGCGATCGTTCGCCATCAATTGTACTTCGGCATTAGCCTGCCAAAAGCGTTCTCCTGCATTCAGCCTAACTTTTAGCTGTTGCCAAAGTTCAGTCCAAGTAGAAGCCGTCGCTGTTGGTGCTTCACCGGAGTTGGTTTCTGAGGGGAGTAGCAGGAGTAGCTGTCCATCTTCGGTTTTAAGACGTACTTGCATATCAAGGCTGACTTCGGGTGTCGCTGGAGAGTCTGGGGCGGAAGTCATTCCGGGGAAGGCATCGGGTGTCATGGGGACGGGTCTGAGTTCGGGTATGGACAGGTTAAAATCAATATTAGCTCGATTGTTGACTGTTAACTGTTGTTACCAATTCCCAATTCCCAATTCCCCATTCCCAATTATCATATGCAGCAAATAGAACGTTATCGCGGTAGTCTTCTGGGTTTGGCAGTTGGTGATGCTTTGGGTACAACTTTAGAGTTCTGTCGCCCAGGAACTTTTACACCTATTAATGATATGGTTGGTGGCGGCCCATTTCGACTGCGATCGGGCGAGTGGACGGATGATACTTCGATGGCACTTTGTTTGGCTGAAAGTTTGATTGAGAAACAAGGTTTCGATCCAATTCATCAATTAGAAACTTATCTGCGGTGGTGGCGAAATGGACATTTGAGCAGTACGGGCAAATGTTTTGATATTGGCAATACGGTTCGACAAGCACTTTTAGAGTTTAAAAATACAAGAAAACCTTACTGCGGTTCTACCGATGCTCAGACTGCTGGAAATGGTTCGATTATGCGTTTGACTCCGGTGCCTTTGTTTTATGCAAAAAATCCTTTGGAAGTCATAGAGAAATCAGCAGAAAGTTCTCGAACTACTCACGGTGCTGCTACTTGTGTGGATGCTTGTCGCTATTTTGGTATTTTAATTGCGGCGGCTGTGAATGGAGTTAGCAAAGAAGTGTTGCTTTCGGAAAGATATTGTCCGATTTCGGGATATTGGGAAGCTAATCCATTGGTAGCAGAGATTGATGAGATTGCGACTGGTTCTTTTAAGCGGCGACAACCGCCTGAAATTAAAGGTACGGGTTATGTTGTCAAGTCTTTGGAGGCTGCGCTTTGGGCTTTTTATAACAGTGATTCTTTTGCTGAAGGGTGTTTGTTGGCTGTGAATTTGGGTGATGATGCTGATACTACTGGTGCGGTTTACGGACAGTTGGCTGGGGCTTTTTATGGAGAATCTGGTATACCTGAAAAATGGCGATCGCAATTAGTCGATCGCACTTTAATTGCAGGTTTTGGCGATCGGCTTTTGACTTAATCGCGATCGCAAATTAGCTCGAATTTGTGCCATTGCGGTTGCACCGTCTACGACTTCACCGCGTTGGGATGCAAGATGTCCAATGAGTGCGTCTCGTTGGAGTTCTTGCAGTCGTCCTTGATAAATGTCTTGCTGTTGTTCGAGTAGTTTAATCGCTGCGAGGATAACGTCGATCGCACTGTTGTATTTGCCAGTCGTGAGTTGACGCTGCACGAGGGCTTCGACTTCAGGAGGCAAAACAATTTGCATGGCGTTTGAGATGAGGAGTGTTCATTTTATTGTAGCCGATCGCCCTACGGGATAGCTGCGCTCGCGCGTACTTCAGTTAGATTAGTTTGTATAAAGGGGATCGCACATCTAGTCTTTTTTATCCAAGTCTTCTGTTTTTGGAGTTTCTGAAGTTGAGGGGAATTCTAATCGAATGTTAATATCAATTGATACTGTACTTTGCTCAAGCCAACCTATATTAACTATTTTTACTAATGCTTCTTTAGGTATAGAATTATTTAGTTTAAATTCAGGAGACGACTGAGTTTTATATCCGGCTTCCTGTAGCCGATCGCAAATATTGCGCCAATTGCCTACAGGTTCGTTAGGTAAATCTGCGAGTTTTTTCACATATTGGTATAAAGTTTTACATAAATAAACCTCTGCACTTTTGGAAGTCTGAAACAGTTGGCGGGCGATTTCGGCGGGACTGCAACCGGAAAGCAAGCCTCGGAGGTAGAGTTTTTCGGTTTCTGTGAGTCCCCGGCGCGATCGGGGAGAGATTTGCCGTTTAGCCTCTGCAAAAGCTTGGTACAGCCTTTCTAAGTCCCAGTTTTTGGCGGCTTCGGTAAATAAGTCTTCTTTTGATGCCATTGTCGGGTGTGTTGAGATGTGACTAACGATAGAATAACCGAAATTGCTAGCGTTTGTTAGTTGCTGGCTAGGTTTAGCTAGTGTAGTATTTTACTAACGACTAAATAAATAAGTGCAAATACTTAGATAAACGGGTAAGTGCGATCGCGATCGTTCAAATTTTCCCTATTTAGTTATCTCCCGTTAGGCAAACAGTCAAGTTTTGACCCTTACAAGAGGTATTCCAATGGCTAAAAGTGAAGAAGTAGCGAAAGCAGCAGGTGCAGCGGCATTTGGTGGCGCGGCTGGTGCAGGTGTGGTAGCTGCTACAGGTTTGACAGCGGTTGGTGCAGTTGGCGGAGGTGCTGGTATAGGTGCTGCTGCTGGCCCTGTTGGTATAGCAGTAGGTGCGTTAGCAGGTTTGGCATTTTACGGTATTAGCAAGGCTTTTTCTGACTAAACCTTCTAAGAGGAGTGTGCAATTCCTGCTTACTCCTCAGATTTTTTCAAATTGTACATGGCTGAAATTTTTACAGCTTTTTTTATTCAATTACAATTATTAATTTATGTCTTCTCAAGAGTTTCAAGCAGCACACAACAGTATTTACAGTACAGGCACTTTCCTCTTACAGTATCTTAAAGAATTCCGTAACGGACTCCGCATTCAGGGAGATGAAAGTCAAGGGCTACAAAGCGTTGAAGATGAAATTAACAAAGCTTTAAAGGCTTTGCAAGATCAGAAGTATCAAGTAGCCGTCATAGCAGCAATGAAAGCTGGCAAAAGCACCTTCTTGAATTCTATTATTGGTGCTGATGTGCTGGCGAGTGAAACGGCCGCCTGTACCATCTGCCGTACAGATGTCCGACACATTAAACCGGGCGAAACTCCTAAACTTTTAGAGTATCGAGAAGGAGAAAGAAAACCAGTCATTCTTGTTGAGGGTGACGCTGGCAAAATTCAGGAAAAATTCCTGCTGCGTACCCGTGAAATCAGAGAACAAGGCAATCCTGATAACACTACACGTTTTGAGATAAAGCATCCGATTGAAGCAATTAGCCAATTATCTTCTCTCACAGGCTTTACCTTAGTTGATACTCCCGGCCCTAATGAGTGGGAGTCTGCAAACTTCAACATTAATGCACTGAAGCAGACAGCACTAGAAGCACTGCGAAACTGCAATGCCATCCTGTTTATTTTAAACTACGCATCATACAAAGATAATGCAGTTGCCGATTTGTTTAAGGATGTTGTTGAAAACCGTAAGGATTTTATAGAGGAAAACAACGGTAAAATTTACTTTATTCTGAATAAAGTTGACCAAAAAACAGAGAGAGACAAAGAAATTGCTGATGTCATCAAAGATTTAGAGCGAGAGTTAGTCGGTTTTGGCTTTCGCAATCCAGTTATTTACCCTGCTAGTTCTCGACAAGGACTTTTAGCGAAACTGATTCAGCAAAAAAAGGCTACTGAAAGCGAAAACAAAGACTTTAAAAAATTCTTTAGTGCTAGGTATGCCACGGAAGATGAGGAAGGAAACCAGATTATTCCTGCACCTTGGAAAATTGCACCGCAAGCACTAGCAGATAGTGGTATCCCGACCATTCAAGAAACAGTCATTCAAAGGATTACGCAAAATTCAGGCTGGAATTTATTGAGTGAGGTGGTGGCAGAAATCGATAAAGCTGCTAAGGCAATTGAAGATACTCTGAATACAGAGATCCGGGGTTGGGAAATGGGGATTGAATCCCTCAAGCAAAAAGTAGAAGAGTACAGGAAACGCTCAGAAAATGCGATGTACAAAGTTGAGTTAGTCAAAAAAACTGTCGAGCAAGAAAAACAAATACTAATCCAAGGATTTAGTCAAGGCGTTAACACATTTCGTGATGAAGCTAAAGCTCAGATAACCAGTGAGATAGATAAGATTGCAGGATCACGTTCCGCTAACTCTCCCAACCCAAAAAAAAGTGAATCTCTTTTCCCAAAACTGCAAAAAGTTGAAAAAATGGGCTTCGTCGGACAAATCGTGGGAGAATTTGGAGAAGCACTATTAGGGTTGATACCTGTTTTTGGTCAGGGATTAGGCAAAGCATTCAAATTGAGCACATCTCTATGGGATAAACTGAGTGAAACTGTTCCTGACACTTTCAATGGTTCTGTCTCTGAACAAGATGATAAGCCTGAAAAGTTCGATCCATACATTATCCGTTGTAAGACTCAGACTGAAGCTCAAAAAATCCTAAAAACTATTAATGATGTTTGTGCGCCAAGTATTGAAAGTTGGTGGATAGATACTCAAGATCAGCTAGTTCGAGAGGGTACGAGTATCCGAGAGCAGTTAGCCGAGAAGATTCAAGAAGATATTCAAAAAATATCTGATGAGTTGTCTAACTATTTGGGTGATGCTTTACAGGTGAGACTGAATATTAACCCGATTCAGTTTCCGAGTTTTGATTTTCCCGGAATTGATGCAGGGATTCAACGTCAAGTAGAGGTATTTACCAGGACTGAAAAGATAACTGAGGTTAAAAAGAAAAGCAGGACGAAAAAATCAAATAGTTTATGTAAGGGCGATAAAACTTACACGATAGACGTTCCTATTGAAAAAACAATAGAAGTTCAAGACCAGCGTACTATTTATCAAGTTGACTTGCGCCAAACTGTAAAACAAATCAAACAAAAAATTGATGACAATGTATCGGGAAGCCAGTTGCTCCTAGAGCAGGTGATTGAGCAACAAGTTTCTACTGATTTTAAAAGTGCTGAACGGCAAATCAATGATTACATTAAAAGGTTTCAAAATGACTTCGATCGTGTGTTGAAGGAACGGCAAACGAAAGAAGCTGAAGCGCCGGAAATTCTAGCTCGTCTTGAGTATCAAAAAGCCAAGCTTATTGAGTACCTCAGTCAATTAAGTTCGATTCGGGAATCGCTCAATAGTTGGAAGCCAGTTAAGTAAAGTTAGAGAAAGTACGATCGCCCTTTTCCTCAAAATAACCAAAAGGGCGATCGCCTTTCTCATCCCGAATCCCAAAGGAATATCGCCCTTATTTTCCGAAAGTGCGATCGCCTATAATTTCAGCATGGCAACAACGGTCAAATTCAACAGACGGTATAATTGAAAAATCAACATCAAATATAGTCAATTAATGCCATGATTGCTAATTTGCCCCTCAAACTGCCTCACTTACCCAGCAGCTTGCCCAGCGAAGGTTCTGTCCACATTGAATTAGTCAACGGACTCTTAATATTCAGCGCTTCTATTCAAACCCAGGAACGAATTCAAACTTTAACAGCTCAACAAAAAGCATCAAATCTAACTTCCGAAGAACAAACAGAATTGGATGGATATCGAGAATTCATTAGCTATCTGAATTTGGTAAATGAAACCATGAAAAATACTTTTCTCTATCCTTTGCGCGGTACAGTCATTCATTATGATGAGCCGTTTGAACCTGCGGTTTCGTTGGAAGATTGGGAAGTGCTACAATGATTGTACTAGATACTCATATATGGATTTGGTGGGTTGACAATAACACACGACTGACTCAGAAACATCGGGACTGGATACAACAATATCAATCTCAAGGTTTAGGAGTCAGTCCCTATCAATATTAGACTCAACCATTTACACCTACAACACTCAACTCATCAGACATTTCGCAATTATTTGTTTCATCAATTTTTGGCAACTGTTCGCTATTCAAGAATTCTTCAAATAAATCAAAAAAGCGCTTCAGTGCATCTGCTTCATCCTCAGAATAAAAAAGAATAATCCGACTCCAAGATTGAGTGTCTGCTTGGTTAAATCGATTCTCTATCCATTCTTGAAACTCCTCAAACTTTGTTTCTTGTTCTGTTACAGGAATACCAAGTTGACGGCGGGCAAAGGTATAACCGTCCAAAAAAACATGAAGATGACTGAGCGATCGATTCCCCAAGTATAAAGACGATCTTTGCTTGATTTTTCCTAGCAAATCATACAAATCTAACATTGTTTCATCTCCTTTCAGCTAAAATTCAATTTCCGCAATCTCAAATTGACCGCCCAGCTCGATCGCCAAACAATAAAATTTTCCCAACCACTCTTGTTTAGAAACTCCTTGATTGTGGATATTATCAAAAATTAATTCCTCCCCATTAATTTCAACTGCAATCGCTTCATGCCTTCCATTCGTAGCAATATTTTGTTCGAGGTCATCATGGTAAATATTACCATATTTTCCCTTGGCACTGCCAGTGTAAATTTTGACTTTTTTTCCAGAAATACCCCTTTGAATTAAAAAGTCTTGGATGCTTAAAGCGCAAGTATTACATTCAAACAGCTTGAATTTACTAGCTATTTCGGAAATTTGTTGTCGTAATTCGTCATCGATCATGTTTAATTATTTGACCATCTCTTGATACCATCCTAACTCCGCTTTACCATAAATAGTTATCCGTAGGGTCATAGCTACCCTGGTAAGTGGTGTAGATGCGGTAGCCAGGGAATACTAAAGCAATGCCAATGGGACTGTGAATAGTCCCCGGATAACTTTCTTCGGGCTCGCTACCCCCAATCCGAATTTTGAGCACACCCAGCCAAATGTAGAGTCCTGGAATTAAAGTATCTAAACTGTAGGCGATCGCCCGCATTTGAAGATCGGGGGAATTAATCGCTTTTAAAGACTGTGGCTTTTCAGGTTGAGAAATGGACATGGCACTGATTCTCGTGCGGTATGGTTCAAAAATGGTCTTGTTAATTACACTTTAACATAATTTAAGTTTCACTTGCAAATTGTCAAGCTTAATTAATTTTATTTTACTTTAGCTTGCGTAGCCTTGATTTCTACCCCACTGTATCCAAGCTAATGCCATCTGTTTTACCCTTCCCCTTTGTTCTGGTTTGATGGGATTTTCACCCGTAATTGCACTCAATGCCGACAACCAGTAAAGAGGATTTTTTTTCAATTCTGATAGCAAAAGAGGGACTATTTTAGTTCCCATATGAATAATTTCCTGATAGGCCGGATGCTGAGACATTTGGGCAGTTGAAGACAATCCTGCAACCTCTTTCTCCCAATCAGAGGCTAGTGCATAAAATTTGTTAACTACCTCGGCGGAGATTGCAGCATTTTTTTTGAGGCTATTGATAGCAGTATTTGGTGAAGAAAATTCTGGCTGTGCGAGTAAGTTTTCTATACCTATTAAAACTAACTCTTCTATCGATAAATTTAGCTCGTTGGCGACTTGTTGTAATTTTAGTAGGCGCTCATCTGAAAGGGCGATCGCGATCGCGATCGTGTTCATCTGGCTTACAAACTAGCATGATGCCTTAATTATAGCAAATAAATTACTGACTTTTAGTCACAGTTACAGACAATTGTAGGGTGCGTCAGACATTAATTATTTTGATTTCAACAGGTTTTTCGGATCTGACGCACCCTACGAACGGCATTTCGATCGCACTTACCACCACAGGGGCAAACTAAATCCAGTCCGGGCTGAATCGCGGGGAGTCCAGAAGTATACAATAGAAGTTGCGGAATCGGCACAACACCCGATCGCCCTGGACCAGCAATTTGCGATTAAAATAGAATCTCCCCTCCCTCAACTCCTCCCATGAACAACGCTTCTCCCCTGATTCAAACCATCACACCCGAACGCTGGGCCGGCTTTAGCATGGACTTTATCGGGGCCGGTTACACGGGGCTGTTGGTCAAAAACGGCCGCGCCGTGCGTACCCTGAAAGCGGGACGCCATTTCAGCTTTGCCCTTCCCTTGCTGGAACAGTGTCAAATTGTCCTCGTAGACACCAAACTCCGCAATTTGGACGTGCAGTCGCACGGAGATTTTTTGTCTAAAGATCGGTTTTTAATTGATGCTACACTAACCGTTATTTATCAAGTTATAGACCCGAAAAGAGTAGCTTTGGAATTGTCCGATCCGATCGCCGCTTTGGCAAGTGCAGTTAAGGATTGTATGGGATTAGCGATCGGGCAAATTCCCCTCAACCAGCTTATCAGTCAAGGACGACTTTTGTTGCGCCAAAATTTGCTCGATCGCGTCCAAGATTTTTATACCCTAGGTTTTAACTTAGAAGACGTGCGAATTGGCGATGTCAGCTTTCCCGAAACAAACGGAGTTATTCGCCAAGTTGAGGGAATGAGCTCCAGACAAGAAGCCGAAAATTCCGCCGCCCTACAAATGAGAATTGCCGAAGCAGGGCGGCCAATTCAGCCTCAAGCTCCCATACAACAGTTAAACTTAATATCAGGTCAATCTCCTGCAAGTCTTCCGGCTTCTGATAGTGCAGGATTCGATCGCGATTTACAACAACTGACAGCACAACTCGCTCAAAATAGTTTGCCCGCAGCCCAAAATCGCCCCCAACTTGCACCAACAGTATTGGCAAGTAGCGATCGCACGACAGCATATTTAGTATATAAACTTTCAGGAGAAGCGATCGCCCTGACAGCCAATCCCTTTACAATTGGACGCGAACCTGGTAATACTTTAGTCTTACAAGATCCGCAAAGTTCCCGCTACCATGCTCAAATCCGTCGGGCCAATGACGACCAAGGAAAACAGCGGTATCAACTTGTCGATTGCGGTAGTTCCAACGGCACTTTTGTTGGTGGACAAAGGCTAGCTGCTAACGAGCCTTTCTGGCTAACTTCTGGTTGCGAAATTGCGATCGGCGACCAAAAATGGACGTTTCAAGGTTCGTGAGGGGGACGATTTTTGGGATTAAATTCATGGTCTAACACTTTTTTGACTACGGGTATTTTATAATACTAAATTTCACAATATGTACTTAGATAATTTATCTCATGTCATACAATTGCCGGAAAGAGAAGTAGGCTGAGCGTAGTCGAAGCCGGATTTAGAGTTTCGACTACGCTCAACCAACGGAAAGAGTCGTAGGCTGAGCGTAGTCGAAGCCGGATTTAGAGTTTCGACTACGCTCAACCAACGGGAAAATTTAAAATCTTATTTCATACTCCACAGTTCCTCGATTGTCTCCTTGAAAATTAGTCGAACCGCGCAGCAAAATTTGGTCATTCAAACGATACCGCAAATTGAATTCTGTTGGCTGATTAGCAGACAAAACTCGGATGATGGTAGCTGAAAGATTGCGGGTAATATCTCCCCCAACTTCCAAACCCACACCGAGTGAACCCGCAGCAGAACCCGAACTCGCGGTTTGCCCCTCCCCACCGCTAATCCGAGTAGGAAATAAACGGAATTCAGTCAATCCTGTGGCATTAGTAATCACAGATTGAAGGTTGCCAAATAAGCCTGCACCGGCTAAATTTGCGATCGCCAGTGTACTATCTCCCTTACCCAAAGTTTGCACGAAACTACCGCCTAACAAGGCTACAATCTCTATTTCCGATCGACTGGGCGAACTTCTCAACTCCAGACTATCAGACAACTGGGAAGCTTTTCCCTGCACCAGGGCTTGAATTCGCACACTCCGCACATTCCCAAAACGTGTCGGTTCGTCTGCTATTTCCGATGCTACAGAATTTCCGGGAGTCCTAAATCTGGTTACTTCCTGTACCGAAGTTGCTAATCTTACATCTAGTGTCGGATCAAGTCCTTGGGATGGTACAAAGGTAGCAGTTTGGGGATATCCTCGATCGAGCCTAAACTGTGTTGTAAACAAATTCACCGAACCCGAAGTCAGTCGAATTGTACCTTCCGGGCGAATATCATCCAGAGTACCGTTGACAGTCAAACCCCCAGTCGCCTGAAAATTCAATATCGGCGCACTTGTAACTTTAATTTTGCGCCCTAAGTTTAATTGCAAATTGTTTAAACCGATTTCAAAAGAAGGAGAAGAGGAAGTCGCAGTTGGAGTCGCAATGGAAGGAGAAGCCGCAACCGAAGGAGAAACCTCAATCGAAGAAGAAGGAGTTTCAGGGGAAGTAGAAGCAGAAGAGACTAACTTTGTGCTACCTCCACCACCACTAGGCAAAAACACCTCGCCATCATACAGTTCAATTTTGCCAGTCAACTGTGGCCGCAAAGCTGTGCTGATCGCCTGTACTTGACCAATTACCTTGCCACGGTACAATCCTTTAAGATCCAAACCCAACTTATCTAAATTTACTGCCAAGGGAGTCGCCGCATCCACATCGCCCTCGGCAAAAGGCACTGACAGCGGAATCACACCTTGGGCGACTATTTCTCCTTGCTTCAATTGTCCCCGAATGCCTTCTACCCGAATGCGATCGCCCTGAAAGCGCACCGCCCCAGTCAGCCCTGTCAGCGGTTCTGAGAAGGCTCGCGCCCGGACGGTGGCATTTTCAAAATTAGCACTTCCTTCAGCTACAGGCCGTTCTAGGGTTCCTCCAACGCGAATTTGGACTTGTCCCTTGCCGTTAATCCAAGCAACTTGCGGAGTCAAGACATTAATAATTGCTAATCCTTCATTTTTCAAATTTGCCCGCAAATCGATTTGATTGCTATCGGCTTTGACTGTGGCAAAAGGCAACTCAAAGGGCAAACTTCCCTGGACTTCAATCGGTTCAGTTTGAGTCACCAAAGCGCTACCGCCAAAATTCAGGCGGGCGTTGCTGTAACTGAAACTGCCATCGGCTTTTTTAATCGGTTCTCTGTTTAGCGTACCGTCTTGTAAACTCAATTCTCCGGCTAGTTGCGGATTGGCTAAAGTGCCGGCTAAGTTCGCCCGCAGATTCAGATTGCCGGTGACGTCCACAAAGGGCAATTCCACCAGTTTTGCTAATTCTTCGACTGGTACATTTTCGACGCGCAATTGTCCAGATTGAGCTTGTTGGCCCAGTTGTCCCGAAAATCCGATCGCACTTTTGCCCGATCGAATTTCTAGAGGTAAAATAGTTAGAATCCCGTCCTGGAAACCTCCTTCAATGCTGAATTGTTGGGCGACATATTTGCCCCACTGCCAGTTATCGCCTTTGACATTAAATTGAGCTTTAATTCCGGTTTGCAAAGAACCAGCTACGGCAATTTCCCCGCCAAAAGTGCCTTGCAGTTGATTCAACGGAGGCAATGTTTCTGATGCTTTGACTGCTTGCTGCCGTTTGAGAAGTTCTTCAATTTCTACTAATCGTTGTAACTGTTCGATTAACGGGGCTTCGGCTACTCCCACTGCGACTGTTTGGACATCGGCGGCTTTACCGTAAACGGGAGGTTTTAAACCTCTGGCCAAATCGCCTAAATTGAAATATTGTAAGGCGGCTAAAACTTGTTGCAGATTTCCCTGCTGGATGTTAACTTTCCCGGCAAATTCCGGGTTAGCGCCTGCTTTGAGGTTGCCAGAAATTAAGTATTGACCGGTGCCTTGACGGAAAATGCCGTTGTTGAGAGTGGCATTACCGTTCGCGTAACTAAATTCAGCTTGGAAACTATCACCTTTAATATAGCCGATCGCAGGTTGGGCGATCGCAATTTGTCCACTTGCTTGCAAAGTCGCCGGATTCAAGGGCATTTTCCAACCGGGCACATTCACTTGTCCCGACACCGTACCAGTTATCGGCCCCAAACCAGCATCTTTACCGGGTGAGAGATTCAAAGCTGCGAGGGGGAAATCGCTTAAATTGACTCGCAGAGTTTCGCCCTCAGTTTGGCCACTAGCCACGGATTCCCCACGTTTGACTAAGAAAGATGTTGGTAGGAAAGATTGATTTAAAGCGACTTCGATTTTGTCGTTTGCGCCGGCTAGACGCAAATCTACACTTTTGCCCGAACCTGCATTCACAGTGCCCGCGAGTAGGGGGTCAAAAGCTACCTGATTTACGGCTAAATCTCGCACAGCCACATCGCCAACTAGGCTGAGGGCGGCCAGAGTGCCCGTGAGGCGGCCGACAAAATCGACATTGCCACGTAGGGGAAGATTATTCTCTGAAGACTTTTTGACACCAATTGGTGTCAAAAATCCGAGTTGTTCTGTCGGTAAGGCTTCCAGGTTAAAGTTGGCGAGTTTGACATTCAAATCTAGATTAGAAATCGCAGGCATTCCTTTACCAGCAAGTTCGACGTTAACAATGCCATTGGCTGTCAAACCGGGAGTTGTAGCGTTTTCAATTTCCACCCGTTTGCCATCCCAATTAAATATGGCATTAAGCGGTTGTTTGAGAAATGGCAATTCTGAGATGCGAAAACTGCCACCCGCGCGAACATCTTGTAGGGGCGGTGCCCCCGTGCCCGCCCGTGCCCCCGTGCCCGCCCGTGCCCCCGTGCCCGCCCGTGCCCCCGTGCCCGCCCGTGCCCCCGTGCCCGCCCCAATCGGGCCGGACAAATTTAGATTACCGTTAAATAGTCCTCGGAGTAGGGGCAGATTTTGAGCTTGGGAGACTAAACCTGGGGCTTGTAAGTTTTGGCGCTGGGATTCAAAAGCTTTCTGGAAGCGACTTAGGGCAATTTGTCCGCCATTAATTGATGCCCGCCAATTCCCCGATGCGGCTTGGCCTTTGGCATTGACAATTCCGCCACCGTTGGCAAGTCGAATTTGTCCTTCGCCGTTGGCAGTGATGCCCTTGGCTGTTAAGTTATCTATTGTTCCCAAAAGGCGGACTTTGCCGTCGAGATTGCCATCAATTTCTCGTGGTAAATCTGCCGTCAGTAAACCGGTTTGTTTCAGGGTTTGTTGCAGATTGGCTAGGGCGATGTCGTTGGTTTCGAGGAATGCTTGCCAGTTGCCGTTTTCTAGTTTGGCTGTAGTATCGATCGCCCCAAGTCCATTTGCCAAAATCCGCGCTTCCCCACTAGCACTAATTCCCTTGGCTGTCAAGTTATCTAAACTGCCCGTCGCTTGCAATTGACCGTTAACTCTCCCATCAAATCCTTTTGGCAAAGTCGCCGTTAGCGGAAACAGTTGCAGATTGCGGACTGTTTGTTCTAAACGACTGAGAATAGGGCGATCGAGATTAGCGACAGCTTGCCACCTTCCACCATCTAATTTTCCCTTAAAATCAACCGTACCGTCAGCAATATTTAATTTGCCACTACTGTTAACAGCGATATCGGCGATGGTTGATTTCTCAAGACTTCCAGCAGCTTTAATTTGATTGGATATTTGCCCATCTAACGATTTGAGATTTTGGATTTTGGATTTGAGATTGTTGATATTGGCAGTTTGCTGAGGATCTGAATTTAAAGCTAAGCCAATATCTAACAGTGGCAATCCCAAGTCTACTAGACTACTGATCGAAGTGCGATCGGTTTCGGCGATGCCCTGCCAATTTCCCGCTACCAATTCTCCTTTGAAATTGACATTACCTGCACCAAGATTGAGTTTCCCACTACCTCCAATATTAATCCCCTTCGCGGTCAAATTGTCAAGACTTCCCTGGGCTTGAAATTGACTGGATAGTTTTCCGTCAATCGATTTGAGATTTTGAATTTTGGATCTGAGATTATTCAGATTAGCCGTTTGCTGATTTTCAGGATTCAGCGCTAAAGCTATATCTAACAGTGGCAATCCTAAATCTACTAAGCGACTGATGGCTAGCTGATCGGTTTCGGCGATTCCTTGCCATTTCCCATCTACCAATTCTCCTTTGAGATTGATATTACTATCGGCAATATTCAGTTTCCCACTACCGCCAATATTGATGCCACTCGCGGTTAAATTGTCAAGATTTCCCGCAGCCTTAAATTCACCTGCTAACTGTCCGCCCAGGGATTTTAGACTTTCGACTTTGGATTTTAGATTATTTGAATTTGTTGTATTTGAAGTGTTCGGATTTCCAAGTGCTAAAAATGGTAAGCCAATATCGAGTAAGCGATTCAAATCAACTTTTTCAGTCTTACCAAAAGCTTGCCAGCGGCCCGATGCTAGTTCGCCATTAACATTCACAATACTGTCAGCTATATCTAACTGTCCTTTACCGATCGCATTTATCCCCTTTAAACTCAAATCATCCAGAGTTCCCCCAGCTTCGGCAGTTCCGCTGAACAAACCTGCTAATTCAGGAGGTAAAGAAAGTCCAGGTACAACTTGCTGTAAACTATTGAGATTAATGCGATCGCCTTTAATCAAAGCTTGCCACTGACGATTTTTGAGTGCAGCATTCACATTTACAGCAGCATCACCAATTTTGACAACGGTATTTTGTAAATCCACCAAATTGCCTACCGCCCGAACTTCGCCACTAGCCGGAAAGTTTCCCTGGGGTGCTTGCCATTTCACCCTAGCTTGAATGTTGTCTAATGGCCCGAAAATTTGAGTTTTTGCTGAGACATTACCGATTTTAATGGTAGCAGGAATTGGGATATTGTAAATTTGGGCGATCGCATCTGCGGGCAAGTTTTCAGCTTGTAAGTCAAACACCAAACCCGATCGCGCATTCTCAGTTCCTAACGCGATCTCAATTTGACCTTTCCCACCAATCTTACCACCGGCTGCCGGCTCCACCAGAATATCGCTCAATGTCAAAGCTAAGGACGAAAATGGCCCAATTGAAGATGGAGGGTTAGAACTTGGGGCTTGGGCAACTCTCCCTCGTTCTAGTTTAAAGTTAGTGCTAATATTTTTGAATTGTAGGCGATCGACTATAGCTGGTTTCGTCGATGCGATCGCACCAGCCAGCAATGGCTGCGAAACAGTCCCAGTCAGCTTAGCATCTACCTTCACTTCTCCCGCAGTGACGAAGGGCAATACTACTTTTTGACCTAATTCTTGTTCCAGTGCGCTGACAACATTTGCAACAGCCACTGGTGGCACATTTGCTGATAAATCAAACTTAGCTTGGTCGAGATTAAAATTAGCTCCCGTCTCCACTGTCCCTGCTACTTTTAGAGGTATCAAACCGTAGTTAGCCACAAGACTATCAACTATAACATTAGTTCCCTGAAACCGCAATTGACCACTACCATTTAGAATAGGTTGTCTCAGCGCTTTCAGGGCTAAATCAACTCCTTGAAAATCGGAAGTTCCGGTAATCCCAAATACTTTATTGTCTCGTAATTGTACAGTCAAGTTACCATTAGCCAGACCTTTTCCGAAATAAACATCAGGAATTCTCAGCAACTGGACTAAGTAAGACAAAGGCAATTTCTGACCTTGCAACTGCACATTAGTTTGAGCCGCAGGCAATAAAGAGTCAGCCTTAACTGTGAAACTATCACTATTGGTAAAATTACCGTTTAGTTCATAAATAACTCGCTGGTTTTGCTCAGTAAATTGAGCGCTACCATTTTTAATAATTACAGAAATTGGGAGAGATTTTTTTAATCCCACTGCTGGAGTAGGAACCAAAACTGCACCGACATTTTCAACTCGAATTGCACCGATTTCTGTTTTAAATAAACCAGGAGATTTTGGCTTGTCGATAGTGGGAATATTCACCCAGATTCCTTTGTCGTCCTGTTCGATATAAACGTTGGGTTTGACCAAGGTAATATCTAACTTGAGGGTGCGGCGAAATAGGAGATCCCAAGGTGAGAATTGCACTTCAACTGCTTCTGTAGAGGCATAATCGGGATCGGTAGCAGTGGCAGGTAGGGTCGATCGACCAAATCGCAAACTTGTCGGCGAAAATCGCTCCAAAGGCCCAATTTGTACCGGCCGCTTCACTAGCTTACTAACTTCAGTTTCCACCAAAGGAGCCAACTTTTCGGGAATCCACCAAGCAGCAGTGCCCGCCCCAACCAGGGCGACAATGCCCAATCCCGTACCGCTAAGCAGCAGTGGACGCCACCAGCGGGCTGCCCGATGGGGTACGAGTTGATTTTTGTCATCGTCCAAGTTAGTCATGGTTATCTCTCAAGGTTCAGAGAATTCAGGGATTCAGGAAATCTGCCAATCTTCGATACAGTAGAATTGCTATGATTCTGCCAGATCAAAATTTAATTTGGTAACGTCACACATACAGTTCTAAGATAAAAAAACGCCGGTTAGGAAAGTTTGTAAAGTTATGCGAGTATTCGTCCTACTCTTCAATGCCCGCACCGAGAATGAAGGAATTCATACCATTCAACTCGGCGATCGCAACAAGGTTCTCATGTTTGAGTCAGAAGACGACGCCATCCGCTTTGGCTTGATGTTGGAAGCTCAAGATTTCCCCGAACCTACTGTCGAGGCGATCGACCAAGAAGAAATTAAGGAGTTTTGCGATGGTGTCGATTATGACTGGGAACTGGTGCCTGCGGGGGCGCTGGAAATTCCGCCAGAAAACAATGTAACACAGATAGAATGGCAGTCACAGCCGGAACCTAAGTCTGATACTGACGTTTCTCAAAGCGAACTAGACTCTATTCGTCGCCGACTGGAAGGACTTTTATAATATTCACATTTGACAAAAAATGAAGAATTTGGAACAACGGGGGCATCTGCTGACGGAACAAGTCAATGTCAATAGCGAGAATTTAGATCAACTAAGTTCGATCGCATTGGTGGACTTGTTCAACCGGGAAGATGCTCAAACATTAAGTGCGATCGCGCAAGCCCGCCAGCATTTAGCCCAAACCATTGATATCGCCGCTGAGTCTCTGCGTCATGGAGGCCGCCTTTTTTACGTCGGTGCGGGTACTTCGGGGCGTTTGGGGGTACTTGATGCCGCCGAGTGTCCACCCACCTTCTGCACGCCACCAGAGCTCGTACAGGGGATTATCGCTGGGGGGGCAGGAGCTCTGGTGCGGAGCTCGGAGGATTTGGAGGATCGGGCCCAAGATGGGGCAGAGGCGATCGCCCACCGTCATATTACTAATCTCGATGTGGTCATCGGCATCACGGCTGGGGGCACAACGCCCTTTGTAGCTGGCGCTTTGCAGGCGGCCCGCCAGCGGGGAGCAAAGACGGTGTTTATCGCCTGTGTACCTGTCGAACAAGTGAGTTTTGAGGCGGATGTTGATATTCGCTTGTTGGTTGGCCCGGAAATAGTCGCTGGTTCGACGCGCTTAAAAGCGGGTACGGTGACAAAAATGGCTTTGAATATTATTTCGACTGGGGTAATGGTGAAGCTGGGTAAGGTTTATGGCAATCGGATGGTGGATGTGGCGGTGACTAATAAGAAGTTACGCGATCGGGCTTTAGGAATGTTACAAGATTTGACTGATTTGAATCGGGAGGAAGCGGGTTTTCTGCTCGAAAAAAGCGGCAAGTCTGTGAAGTTGGCTTTGATGATGCACTGGACTGGTTTGGATCCGCAAGAGTGCGATCGCATTTTGGGTGAATTTCAAGGGAATTTGCGATCGGCTGTGGCATCAATTAGTCATTAGTTATTCAGCTTAGTGTTCGTTAAACTGCCATGTTATAGTAGTAACATTTCTTAAAGTTTTCCCTACAGGTCAGGAGACTCAAGGATGGCTAGTCGTGTTAACATTGGTATAACATCCACGCAATGCGTCCAGAACCGATCCAATTTTGGTAGCACTAGCCTTAAGCTTCGCAGCTCGATCGCAATTTAGAGGACTTTAATATGCTTGACCAATCTGAAAGCTTGATTAAAAAGACAAAAAAATCTATAAAGAAGTTGTTACGAATTGAAGATGAAATCTGGTCGCGGGCTGTCGAGCTACGGGAGACCAGAAAACTTGTATCGGATCTGGGAGTGACCAACCTAAATACTCTAGAGATATCCGCAGAAAGGTGGAAAGACTTCGGATTTAAGTCATATCAATCGACTTCATATCCAGATCATGACATATGTGAATCTGCATTGGACGAACGTTTTGATTTGATTATTGCAGAACACGTATTTGAGCATCTACTCTGGCCCTATCGTGCAGGCAGAAACATCTATCAAATGCTAGAAGAAGGAGGACATTTTCTGGTATCTACTCCCTTCTTGGTCAAAATACACGAGGGTACAGATCATTCGGATTGCAGTCGCTGGACAGAGACAGGAATGAAGTATTTTTTAGCAGAGTGTGGCTTTCCACTTGAAAACATAAAAATGTGTTCATGGGGAAATCGTGCCTGTGTCAAAGCTAACTTGGAGAGCTGGGTAATTCATAAGGGCCCACTATTTCAGTCAATGGTTAATGAACCAAATTTTCCGATTGTGGTTTGGGCTATAGCAAAAAAATAGAGTAAGATTAAATGAACCACGAAGACGCAAAGAACGCGAAGGAAGAGAAAGAAGTAGATGCAGTTCTTCCTTCGCGTCTTTGCAGTTTAATCATTCCGATTATGTTTCTAAGTTGCACTCACAAAAACGATCGCCCCAAGCTGACTTTGACTTACACCCTGCACGATTCCTAAATAATTACTACCAGACTTAATCGCCGTAGAAGCGACCCTTGCGCCTCCATCCAACTGCAAACTCACAGATTCAAAAGTCAAGTTTGCAAACCCGATACCGTCACTCAAACCAATGTTATCCCCCATCGCAAAATCGGTAATCACATCTGCACTAATTAAAGTAGCCGAAGCAGACAAACCTCCTGCTAAAATAAACGTATCACTACCACTACCGCCGGTCAGAATATCTTGCCCGCGATCGCCCGCCAACAAATCATCGCCATTACCGCCAATCAAAATATCATCTTCTTTGCCACCACGGAGAGTATCGTTCCCGTCTCCTCCAATCAGGCGATCGTTATCATTGTTACCGGTGATCAAATCATTCCCAACACCACCATCAATTAAATCAGATTCTTTACCACCTGATAGGCTGTCATTCCCAGCACCACCATTAATGGTATCAGCACCTTGCATCCCATTAATAATGTCAACACCACCTCCACCGGTGATACTATCTTTCCCAGAAAGGGCAAAAATTGGCAATCCAGCAGCACTTGCGGGTATCTGAGTATCGGCACTGTCAGATAGGAAATAATTGCCGCCGCTGACTGTATTTTTCGGGGCTTGTGTTGAACTGCCATCACCTGTAGCATTGGCGATCGGTGAGGTGATAGATAAAGATGTCCCTGGTGTCGGTGTGGGAGTTGGTACGGGAGTTGGAGTTGGTGTCGGTACGGGAGTCGGAGTTGGAGTCGGAGTTGGAGTTGGTGTGGGAGTCGGAGTTGGTGTCGGTGTGGGAGTCGGAGTTGGTGTCGGTGTGGGATTAACACTACCGTCAAGAGAAGTACCAAAAACTTGTGTCCAGTAGTGATTGTAATTTACACTACCAGTATCATTCGCTAGGAAAAAGTAACCAATCCCAATTTCTTTGAGATTAGGGTTAAGGATATTAGCACGGTGGCCAGCACTGTTCATCCATGAGTTTACAACTGCTTCTGGTGTAGAAGAACCTGCAGCAATGTTTTCCGCAGCCGCCGAGAATTTATAACCAGTTGCAGTAATCCGAGTCCCCATGGAAGAACCATCTTTTCCCGTATGAGAAAAGAAGTCTTGGTTTGCCATGTTTTCTGTATGCTTTGTCGCCGCAATGGCCAACTGAGAATTTGAGGTTAATGGTGACAAACCGAATTTGCTGCGTTCTACGTTAGTAAGTTCTAGAACTTTATCAACAAAGGATTGATTTGTTGCACTTGCAAAACGCTCAGGTATCAAACCTCCTTCATTTAAGAGATCCAAAGGTTGAGCAGCAAAGTTATTTATTGGTTCAAACATGGGAAATTCCAAAAATCGAGATGGGCTTACTCAATATCTACAACTGCTGTATCTATTTTCAGGATCGCTTTCAGCAAAAATTGAATATTAATCGATTGAAAAATTGATATTTAAAAAATAAATTGCACATCTTGAATTCATCTCAGTTAATCTACTGAATAAAAACCAAGATATTTTTTGTTTGATTCCGTAAATATACTTAAATAACTTAAAAATAATTGTGGAACAGGCCCAAGAGCCTGTTCTTAAAAATGCAAGAAACAAGAGGTAAAAAAACTTTGAAATACGAATACTCGACTTCAAATGCTTAATGCTCAATACTCAATGCCCTATACTCCTTTTGCTTCCAAAGCGACTTGCTCAACTTCATCTTTGGTGAGAACTTCCAAAGCCGCTTCTGCTTCTGCACCACCTAATCTTCTGAGAGCTTGGGCGATTCTGTAACGGATTTGCCAATCTACATTTCCGGCGTAGGGAAGAAGTAGTGGGAGTGCTCGTTTGTCTCCCAATTCTCCTAATGCACTGATGGCGATGGTTTGGATCAACTCGTTGTCAGAAGCTAGGGCATTTTCTAACATTGGAAATGCTTTCGGATCTCCCATTTCTCCCAAGGCTGCGACGATGCTGAGTTGAACTAGCCACTCGGATGTATTGTTGTAAACTTGCTGTAAATCTGCTAAAGCATCGGTTAATTTCAAGGCACCCAAAGCATCGGCTGCTGCTGCTTGCACGTCGGGTTCGGGGTCGTTGTTCAAGCTGTGAAGCAGTACCTCTAAGGCGTTCGAGAGATTCTCTGTGCCAAGGGTTGACATTTGGCTGACGGCAGCGTAACGAACGCGGACGTTTTTGTCGCCGATCGCAATTTGAATCAGTTTATAGGCGATGGCTGGTTCTAGTTGACGCAGTTGATTGACACCTCGCAGGCGATCGCCAAAATCCTCGGAATTCAGCAATTGTTCAACAGATTCAGGGGTAATACTCATGAGGTTTTAGATTTGAGATTTTAGATTTTAGATTTTAGATTGGGTAATTGGTAATTGCCAAAAGTTCACAAATTGAAGAATTTATCGGCTGATTTTGTGGTCAATCTATGTTTCTGTCATAACCAATTAAAGTTCAGCTACCATTGCTCGGACAATATCTCCTCTAGTGAGGATACCAATTACTTTGCCAGCAGTATCAAGCACTGGTAATCGGTGGATTTTGCGCTCATGCAGAAGTTTGGCTGCTTCTTGGACAGATTTCTCTGGTGTAATGCTAACTGGTTCTCGGCTCATCACTTCTCCTACTGTTTGTCCTAAAGCTTTGTGAAGTTCTTCTTTGTAACGAGATGGATTTTCTAAGTAAATCACGCTGTCGAGTACCATGATGTAAGTGGGCGGAGTCGCTCCTGTTTCTTGCCACATCAAGTCGGTTTCTGAGATGACACCGATCAACAAATCATTGTGATCTACAACAGGAAGGCCGCTAATTCGGCGATCGGCTAAAATTTTAATCGCTTCCTTCACTGACGTTTCTGCTTGCACCGTCAGGGGTTCGCGAGTCATTAAATCGGCTACTGTTTTGGGCATGATTGGCGTTTAATTTAATTGTTTCTCTCGATCGATCATATAGCCAATCTTCAATCTAAAATCTCAAATCTCAAATTGGTCGATCGCTCTCAAAATTGTTAAGATATATTAAAAGCTGCACAAATCTTGACCAATGCTAGAATCAGAAGCGAAAAAACTAAAATCCCAGCCAGAAGTGCGCTGTGTATTAGTTTGTCAGCACCAATCTTGTCTG
Source organism: Oscillatoriales bacterium (assembly GCA_043718495.1). GTDB lineage: Bacteria > Cyanobacteriota > Cyanobacteriia > Cyanobacteriales > Microcoleaceae > Microcoleus. The sequence continues at coordinate 337 of JAYSVM010000139.1, read as the reverse complement.
AGAAATGGTTCAGCAGCAGTCTTAGCTGCTTTTGAAGCCCATCCAGTTTCAGGAGTGAAAGTCGAGGCTAGCGGTTGTCAGGGACAGTGTAATACAGGCCCGACTGTGCGAGTAACACCCGACGAAATCTGGTATTGTCGAGTTAAACCCAGCGATGTGCCCCTAATTGTGGAACAGCACCTCCAGGGGGGAAAGCCTGTAAGGGCGCTGTTTAATCCGAGAATTCATCTTTATTATTCTTGACACTCTCAGGTCTAAAGACACCCTCGATTCTGCGAACGCGAGTAAAACTCTCGCTACGACCGTCAAACGCCGTCTACTTAGTCACCAATCGTCA
>JAYSVM010000138.1:0-14206 GCA_043718495.1 Oscillatoriales bacterium | reverse complement strand
AAATAATCGTAGGGAAACGGCACTGCCGTGTCCTGATTTCTTTCTGCCGTGTCCTGATTTCTTTCTGCCGTGTCCTGATTTCTTTCTGCCGTGTCCTGATTTCTTTCTGCCGTGTCCGTCTCAATACAAAAAACACCGCTCCTCTAAATGGGAGAACGGTGCATAGGGGGTGTTATGGGTTGTTGTCTGGGTCTAACCCTAACAAATCAGTTTTGTCGTCTGGCAAGGCCTTGTGATGGTTCAAAAATTGGCACAAACCTGTACGATCGCACTCATCGATCGAGCATTACTATTAACCCAACCACTCAGGAACAGCATCTTCCTTAGTATTGGTGCGTCGTTCAGGAGTTTCGCGCTCAAATTTCATGTGGACGGCGCGGTTTTGTTCACCATCAGCAGCTACTGCAAAAATTGGATAGTCAATCAAGCCATCTTGGAAAGACATCTGAAAGCGGAAAGTGCCGTCAGCATTCAGTTTGATCGGCTGTCCACCAATGTATACAGTCGCGTCAGGTTCGGTAGCACCGTAGACGATCAATTCGGCATCAGCAACCAACCAGAACTGGCGAGGGCGCATCGGTGCGCCGAAGCCAACTCCAGACATACCAACACCCGACATACCGGCACCGGACATTGTGAGGCCCGACATACCGGCACCGGACATTGTGAGGCCCGACATCGACATACCGGCACCGGACATTGTGACTCCAGACATGGCGGGAGCAGCCCACATTCCGACACCGGAGGGGAAGACGTAGGAACTTACAGCTTGTTCGTGGATGCCGACTTGCTGGATGGAACCTGCGACGTGCTGCATCGATCCGAAGACAGAACCTGCTACGCGCAAAGCTTCGGCTGATTCTGCCATCCCGAAGATTTGTTCGTAAATGGCGTTACCGTTGCTGTAGGTGGCGACGGCTGCTGTTGCTGTAGGTGCAATTTTCTTGGCTGGAGGAACCAGTTCGGCGAAGGTTTGGCCGCGCAAGTCTTCTTCCCAGTCGAGGGTGATGAATTGGTCTTCGATCCAGTCACTGGGATAGACGGGGGGAACGCGAACTTCGGCCGATCGCGCTAACACCAACCAACGACCATCTGCACAACGGTAGCCGATGTCGATCGCATAATCGCGATCGCTAACTGGGATTGGAACGTACCATTCGCGGGCTAGTTCGTCACAGGGATATTCTTGAATGCTGTGGGGACTTTGAATTTCCAGGTTAACGTCTGTAACGTCGTAAATCCGCAGGGCGAGTTGCTGTCCACCTTGGCGACGCAATTCTTGTTTGCGATCGTTAGAAATATCCCAATAAGTGTAAGCCCATTCGGGGTCGCGGGGCATTAAAACCACGCGGCTTTCGCCATAACCGTTGGGCAAATCTGCTAAACCTTCATCGACAGAAGATAGAGAACCGCCTGTTTGATCTTCTTGACCTAGTTCAAATTTTGCTGCTTCCACTGCTTCTTGCGCCTCTAATTTACGAGATGGGGTGTATGAAAATTTGGTACGCTGAATTTCTTGAATTGATGCCAAAAGTTGCGATTTCCGCATCCGGCTGTAGCGGGAGACTCCACATTCGCTAGCTACTCTGCGTAGTTGCCGCAAAGTCATTTCTTCTAATGGTGGGCGTTCTTTGACCATGAGTTTGTTCTCCTCTAATTGGGGATGGCGGGTTAGGTTTTTTAGTAACACTTATAGTGTTAACTTTTTGAGAAACGAAACTCTTTATAATTGCAAATATAATCGAGCTTTTGAATCTCTCCAACCTTTGAAGCCTTGCTTGTTTTCACTTAGTTAAGTCCCCAATGCGGGCTATAACTTGTTGGCTTCGGCGCACTACATCCGGTCTAACTAAAGCTTTTTTATCGATTTTTGATGGACAAAATCGATTCAGTGAGTGCGATCGATGCTACTACCAATGCTATTGATCGCAGCTCGCACGCTACTTGACCGGCAGAAATATTGTAATTACAGCATTTCTTCGGGATCGCTTTGTCATGACTTAATATTGCAGGCATTCTACCGTCTGGTCAAGGGGTCTTTCGCCTCAATCATGGGTACTTATACGCATTTTCGTGATTTTGGGGATCAATATGTCAGGGAATCTTGATATTACGGAGATTTTGGCGATCGGTATTGAGGCGAATGTCAGGGTTTGATGACATATTTTGGGATGGGGCTGATGGGTTTGGAGGGTGAGGGCGATCGGCATTTTCAAATTTACCTAGCTAACTCTAATTTTGGCTCCCGCTTATTTAAATAGTAACTAGCGCTTTCTTCGAGTAATTGACGAACAAAACTAGGTTCTTGGGAGTTTAATGAATGCAAAATATCTCGATACAAACGACAAGCATCATCATCATTTAAAATACGGCTGTGAAGGATTATCGTCCATTCCGAAGCAACGAGCATTAATTGCGGTACAACTGTCACAAATGCTGGCATCTGGGCTGACATATCAAAAGATTCTAGAAAATGAATCAAACCAAACATGACTTCTGGCTGTTCGCAGCGATCGTCTAAAATCAGGTGTAAATCTGGCAAATCTTCATTTTGAGGATAATTGGCAAGTGAAGCTAAAGCATTTTCAAAAGCTGTAACTTCATCAGGCGATCGCATCAATTTATTTCTTTCTAAAATGCTAATCCAGATATTTTGTTTCATCAACTATTACCTTCCTCATCTGATTCATGACTAAGTGTCTAACTTGTCAAACAGTTGATTGAAAAAATCCTCCGCTTTTTTCCCTTCCCCTCGATCCATTTGTGCCAAACCCAGTTTAATACCCTTTAAAGTCTCCAATAACTCAACCGCATCTAAAAGCTTTTGATAGGATTCAGCATCCTGAACAACTAACTCTGCTTTCCCGTTGACAGTTAGAACTAAAGGATGTTTTGTTTGCTTGAGTCGCTGCACAAACTCAGTCGTATTACGTTTGAAATCGGTGAGAGAATGTATGTCTCTTGAAAGATTGATCATAATAATGGCATTAAATTAGCATTTAATTCAATGTTAAGCTATATTTGCGGAGTTTGTCAATCTAAGGTGAGATGATATATTGTCGGTAACGAGAGTCCTTGTATGGTGCGTCGCTATCCGCACTACAAACTAAAGTCTTTAAAATTTGCGGACTAAAGTCCACACTACAAACTAATATAATAAATTAAAGCAGTACATCAATCCCAAACTCAAATACCATGCCCCTAACGCTTTACAACACCTTGACCCGACGCGAATCACCTTTTGAGCCGATCGCACCAGGAAAGGTGCGGATGTACTGCTGCGGCGTTACGGTGTACGATTACTGCCATGTCGGCCACGCCCGCGCTTACATTGTGTGGGACATGGTGCGCCGCTACTTGATGTGGCGCGGATACGATGTGCGCTACGTCCAGAATTTTACCGATATTGATGACAAAATACTCGATCGCGCCCGCGAAACAAATTCCACAATGGAAGCCGTAGCCCAACGCTTCATCGACGAATACTTTGCCGACATGGACAAGCTGAATATTCTCAGGGCTGATGAATATCCCCGCGCAACTCACTCGATGGACGGCATAAAAAGACTGATTCACGAATTAGAAAATAAAGGTTTTGCCTACGCTTCTGGTGGCGACGTTTACTACAATGTGAGGAAGTTTGCCGATTACGGAAAACTGTCTGGCCGCAAGTTGGAAGAAATGCAGGCTGGCGCTAGCGGTAGATTGGAAACCGCAGAAATAGAAGGTCAAAAAAAGCAAGATTCATCTGATTTTGCCCTGTGGAAAAGTGCTAAACCGGGGGAACCTGCTTGGGATTCATCTTGGGGAAAAGGCCGCCCCGGATGGCACATTGAATGTTCGGCGATGGTGCGCGATTGCTTGGGCGAAACTATTGACATTCACTGCGGCGGTTCCGATTTAACTTTTCCGCACCACGAGAACGAAATTGCTCAATCTGAAGCGGTGACGGGCAAGTCTCTTGCTAATTATTGGATGCACAATGCTTTTGTGACTGTTAATGGCAAAAAGATGTCTAAATCTTTGTACAATTTTATTACAATTCGCGATTTGTTGGAGGGAAATTGGTCGGGTGATTTGGAATCTGATTCCCCCCCAGAGGGCGGGCACGGGGGCACCGCCTCTACGCAGGGGGTTAAGAATGCGAAAGCGGTGGAACCGATGGCGGTGAGGCTGTTTGTATTTATGGCGCAATACCGCAGTCAAATTGATTTTACCGAAGAGGCGATCGCCAGTGCAAAAAATGGCTGGCAAACTTTGAAGGAAGGCTTACTTTTTGGCAGTCAACACGGTTCTAAACTCGGTTGGGATATTGAGAAAATCGATTATTTGACTGGACAAGATAACACATTAGTGCAGCAATTTCAAGCAGCTATGGATGATGATTTTAATACGCCCGGTGCTTTGACTGTGCTGTTTGAATTGGCTAAGGAATTGGGGAAGGAAGGTAATGTTTTGGTGCATCAGGGGAAAACTGAAACTGCTGCGGAATTGTTGAAGCAAAAGTGGGTGACTTTGGTGAATTTGGCGGGGGTTTTGGGTTTGGAAGTTCAGCGGGAAGCTGAGACGGAAATCTCCGTTGGTGGTATGATGGATGGCGAGATTGAGGCGATGATTCAGCAGCGGAAAGATGCAAGGAAAGCGAAGAATTTTGCTGAGGGCGATCGCATTCGTGATGAACTTAAGGATAATGGGATTACTCTGATCGACCAAAAGGACGGTATCACTATCTGGCATCGTGGTTGAAACTCAATTCAAAGTCTGATGAGGTACATTCAATATCCTCGTAGGGACACGGCACTGCCGTGTCCCTACTGCCGTGTCCCTACAAGAACTCGTACCTGCATACCTTACAAGTGCGGTATTATCTATTAAAATTTCAAATCAAAGAACCGCCACCATCAATCCAGACTTCAGTACCTGTGATAAACATGGAGGCATCTGATACTAAAAATAAAACTAATTGGGCAACTTCTTCACTAGAACCTGCGGTATTATCAGTCAAAGGAATCATATCATGAATTAAATCGGCAGATCCTGGAATGTGATCGAGATGTCGCTTAGTGGTACTTTGCTCGATACCAGTTAGCACCCCACCCGGACAAATCGCATTAACTCGGATTTTACTAGCAGCGAGTTCTAGCGCCAGCATTTTTGCAAAGGTGACTTGAGCAGCTTTAGTACAAGCATAGGCTGTAGCACCAACTTTCCTGAAGCTTCTAGTGCCATTAATCGATGATGTAATCACAATCGAACCTCCTTGTTTTTTGAGATAAGGAACAGCATACTTTACAGTCAAGAATGTGCCTCTAAGATTAGTATTAATTGTCCGGTCCCACTCCTCCGGTTCGAGTTCTTCTATCGGCGACCACACACCATTAATTCCGGCATTGACAAACAAAATATCAATTCTTTGATATTTATCAACAATTATTTGAAATGCCTGTCGCATTTGCTGAACATCTCCCACATCTGCGACAACTGCAAGTCCACAGCCTCCTTCATCCACCAACTGGCGGACAGTTTCTTGCCCCCTATCGAGAATGCGATCAATAATAGCAACTTTTGCACCTTCCTTGGCCATTAAAATTGCTGCTGCACGACCAATCCCCGACCCGCCGCCAGTAATAACCGCAACTTTATCTAAAAGCTTCATAAATTTTTAAACTATTCAAAATATCCAAATAACAAGTAACAAATAACAACCAACAAATAACAAGAAATATTTCTTGTTACTTGTTATACGATGTTTAGGACTGTGGAACCCAGACAGAAACTGAACCAGCATTACATCTAAAATCAGCCCAACCTTCGTCATTGGTTGTAATAGATTCTTTGATGCTTTCGGTGATATCAATGTAAGTACGATTCGGTTGTCCGACTTCCATAAACTTAGTGCCATCACCCCCATTACTTAGTACCACAGCCATGCCACCTGGATGTTCTTCATCTCCGAGTCGCGTCCACCCAATTGTATTGGCGTGGTCAAAGTAATCGTATTGATTACCATAAGAATAGGTTTGGCGTGCCAACAAGAATTTATCGAGAATCCACTGATGTTTCTCTAACCAAATCTCGTATTCGTTGCCATCGTTTGCTGTATCCTTATAATTATCGCCGTAATAATCGGGGTAAAAAATACAGGGATATCCTTCACGGCGCAACAGGATTAAAGCATAGGCAAGGGGTTTAAACCAAGACTCGACAACTGATTCTAGGGATTGTAAGGGTTGGGAATCATGGTTGTCAACCAGGGTAACGGCGAGGGTTGGTTGCTGCTGAACAAGAGTGCCGTCAAAAATTGTTCGCAAGTCATAGTCATTGCCAGCTTTGCTTGCAGCGTGGAAATTGTAGTGAAGTGGTGCATCAAATAACGAGACCTTACCATCGGTTACTGCAATGAAGTTGTGCAAAGCTTCGACTTCATAAGACCAATATTCACCGACGGCAAATAGGTCGCGTTTGGCATAGCTGCGAACGTGTTCCAACCATTCTTGGAAAAATGCTGCTGATACGTGTTTGACGGCATCAAACCGAAAGCCATCAACGTTTGTTGTATCGACATACCACTCACCCCAGTATTTTAATTCCCCGGTGACTTCTGGGTTGTCCATATCTAAATCGCAACCCATGAGGTAGTCAAAATTGCCTTTTTCTAAGTCTACATTTTGGTCAAATTCTTTGCCTTTAAGCAAGTAAATGGCATTGGAATTCGTGTCGTAAGAATTGTAATCAATGGCATCGAAATGCCACCAATGCCACTCCATGCTGGAATAAGTTTTGCCACGGCCTGGAAATGTAAAATGGGTCCAAGCTTTAATTTTTTGATACTCACCTACCGTGTCATTGCGGTTGTCGGGATTGAAGGGTGTGGCTTCGACTTCTTCTTCGGCATCGGCACCTAGTTTGTGGTTGAAGACAACGTCGGCATAAATCCGAATTCCTGCATCTTGTGCAGCTTTAATCGCCTGCAAATATTCATCTTTTGTCCCGTATTTTGTCCGTACTGACCCTTTTTGGTCGAACTCGCCTAAATCGAATATGTCGTAGACGCCATAACCCACATCCATACCCCCGCCCGTTCCTTTATACGCGGGTGGCAACCAAAGGGATGTAACGCCTATTTTTGCTAAATCTTTTGCGGATTTCGCTAGCTGGTTCCACAGGTTTCCATCAGCGGGAGTGTACCAGTGAAAATACTGCATCATGACGCCATTGAGTTCAGACATAAATTTAGTTTCTCCTGTTTGGTAAAGCTGCGGGCAATAATTTTTTGTTACTCATTAGTATAGCTATGCCTGCAATTCCTAGTCAATAGATATCATAAAAGATGGGATCGATAAAAACAATCTATCTGTTGATATATTGACAAAAGAATGTAAATTGGATAATACTTATGAGAGTCCAGCCAATCCAAGCTTTCGAGGGAAAGTTTGTCACCTTCGCATCCGGGTGCCTATTCTTTATAAGGGGTTTGAGGAATCGAGGGGCTAATTATCAGACAGAAGAATCTAAAATTGAGATGACAAAATATATCAGAATTGCTAAAACTTTGCTAATCACTTACTACGCTTATATGCTCGAATACCGAGCAGAATTATTTTTGTGGGCGCTGTCGGGAGCTTTGCCGTTTATTTTGATGGGTGTCTGGATGCAGGCGGCTCAGTCTGGGGAATTTGGACTGAAATCTATTGACTTTGCTCGTTATTTTTTAGCTGCTTTCATTGTCAGACAAACTAATGTTGTGTGGGTGATTTGGGAATTTGAAAAACAAGTCGTGCAAGGGACATTATCTAATAAGTTGTTGCAGCCTCTCGATCCAGTATGGCATCACTTTGCCTCTCATGTTTCCGAAAGGTTTGCGCGGTTGCCGTTTGTATTTGGATTGACGCTACTGTTTTTTGTGCTTTATCCGCAGTCTTTTTGGCAGCCGAGTGTGGGCAGATTTTTACTATTTTTGCTGGTAATTACATTGGCTTTTTGTATGCGTTTTCTTATACAGTATACGTTTGCGCTGTTTGCTTTTTGGATAGAACGGGCAAGTGCGATCGAACAATTTTGGTTTTTAATTTATCTATTTCTATCGGGACTTGTTGCACCACTAGAAGTGTTTCCTGCACCAGTTCGTGAAGTGGTTCTGTGGACTCCTTTCCCTTATTTAATTCATTTTCCGGCTTCAATTTTGATTGGATTGCCTGTCGATGTAGGCCGCGGTTTGTTGGTGATGTTTGGTTGGAGTGCCATATTTTTTGTGTGGAATCGGTGGCTGTGGCGACAGGGTTTGAAACAATATTCGGGTATGGGTGCTTAAACAATTGATGGTTGATAATCGACCCTTTAAAGCGAACGATTTAAAGCGAACGACTACGCTCAGGGTGCGAGTGCTATACATGATGCAAAAATTCAATCTAGAGGATTCAACAATTGCATAAAAATTAATATCCTGTATCTATAAATACAAACTTATGCTAAAATCTCTTATATCAATTAAACAACGACTGATATAAAAGATTAAAAGGATTCTAAATGACAGCCCAAAAAAACCTCGTTGTAATCGGTAATGGTATGGTAGGTCACAAATTCCTAGAGTTAATGGTCAGCTCAAATGCTGCGAAACACTGGAATTTAATTACTTTCTGCGAAGAACCTCGCGTTGCTTATGATAGAGTCAACCTTAGTGGCTTTTTCTCTGGCAAAACAGCGGGAGATTTATCTCTAGTTGCACCAGGCTTTTATCAAGAAAATGGCATTCAAATTCACATCGGCGACAAAGCAGTTAGTATTAACCGCGAACAAAAAACAGTCTCTTCAGCAAATGGTTTAGAAGTTCCATACGACAAAATTGTTCTAGCAACTGGTTCCTATCCATTTGTGCCGCCAATTAAAGGTAAAGATGCTGCGGGTACTTTTGTTTATCGGACAATTGATGACTTGGAAGCGATGTCAGATTATGCCAAAAATTGCCAAGTTGGTGTGGTAATCGGCGGTGGTTTGTTGGGACTAGAATGTGCTAATGCTTTGCAAAATATGGGTTTGAAAACTCATGTGGTTGAGTTTGCGCCGCGACTGATGCCTGTACAAGTTGATGATGCTGGCGGTGCAATTCTGAGTAGTAAAATAGAAGAGTTGGGAGTTTCGGTTCATACCAGTAAGTCTACTACCGAAATTGTCAGTGAAGATGGCAAAGTTACTAAGATGCTGTTTGCTGATGGTTCTGAATTGGCAACAGATATGATTGTGTTTTCGGCTGGGATTCGCCCTCGTGATGAAATTGCGAGAGATTGTGGGATTGCAGTAGGAGAACGTGGTGGTATTGTGATTAACGATAGTTGCCAAACATCAGATTCTGACATTTATGCGATCGGAGAATGTGCGCTTTATGATAATCGGATTTATGGCTTAGTTGCTCCCGGTTATACAATGGCTGGAGTAGCAGCGGATATTTTAAGCAGTGTAGTAGATCACGGGCAAGATGCCCGTGCCACAAGCGGGCAAGATGCCCGTGCCACAAGCACTTTTACTGGTGCGGATATGTCCACGAAACTCAAACTTTTGGGGGTGGATGTTGCTAGTTTTGGAGATGCTTTTGCTAAGTCTGCTAATGCTAAAGAAATTGTTGTGGCTGACACATTTCAAGGCGTTTACAAAAAATTAGTTTTGAATCAGGATGGTAGCCGGATTTTGGGCGGGATTCTCGTGGGAGATGCTTCTGCCTATGGCACTTTGGTGCAATTCATGCAAAATGATATTGCCTTACCACCGCATCCCGAAGATTTGTTGATGCCACCACGAGAAGGTGGAGCACCTGCTGGTTTGGGAGTGGATAGTTTGCCGGATTCTGCTCAAATTTGTTCTTGCAATAATGTGAGTAAAGGGCAGATTTGTGAGGCGATTCGCGATCGCAATTTAACCGATGTCGCCAGCGTCAAGAAGTGCACCCAAGCTGGTACGGGCTGCGGCGGTTGCGTGCCTCTGGTGACGGATATCTTCAAGTCTGAGATGAAGAAATCTGGGGTTACACTCAAAAATCACCTCTGCGAACATTTTGAATATTCCCGTCAAGAATTGTACCATTTAGTGCGCTCTCAGGGTATTAAAACCTTTGAAGAGTCGATCGCAAAACACGGCAAAGGTAAGGGCTGCGAAATTTGCAAACCTGCTGTTGCTTCCATGCTGGCTTCCACTTGGAATGAGCATATTTTAGAGAAGTCTCATGTCGGTTTGCAAGATACGAATGATTACTTTTTGGCAAATATTCAACGCGATGGTACTTATTCGGTGGTGCCGCGAGTACCGGGTGGAGAAATTACTCCTGATAAGTTGATTGTTTTGGGGGAAGTTGCCAAGGAATTTGGACTTTATACTAAGATTACTGGCGCGCAACGAATCGATTTGTTTGGAGCTCGTGTGGATCAGTTGCCACATATTTGGCGCAGGTTGATTGATGCGGGTTTTGAGTCGGGACACGCTTATGGTAAGGCTTTGCGGACTGTAAAATCTTGTGTTGGCAGTACCTGGTGTCGCTTTGGGGTGCAGGATTCGACGAGTTTGGCGATCGAGGTTGAATTGCGCTATCGTGGTCTACGTGCTCCTCACAAATTCAAGTCTGCTGTCTCTGGTTGCACTCGCGAATGTGCGGAAGCTCAAAGTAAGGATTTTGGGATAATTGCTACTGAGAATGGTTGGAATTTGTATGTGTGTGGGAATGGTGGTATGAGGCCGCAGCACGCGGTTTTGCTGGCGGCAGATATTGATAAGGAAACTTTGATTAAGTATGTCGATCGCTTTTTGATCCTGTATATCCGCACTGCCGATCGCCTGGAACGCACTGCTACTTGGTTTAATAAACTTGAGGGTGGTATTGAATACTTAAAGCAGGTAATTATTGAGGATTCTCTGGCCATTTGTGCTGAATTAGAAGCGCAGATGGAGCATTTGGTGGACACCTATCAATGTGAGTGGAAAACGACGATTGAAGACCCTCAAAAGGTGCAACGGTTCCAGCATTTTGTGAATTCCGATTTGCCAGATCCGAGTATTGTTCGTGTTGCGGAACGGGGACAAACACGGCCTGCTTATGAGCACGAAAAGGCTTTGGTTGGTGTTTCGGAATAATATTAAATCCGGTAGCATCGGAATTAATATTACCCGAAATCAGGACACGGCATTGCCGTGTCCCTACAAGATTATTTTTAACCTCGTTCCCAGGCTCTGCCTGGGAATGAATTCCCGGAGGCTCTGCCTCCTCATTCCGCGAGGCAGAGCCTCGAAACCTGCATTCCTAGGCAGAGCCTAGGAACGAGATTGAAGTAAATTAATAGGAAAAGAACATGGTTCAATCATTATCGGTTTGCGATACAGTTACAACTTGGGTTGATGTATGTTCCCTGGATGCGATCGCACCTAATACCGGAGTTTGCGCTTTAGTAGGGGGCGAACAAGTGGCGATTTTTCGAGTGGGAAATGGGGATGAACTGTATGCGCTGAGCAATTATGACCCGTTTAGTAAGGCTTTTGTGTTGTCACGGGGACTTGTGGGCGATCGCAACGGCACTCTCAAAGTTGCTTCTCCTATTTACAAGCACAACTTTAGCCTGACTACTGGACAATGTTTGGACGATGAAGCGGTAAAGATTCCTACTTTTGCGATTCAGGTGGCAGACAATCGCGTACAGGTAGCTATTGCCTAGATTGTCGGATTTAATTATGCGATCGCAATCCGTCGTCACTTCAGAGTTTTCTGTGGGGGCGGCGGATTTTGCATCAAGGGTATCCAAAGCAAGAAATTTTGGCCTAAAATAAAAGTTATATCAATTCCGGTTGCACCGTCAGGTGATGTGGACGGTTGACGGTGAATAGTGATTAACAAATTTCAGGGGTTATGGGCATCGGTATGTTAAAAATGAAGTTTGCAGAACAAAATATCCAGACAGCAGCCAGGTTAATCGATGTACAATTAAAAACAGGTGATCTGAGTTTGTCCGAACTCAAAATACAAGTTTTTGATCGTTGCTGGCGGGATATAGTTTATCACGAAATGTTGGAAGATATCGTAGCAGCTCTAGAAAAAGAAACAGCCAGTGAAATCATAGAATACTTGACTGATAAAAATGGTCAAGAGCAAAAGTTTTTAAATCTATTTCTGGCAGCAACATGTCTGTTGAGAGTCCAGAAAAAGGTTAATAAAAAAACAGAAATAAAACTGTTAAATGCTTTAAAAAAGTTATCGCAATATGGCATGGGTTTCCTGATGCTTTATGAAAGCGGTCAAGAATTGCAAGAAACATATCAAATTCGATCGCAAGCGATCGCAGCGATCGCGACAACTTGGCAAAATGACCCGCAAACCCTGCCCTGGCTGAAAATACTCGCTCACTCCAGCGACAGTGGTGAAATTCGAGCCACCGCCGTCAAAGCCATAGCCCGTGGTTGGCCGGACAATCCAGAAATTTACCTGATGCTCAAAAACTTGGCCAAATCGGATCAAAGTTGGGCGGTGCGATCGATCGCAGTCCAAGAAATAGCACTTGGTTGGCCAGACTCCAATGATACCTTGCCACTGCTGACTAATCTCGCTCTGTTCGATCGCAGTCCCACTGTTCGCACCGCTGCACTTCATACTTTGGCAGATTGTTGGCGCGATCGCACAGATACCTTACTTTTACTCAGAACTATCGCCGACACAGACGAAAATTTGGGAGTACAAGTCGCAGCATGGCAAGAAATAGCCTCTGGTTGGCACTCGGTTTTAGGCACTTTTTCCCTGCTCAAAAACCTTGCCCGGACAGGAAGTTCTACTCTGCGAACAGTAGCGGTGCGCCAGTTGGCATCAGTTTGGCCGACAGCGCCCGACGTTTATCTGCTGCTGAAAACCTTAGCTTGTGAAGATAGCAGCAAAGAAGTGCGGATAGTTGCGATCGCGGAATTGGCTTGGCGCTGGCCCGACGAAGTAGAGATTTATCCGCTGCTGAGAACTCTGGCGGAGTCCGACGCGAGTTCGGCCCTCCGGCGGGCGGCAGTGCAAGCAGTGGCCTCTGGCTGGCCCAACAACCGCGAAACTCTACCTTTTTTGCAAAATCTAGCTATGTGCGATCGCGACAGCGAACTGCGAGAAATCGCCCTACAACAGATAGCCGCAGGTTGGCCCGATCACCCAGAAACTCTGCCCCTGCTGCAAAAAATAGCTGATTCAGAGAATTACTGGACTGTGCGGCAAGTCGTAGTGGAAGCTGTGGCCGCACTACCGTCAGCGAGTCTGGAAGTGTTTGCTTGGTTGCAAAATCTCGCCAAGTCGGACAGACACCTGAATGTCCGAGAAACTGCTGTGAAACAAATAGCCTCTCGCTGGTTTTTCCAGGAAGAGACGCTACCTTTTCTGAAAAGCCTAGTCGAGTCTGAGTTTGATTCTCACTTGTTGAGCGTGTTGGTGCGAGAAATTGTGCGGGGATGGCACGATGACGCAGAAACTTGGTCTTGGCTGCAACTTCAGCTTGATTCTGGGGACTCGGTTGTTCGACAAGCAGCGGTGGAGGAACTCGCTGGTAACTGGCCCGACAATGCTGAAACTTGGATGCTGCTGGAGGCGAAAGCAGAGGGCGATGAGAGTCCGGCTGTGAGACAAATGGCTTTGCAAAAGTTAGCGCGGGGGGGGACAAATCAGTCGCAGATTTTTGAGTGGCTCAAAAGTAGAGCTCAAAACGATGAAGATTCGCAGGTGCGGGCGATCGCGTTGGTAGAGTTGATGCGAGGATGGAAGGATGAGTTGGGAATGTTTGAGTTTTTGCGCGATCGGGCTTTGAACGATGTTGACAATCAAAAGGGTTCTTTTCCTTATAATCCCCGGTTTACAGCACTCGAAGCGATTATCGAACATTATCCTGAAAATGCAGGAGTTTTGCCACTTTTGCGATCGCTTGCAGTTTCCGACACCGACGAACAAGTGCGGGTGTTAGCAGGCCTCCGGCTCAAAAGTGAAGAGTGGTGAATAGAAAAAATCCCTTTCTTTGACATAGCCTTGAGTCAGGAGTCGGGAGTCATATCGAATCCGGTAGCATCGGAATTATGATTAGCCGAAATGAGGAGACGGCAATGCCGTGTCCCTACGCCAGATTAATTGTAGGGACACGGCACTGCCCATAGGTGTCAACTTAAGCCTGAAAGCCATATAAATGTAGCTTTTCGGCAAAGTCTAGATCCCCCTAAATCC
>JAYSVM010000137.1:0-14313 GCA_043718495.1 Oscillatoriales bacterium | reverse complement strand
TGGCGAAGATATTTGGCGGGTCACTTCCTGAGAAAATAGCTCGATGCCTGGGATTTATTTCTAAAATACATTGCCTCTTTCTGAAATACGGAAAGGGGTTTTGTTATTTGAGATGATTTAAAAAAAAATAGAGAAAGGATACCGATCTGGGTTGTTGTTATGTTTATCTCTTTGCTGAGACTAATCTAGATTGTTCACATCTTAATGTTTGCTTACTTCTCTCAATTTACGACCCAAATATTTAGCTCCTCTACGATCGACAAACTTAGCTCCTGCTGATAAAATGCTTTGGTCTTGTTCCTGAGAATTGTTTGGGTTTTGGAGTTCTTTTTTGTTTCTCCCAAAACTAGCAATAAATTCAAAAGCTGGTATCAAGCTTACTAGCAATATTAGCACAACCAAAAATATCGGGATCAGCAATAATCCCAGTAATAGTACAGCACCCTTACCCTTCAGACTAACCAAGATGATGGTGATAATGTTCTCCCACCAAGAACAGCCCCAGCGTCCACAAAATTCTGCCAAAATTAGTTGCATGAGATGTTTACTCCTTAAACTGTATGTCCCTAACTTTTTTGTTCAAACCGCGCTTTGTGCTTTCCTTAAGAGAAGAGAATGACCGATCGCACTTTTGTATCTAAATAAAATCCGATCGATCGCACTTTCGTAGAAATAGCGATCGCCCTGTTAAATTTAACTAAGTGTCAATCACTTTGGCTAAAGAAGGTGGTGCTGGTGGAGACTGAGAGGAGCGGGGAATATAGCTCGGTTTAGGACGACAAGCTTCTATAATTTCGTTCCGAAACTGGTTAATTTTATCATTTTTTGCACAAAACAGAATCAGATTATTTCTACTCGTATAAATGACAATATAACGCTGTTTTACAACAAAAGCTAACACAATTCGGTATAGGGGAGATTAAAGTTTTTAGCGACTGGATCGAGAACGGTAAAAGCATCTTTTGGTGTAACTTTATGACCCTTAAGTTTATTGTATAGATACTCCACAGCTTTATCAGGAATGTCACAAGAGTAAGTTTTTTTTTGATTGATTTGCTCTACTCGGTAAGAATCCTCTTGATAATAGACCCGGCGAGAGTTACGCAGTTCGACTTGACCAATAAATTTAATCAATGGCTCCTCCTGTTTTAGTTGAGCGATCGCATTTTTATAACTTCCTTCGTTTGTAGCCATGATCAGTGATCACCCTACAGATATATCCTGTGCATTTGCGTTGAGAAAAAGATGGGTTACGAATCTTAATTCTACTTATCTCTTAGCAGCCAAACTCTTCGTCAAGCCTGCGTCTTAGCTCTCTAGAGATAGGTAATTTGCGAATTTCTTTGCGGATACTCGATCTTGATTCTCCGTTTTGAATACGCTGTCTGTAAATGGCAATTAGCAACGCTTCAAGACCGTATTTAGATAACATTTCTGTAGCTAAACCGATGATTCCCAGCAGTGCGATTCCGCCTAACATACCTGCTGGGCCACCTAACGTTGCTAAAGCTGTTGTAATTGCAGCCGCACCTGCTAAACCTGTAGTTGCCATCACAATTAACAGCATAATTGCGGGTAATCCCAGTGCTGCTGCTTTTCTAACAAATTCATCCATTTTGCGATCGCTCCGTGTTTATAGATTCAAAGTTTTTTCTGGGTATTAGCAACTACAGGTTATATTGACGAACGAAACCCAACATTAATCATTCCTTTGCGTTGGGTTTCACTTCGTTCTACCCAACCTACGGGGTGTTCGCTAATTCTAATTCGTCTTCCGATTCATCTCGGACTCTGAAGTACCAAAATAGATTAGCAACAGCCAAATCAGAGGCTTTCTCCAAGTTCGACGATACTAAACTTTTATGAGCCGCTATTTCCCCTTGCTCAATGATATAATCTTCATACTCTTGACGCTGCTGCGGTTCGAGCATCAGTTCCAGTTGAGTGCGAAGCGCATAAAAATGAGACTTCGGCCTCAAATTTTCATAAAATAACTGTTCGTCTGGTATTGCTAAAGCTGTTGCGGCTGAACTTTTCTCCACTTTAACAGCAAAGTCAGATTTACTGAAATCAGCACTTTGCAACTGTTTTAATTCACTTGGTGACAAAGCTTTCGTCCATTCAATCTGATTAAGCCAAATGTCTAATGCGGCTAAATCGTGATTGTGAATGCGCGTAATTTCAGGAAACAGAAAGTCAAGTTCTTCGTCTGAGTCGCAACAGTGTATGATACCGAGGCTATCTTGACGGATTTGTTGTTGAAGTTGAGAAATCCGATCGCACGCAGCACCAAATTCATTTTGCACCTGATACGTGCCGATAATACTTTGCTCGATCGCCCAACTGCACTCTAAACGACGCAACTGTCCCGCCACACAAGTTTCTGCTAACAAATGCGGGTTTCTGTATGTTGCTAAAGCTTTAAACAGCATCCCCCGCGCTGCAACAATTTCAGCGTTGCGGCCGCTGATATCTTTCAGTTGCAAAGCCGATCGCATTCGTTGAATTGCTTGCTTAAATAACTCGTAAGCCTCCCCTAACACTAGGCGATGGTGGTCAAATTTTATATCTGCAACCGCTTCGGCAATTAATTTCTTAATTGCCGCGCTTTGGCCTTTTACAAGTTCTTCTAAGTTGATGAATCCTTTGTCTACTTTAACTTCCAGCCTCTCTACCGCTTTTTTTAGTTTCAATGTCTGGTGCAAATTGACCGCTGATAAGGCTACCCCGGCGAAAGTTCCCACACCAATGACGGCTGTTGTCGCTTGCAGCACCCCCAAAGTGGCTTGGACGGCTTGAAAGCCCATTTCGACGGCTTCAAAGCCCTTGTGCGTTTGGTGCATCTGGAAGCCGCCTAGGATAAGCTGCATGGGCAATACTAAGGGGGAAAGAGGGCTACTACTGAGAGCCACACCCATAGCATCAACCAGAAATTGGCTATTATTGAGGGCCGCACCCACAGCATGGGCCGCAAACTGTCCCGTCGCTGCATCCCTCACCATGCCGATCGCCACTCCAGCGGAGTTAAACACTTGTATGTACTTACCAGCCTCTATTCCAGCCTGTATCGCTGCGGGAAATACAAAGTTCATCATTAACTTTTATCCAGGTAGCATTCGAGAGAATAACTCATCTATTATAGTAATGTAAACGAAAAAATATCTGTAGCGCTGCAAATGGACACTTCAGTAATTAGTCCCCAAACAGTTGAGCTTATTTCGCGACTGACTGGGCAAAAACTTCACCAACAGGATGTCACTCCCCCTGTACTCTTTTTGGCGACGCTGATAACGGTGTTACTGGGAGTCATTCATGCCGACGGTACGGTTAGCGCTGAGGAAACGCAGCGACTGCAAAAGTTGATGGAACTTATCCCCGCTAACCACAGTTTTCGTCAACTGGTAATACCGATAGCTGATGTTGTGGAAGAACAGCAAATTTACAAAGAAATCCAGGTGTTGCTAGCGATGACAGCGTGTTTTTCTGAGGAAGAAAAACTGCTGCTGATTAGTTTTGGATATCAGATGTCAGCAGCAGATGGAACAATGGACTATCGCGAAACAGGATATTTGACACTTATCGGTAACAGACTGGAAATTGATTCCCGATACTTGGCAGTTTTGTCAGCGAGTTTTAATAATCAAACAATCAGCGATACAACAGCTTTAGCAGAAGTCTACTCGTTACTCGATCCATCACAATTTCAATCTCTCGATTCTTTGTTTGTCCGTGCTGCTAGTCACATTATTGAATATTTACCGGCCAAACCGAAATATAGTAATCCTAAATCATTTGTGAATTTCTTGCTCCCTCCCCTTAGCAAGGAGAAGGTTGCAGGGTGGGGTAAAAAACTTACGACTCATTTAGGATTGCTATATAAGAAAAATCAACTGGATTCAGTTCAGATTATTGAAAGTTTACCAGCAGAATTTGAACAGGAAATAAATCAACTGGATGCAGTTCAGATTATTGAAAATTCACCAGCAGAATTTGAACAAGAAATAAATCAACTGGATTCAGATCAAATTATTGAAGATTTACCAACAGAACCTAAACAGCCAAACAATCAAAATCATTCAGTATCCTCATATCAGGAGTTGCAAAAATTTCAAAAGTATCGTCAACAACTGAACGCTGTTTGTCAAACACTATCTTCAATTCTGAAAGATGGAAGCGATCGCAACGTGCTATCTCCTACTTTAACAGCAGAAGTAAAAAAAGAATCTCGCAAATTACAATCTCAGCGGTTTCGCGTGGCGGTTGTAGGCGAGTTTAGTAAAGGCAAATCAACTTTACTCAATGCTTTGCTGGGTGAGGAAATTCACCCGGTGCGAGATATTCCCTGTAGCGGTACGGTAACGGTTTTGAAATACGGGCCGAAGCAGCGGGTGATCTGCAAATATAAAGATGGAGGGGAGGAGGAGATTTCACCGGAAGAATATCAGGATAAAGCTGCAATTTCTGAGGAAGCAGCTTTAGGTTCTTTTGGGGATGAACTTATCAATTCAGAACTCCAAGAAATCATTTTCGAGCATCCAAATCTAGAATTGTGCTGCAATGGTGTAGAAATTATTGATACTCCCGGATTGAACGAACAAGCGGAACGTACCTTAATCACTGAACAGGTTCTCACAACAACTGATGCGGTGATTTTTTTGACTCACGCTCACATGGTTTTGACAGAAAAAGAACGGGAACTTCTTTTGTATTTGAAACAAGAGTTGAATCCCGGCAAAGATAATGAAGCTGCGAAGAATATTTTTATTTTAGTTAATTTTGCTGATTTGCTGCGGGGAGAAAAAAGTCGCAGCCTGGCAAGAAAAAGGGTAGAAAAGTTTGTTGAAAATCACAATTTTATTGCGGGTAAAAACCGGATTCATTTGATTTCGGCTCAATCAGCACTTGAGGCGATTTTGGATGGAACCGAAAATGAGTATGTGGAATCTTTTCAGGATTTTACCAAATCTCTAGAACAGTTTTTGATAGAAAAACGGGGCGCGATCGCACTTCAGGAATCTGCCACAGGACTTAAGGAAATCATTGATACTGGTTGTGAGGAATTGAATCAATACCAGAAAATGTTAGATGGTAAATTGACCCTTCCCGAAGCAGATAAGCAGAAAATCTTTGAACAAATGGCGGAAGTAAGCGGTCGCGATATAAAAATTAGACTCTTAGCAAAAAAACGGAGGGAGGAATGTTTAGAAGAAACTCGTGAATCTTGGAACGAATGGCTGAAAGAATTGAGAGAACGGATTATTTCAAAAAGTGCTAACTGGACTTCTAAACATTCGCACCTTTTGAGTCAAGATCAGCTAATTAAAGATTATGCTAATCAATTTGTTCGAGAATTAACACAAGATATTAATTTCTGGACTAATCACAAACTCTCTGAAATTGTGAAACAAAAAATGGGCGTTTTAGATAACCAAATTCATGATAATCTTGAACCGATTTGTGAACAATTTGAACTTTTTGATAGGCGACTTAATACTCGCCTTTTTACTCAATTTAGGGACTTTGCAACATCAGGTAATCGGGGTGGAATTAGAATCACTGGAATCGGAATTGCTGCATCAATTAGCGATATAGGTGTAGACGTAGGCGGATTCGTGGGCGGCACTTTGGGGATTGGTGCAGCAGTTGGTGCTGCGTTGTTTTTTTTGACTGGAGTTGGTACTATTCCAGTTATTTTGGGTGCTTTAGCTGCGTCTGCTGGTGGAGGTTTGGGCTTGATTCAGTTAGATGGTGATGCAGTTAAAGGTCAAATAAAGCAAAAAGTTTGTGAGTTGGGTTTTCAACAGTTCGAGGAATCTTCACAGTCTATTTTTATTAAAAATATACAAGAAAAAATTATTGCAGTATTTGAAAAAAGAACTGAGGTTACTAGCGATGTGATGTCAAAAGCGATCGCACTGTGGGAGAATTTATTAGAACAGCAGGAAAAGCGCGATCACGCAACCCTAAAAGAATGCGAAGCTGAAAAAGTTTGGCTGGCTGACAAACGTCGAGAACTCGAACAAGTACAAAATCAAATTGAGGCTATTTTGAATCAGAGCGATCGATAGTTAAAGACTGCAAAATCTCGACTTACCCAACTTGGTACATCTACTTAATTGATAGTTTTTACCTCACTTTTCGACATCCATTTTTCAATCAAACCCAACCCAAAATCAGCAGCTAGCGCCATCAAAGCCGCCGGAATTGCCCCAGCAAAAAGTAACGGATTATTCTACGATCGCACTTGTGGCCTAGAACCTAATAAGTGATGAACGGCAATCATCAAGTCGCTGAGGATAAAACTGGGCTGGTATTGTTGCAGTTGATGGTGACTGCGAATTCCACAGGTAACGGCAATTGTCGGTATTCCCAATGCTTGTCCTGCGAGGATATCTGCTTCGGTATCTCCAATCATCCAAGCAGAACCCAGAGATGACTCAAATTCTTCCGCAACTTCAGCCAATAATTCGGTTTTTAAGGCTGCATAATTGTGATAGGCTGCATCGGGCATCTGAGTTCCGCAAATGCAGGTAAACAGTCTCGCTAAGCCGTAATTCTGCAAGATTTGAACTGCTTGATCTTTTGGTCGCAAAGTCACTAAGACCAATCTTACACCACGGGAATGAAGCAGCGCG
Source organism: Oscillatoriales bacterium (assembly GCA_043718495.1). GTDB lineage: Bacteria > Cyanobacteriota > Cyanobacteriia > Cyanobacteriales > Microcoleaceae > Microcoleus. The sequence continues at coordinate 7,678 of JAYSVM010000137.1, read as the reverse complement.
ATCGCCCATTGTACTCCCGGCTGGATACGATCCAAGTGCAATAAGTCCGGCTGATTGACAATCCGACTCACGCATCCGAGAAAAACATGAATTTCTTCTCCCGATAAGCCCGAACTTTTGGCAATTTCAGTATCCGGTACGCGGTTTTGCTTCATTTGCCAAAACTGCTGTTTGCTGAGTATTTGGAGGTTGAGGTTGATGCCCCGGTCAAGATACACTGCCTGAGTGTCTGCTAATCCGTGTTGATAGGTGGCGTAGTAGCGATCGGACACATCGACTATCGGCCCGTCTAAATCGCAAAATATCGTCATCCGGGGAGACGTGTGGGCCTGTGAAGGTAGCTTAAACAGATGGTGTTCGGAGTCCGGTGTGACAGCAGTTAACATAAAACCTTAAGTAAATCAAGAGTAGCAATACATTACATTTCTTTACTTTAGCAAGAAATGTATAAGTTATAATACAAATTTTAAAGTTAGATTATTAAGAAAACCTATTTAAACTATGGCTCAGGGCGATCGAGCCGAAGAGAGTAGACATTAAACTTTAAACTTAAGTTTTTAGCCATTTGTCCTTATATGCTCAAACATAGCGATTTTCCCAGAAACGTAGAGACCGATCGAGTTCAGGTGCTTTCGGAGGCATTGCCTTACATTCAACAGTTTGCCGGCCGCACTATTGTGGTCAAATACGGCGGTGCGGCGATGAAAGATGGCCGTCTCAAAGAAAAGGTAATCCGTGACATTGTGCTGCTATCCTGCGTGGGGATGCGTCCGGTTGTGGTTCACGGTGGTGGGCCGGAAATTAATATTTGGCTGGAAAAATTGGGCATTGAGCCGCAATTTAAGAATGGTTTGAGGGTGACTGATGCGGCGACAATGGAAGTTGTGGAGATGGTTTTAGTGGGGAAAGTAAATAAGGAAATTGTCTCCTTAATTAACCAAGCTGGCGGCAAGGCGGTGGGATTGTGTGGTAAGGATGGTAATTTAATTCAAGCTCGTCCAGATGGCCGGGAAGGGATTGGATTTGTTGGCGAAGTGAGTGGCGTCAAAGTCAAGATTTTGGAGTCTCTGGTGAGTAGCGGATATATTCCGGTGGTATCAAGTGTGGCGGCGGATGAAACTGGTCAATCTTACAATATTAATGCTGACACGGTGGCTGGAGAGATTGCCGCTGCTTTGGGTGCGGAAAAGTTGATTTTGATGACTGATACTGCTGGAATTTTGGAGGATTATCATAAGCCTGAGAGTCTGATTGTGAAGTTAGATATTCAAGAGGCTCGACAGTTAATTGAGTCTGGGATTGTTTCTGGGGGGATGATTCCAAAGGTTAATTGTTGTGTGCGGAGTTTAGCTCAGGGTGTGAAGGCTGCTCATATTATTGATGGTCGCTTGGAACACGCTTTGTTGCAAGAGATATTCAGTGATTCGGGTATTGGGTCGATGATTGTTGCTTCGGGGTATGGAACGAATTAAAATGGATTGATATCACTTCTGATTGCAACGTCAGGTGATTGTTGACGGTTGACGGTTGACGGTTGACGGTTAACTGCGATAGCAGTCGCCAAGGCTATAGGTTCACTTCGACTACGCTCAGTGACCAGAAGGGACACGGCACTGCCGTGTCCTAATTTCTTAGTTGATCAGAGCGTCTTCATTAACTCAAATGTCCGAAATAAATGGTATAATTCTAATCGAGACCTATCGCTTCACAATCGAGGTTAAAAAATGCAATTTATCAATCCCAAAACAGATTTTGCCTTTAAAAAAATCTTCGGTGATGAACAAAACAAAGATATCCTCATCAGTTTTCTCAACGCCATCCTCTACCAAGGAAATTCCACCGTCGAATCCTTAGAAATCCTCAATCCCTATCAACCTCCCAAAATTAGAGGAGTTAAAGATACTTACCTAGATATCCGAGCTAAGCTGAATAATGAGGAAACAGTCATTATCGAAATGCAGGTATTGAATGTAGAAGGCTTTGAAAAGCGGATCTTGTATAATGCTGCTAAAGCTTATTCGATTCAACTCGACACGGGAGCAGATTACACGCTACTAAATCCGGTAATTGCCTTGACTATTACTGACTTTGAAATGTTTCCCAATCTCGACAAAGTTATTTCTACATTTGTCCTCAAAGAAAAAGATTTTCTGGTTGACTATCTAATTTACGATATCGAGTTAGTGTTTGTTGAATTACCGAAATTTGGCAAAAAGCTAGAAGAATTAGAAACACTAACCGATAAGTGGATCTATTTTCTGAAAAACGCCAAAAGTTTAGAACTTGTACCGGAACAAATGGGAGAAGTGCCAGCACTTCAGAAAGCTTTTGAAGTTGCTAACCGCGTCTGTTTAACCCGCGAAGAGTTGGAAGATTTAGAACATCAGGAAATTTATATACAAGACCAGCGGAATGCTATTACTAAAGCGGTTAAGCAGGCTGTTTCACAGGCTGTTTCACAGGCTGTTTCACAGGCTACGAAAGAACAAGCAATTGAAATTGCCAAAGGACTTCTGGATGTGTTAGATGAGGCAACGATCGCCCAAACAACCGGATTGAGTATTGACGAAATTCAAAAATTGAAACAAGCAAGGTAAAAGCCGATCGATTGGTTTGATTCTCAAGGATCGTTCGATCGCACTTGATCGAACTCTTCAGAATCTCCATCCAGATGAGAACCCTCGCTATTCCTTTGTCGCGCCGAATCCCTAAGCGAAATCGCACTTCTTTGACTAGGCGATAATCGATCGCCAGATCGACTTCTCCCCCCAGAAATCGGCGGTTTTCGAGTTAAAGTTTTCCAAGCAGCCTTAATCCCAGTTACCACACTACGAGTTGTAACTTGCACATTTTGTGCTTGCTTTTTCGCGGTATCAAAACTGCGATCGACTTGTTTGACAACATCTCCGGCAGTTTGCACCCCTTCGCTAACATCATCCGTCAATTCGCTAATTTCCAGCCCCGTCAACCGAATCGCATCCAAAGTGGGGGGCAACTCGCGACAAAGCGTGTCAGCTAGTTTTTCCATGCTGCGTGCAGCCCGTGTCAATGCTTGCACGGCAGGTATGAGAGTCACTAAAACAGCAGTTAAGCTAACTGCTACTAGCAAAATCGACATTCCTAGCCAAAATAGGGGATCGCTCACTTGAATCTCGGATTTGGGGTTTGAAAATTCATTTAATTTTACAATCAATGCGCGAGGAAATTCTTGTGGGATGAGCAGGATGCCCATCCCAAACAACAATCAGTGATGGGTGCAGTTAGCGGAGGGGAGGGCGCGATGGAGAAGTCATTTCAGCTCCTGTTTCCGACAGGGTTTGGCGTTCCCGCTGAGTCGCTTCCAAACCGGCGGCGATCGCATCTTTAAGTCTAATCAAAGTTTCATCCCAATTTCGGATTGCAGATTCAGATAGTCGATCGGCTTGCAATTGTACGCTAGTCGATAAATCTTCGGCTAACTCCGGCAAAGCATCGGCCGATTTTTTCAATATCTGCCGCGTTTCCTTGCCCGTTCTGGGTGCCATCAGCAAGCCAGTCACGGCCCCGATCGCAGAACCCACCAGCAAGCCACCAATAAATAATCCTGAGCGTTTAGTTGACATTTTTATACTTCTGTTTATTTTAAAGGTCGATTGCTGCCTCGCCAAAGTCTCCGTCCTAAACCCAATAATCCTAACAGTTGCTGAACTTGTTCCAGTTGCAATTCCAGTTGTTGATAATTCCGCCGCAACTGGTAAACACGTTGCTGCCTTTTAGCAAAGAAATTCGGCGATTTGCCGAGGACATTGGTGCTACAGCGCTCCATTGCAGTGATTCTCGCTTCAAAAAGTGCGATCGTCCGACTCACTTTCCACACTCTCACAGCTATACAAAAGCAAATCAGAGATATTAATAGATTGATAATTACCACACCAGTCAGCATTTCTTACCTATTTTTAACTAACATATTTGCCTTTCTATTGCAGGTAATATGCCCACGCCACAATAAATTTTCTAGATTGTGGAACAGGCATCTTCCCTGTTTCTAACAATTGTGCACAATCTCAATTTTAAGCTTGAGACATTGCAGGCAAACAAACTTTTGTACCGCCCAAACCACAATAGCCATTAGGATTTTTAGCAAGATACTGCTGGTGATAGGTTTCTGCGTAATAAAACTCAGGAGCCTCAATGATTTCAGTAGTAATTTTGCCGTAACCGGCTGGTGTCAGAGCTTGCTGGTAGGCATCTCGCGATGCTTCGGCTAGCTGCATTTGGCTGGGTGAATAGGTGTAAATCCCCGATCGATACTGAGTACCCGAATCATTGCCCTGACGCATTCCTTGAGTCGGATTATGACTTTCCCAGAAAACTTTGAGGAGTGTTTCATAACTAATTGTGTTAGGGTCGAACACAACTAAAACCACTTCATTATGTCCCGTCATCCCACTGCAAACTTCATTGTAATTAGGGTTGGGAGTGCTACCAGCCGCATAACCAACGGCGGTCGAAAAAACTCCATTTTGCTGCCAAAACTTGCGTTCTGCTCCCCAAAAACAGCCCAAGCCAAACATGGCAGTCTCCATACCAGTTGGAAAAGGAGGTTTGAGCGGGTTGCCGTTAACAAAGTGATTTGCCGATACCGGCATGGACTCTGCTCGTCCCGGCAATGCGTCTTGGGCAGAGGGGAGGCTCGACTTTTTGCCAAATCCAAATAGCACCATAGGTTTGTAAGGGCGATTTTTGATAAACATCTTTACCTTACTTAATCATATCAGATGCAACAGGCGATTGCATCTGTCATCCATTCTGCATTAATCAAATTTTCCAGTTTGCTATTGAACAATTTTTCTAACATTAAATAAATCGAAGCAAAAGCTGCTATTTGGTTGTTATGATATAATGTTTGCTGCTGTTTGTCGATCGCAAGTTCTTTCGCAGCTTCCCAACTGAAATGGATATTGCAAAACTAAATGCTTGGTATTCTCAATCTCAACGACGCACCGCTGTGTCGCTGTTGATGAAACGAGTCGGGGTAACTCGTACTAGGGCTGAATGCTTTGTCAGGCTGTGGATTTATTTATTAGTGAAACAGCTTCAGGAAAGCCAGCCCCTGATCAAACCGCCGTTGGCGAAACTGGAATTGCTAGAAACGGAAGTTCAATGTACTCACCGGGAAGCCGCAGAACTATTTTACTGTGATTCTGACCGAGGGAGCGATCGGGCGGCCGGAATGATGTTAGATAAATTAGAAGCCCTGGGATTAATTAAAAAATATTTTGATGGTAACACTACTGAAATTGAAATTCAACCCGTTCCAGAAATTTTAGCCCCCGCCCAACCTGAAAAGCCTGTAGAACTAAAATTGGATGATTTTAATCCTCGGTGCGATGCAGTTCTCATAGCAAATTTATTAGCCACCAATTACAACTGGATGAACCGCAACACTAACGCGGTTCCGTACAAAATCGCTAAAGTCCTCCGGCGTTTGGCTAGTCAATACTCAAGGGGAATGCGAGTTTTGCGCCGCTGTGATAATCTCAATCCAGTCGGATTTTATTTACTTTATCCCACCGCTACTGAATCGGAAGTAAATTTTTTTGGCGACCCTAGCAAAAGCCTTCATTTAAGTTCTATTTCCGATATTGATCCTTTTGATATGGCGCTAGTAGGAGATTTAAATTGTCAGTCAGTATTTATTCGCAGTTGGATGATTGATCCGCAGTATTTGTCAGAATATCGCATTAGTTTTATCGAAGATATACGGAAAGTTTTAGTTGAAATGCAAACAGATTTTCCTAATCTTTGTGACTTGTATATGCTGATGATTCACCCCTGTTATGAAAAACAGGCACTGGCTTTAGGATTTCATAAGACTAACAGCGATAGTCAGTTATCTGTTTACTGGATGTATCTGGCATTGGATAGATTTTTAGCCCTGGATATTAAGGAAGCATTAGGTGAATTGTAAGTAACCGAGGAGACGGCAATGCTGTGTCCCTACGGTCATTAATTGTAGGGAAACGGCAGTGCCGTGTCCTGATTTCTGTAATATTAATAATTTCGATGCTGCCGGATTTGATATGACGACAAACGAGCCTATAAAACTTCGCGTCCCAAATAAGGTTGCAGCACTTCTGGCACTTTTATAGTCCCGTCTGGCTGCTGATAATTCTCCAAAATTGCGGCCATTGTGCGGCCGATAGCTAAGCCGGAACCGTTCAGTGCGTGCACGAATTGAGTGCCTTTTTTACCCGCTTCTTTGAAGCGAATATTTGCCCGTCGTGCTTGAAAATCTGCGACATTGGAACAACTGGAAATCTCGCGGTATTTGCCCGCAGAAGGTAGCCAAACCTCTAAATCGTAGGTTTTTGCTGCTGCGAAACCTAAGTCGCCGGTACATAGTGCGATCGCGCGATAAGGCAATTTCAGCGCCTGCAAAACTCCTTCGGCATCTTGCACCAGTTGTTCGTGCTCTGCCTCGGAGGTACTCGGATGCACAAGTTTCACCAATTCCACTTTGTTAAATTGATGCAGTCTAATTAATCCCCTGGTATCTTTGCCGTAACTTCCCGCTTCCCGGCGAAAACAAGGAGTGAAAGAACAGTGATAAATTGGCAACTGTTCGGCTGTCAATATTTCATCTCGATACAAATTGACTACCGGAACTTCGGAAGTAGGAATTAGCCACAAATCGTCTTGATCGCATTTAAAACTTTCTTCGGCGAATTTTGGCAATTGACCTGTTGCTCTGAGAGATTCAGTGTTGACTAAAAGTGGCGGAATTACTTCTACATAGCCTGCTTTTATATGGCGGTCGAGCATGAACTGAATAATTGCTCTTTCCAGCGCCGCACCTGCTCCAATTAATGTGACAAATCGGGGAGCGGCGACTTTTACGGCGCGCTCAAAGTTAAGTATTCCTAATTTTTCACCGATTTCCCAGTGGGGTAAAATACTGGAGTTTTGGGGAATGTATTCGTCTCCCCACTTCCGTATTTCGACGTTTTCTTCTTCGTTTTTGCCGATCGGGCTTGACGGACTAGGCAAGTTCGGCAGTGGCAATAATAGAGCTTCTATTTGAGCTTTTAACTCTTTTTCCTGTGCTTGTAATTCGTTCGATTCGGTGCCGACTGAATTGCCTTCTGCTTGCAATGCCTGAACTTCGGGAGATTCGAGGGGTAAACCCGCTTTCCTTTTTTGCCCGATGAGTTTGGCAATTTCGTTGCTGCGGGCTTGTAATTGCGATCGCTTGCCTTCCAACTCCCGCTGCTGTTTGTCTAGTTGCAGAATTGGCTCGATTTCATAGTTACCTCCGCGCAAGTTGAGGCTTTCTTGTACGGCTTGCGGGTTCTCTCGGATTAATTTGAGGTCTAGCACAGATTTATTCTAAATTTTAGATTTTAAACGATCGGGGACAAAAAGATTGAATATAAAAGCTTTATTAATCATTTGCGTGTTCAATTATAACTTATTCTGATTGAAAATACGTGTTGGGTATCACCCATGATGGGTGACACCCCATAAAGTTGTGCTATACTGCAAGCATTAGTAGATGCACCCTGATAATTTTTCTACCCCAGCCAGCGATGGCCGGGTTTTTTGTGCGTAAATTCTGAAATAGAGGAGACGGCTGAAATAGAGGAGACGGCAGTGCCGTTTCCCTACTGTGATTAATTGTAGGGAAACGGCACTGCCG
>JAYSVM010000136.1:0-14340 GCA_043718495.1 Oscillatoriales bacterium | reverse complement strand
GACGATTGGTGACTAAGTAGACGGCGTTTGACGGTCGTAGCGAGAGTTTTACTCGCGTTCGCAGAATCGAGGGTGTCTTTAGACCTGAGAGTGTCAAGTACGCACCTCGTCGTTAGCATCGGAATTAATGTTACCCAATTTAGGACACGGCAGTGCCGTTTCCCTACGCCAGATTAATTGTAGGGAAACGGCACTGCCGTGTCCTCCCTATCATTCCAGTTACCCACAATCAGGAGACGGCAGTGCCGTGTCCCTACGACAGAAAATCTGATTGTCAATTTTTGCGGACAATCGGATTTTTTCATGCTTGCTTTTTGAAAAAATAGGTAAAATAGTAGTGAAAGATACAGAAAATAATTAAATCATCAGGGATAAGCCATGTTTAATACGATTTTGACCCAGCAGCGACAAGTCATCGGAACCTATTCTAGCCGTGAAGATGCAGGAGAAGCCCTCGATTGTCTGGTGTTTTCAGGCTTTCCACTAGCCCAGGTGTTCTTGCTGGGGCAAGGTTCCCAGGAAGGGCAAAATTCTTTAAATCTTCCCTCTGATTCGTTTGGGGCGATCGCAGGCACTGCAACAGGGCTAAAAAAAGGAATGTTTCTGGGCAATTTGCTCGGAGGTGCCACCGGGCTGATGTTGGGAATGGGACTTCTGGCGCTTCCCGGTGTGGGTCAAGTATTGCTGTCTGGGGCGATCGGCTTTACGCTGTTGAGTGGCGGAATTTGCACGGCTGCGGGCGGATTGGCGGGGGCTTTGATTGGATTGGGACTGACTTCAGAGCAAGCTAAAGCCTATCAGCGGCAGATTTCTGAGGGCAGTGTTCTACTAATTGTAGAAGGAAGTGGGCATGAGGTCGATCGGGCTAAACACTTGCTGGCAAAGTCGGCGGTATGAACTTTAACTAAGGCGATCGCATACAGAAGCCTTTGTTTAGCGATTAGTAATGCGATCTACATTTGGGAATTTTTTGCAGTTTATTGAAGTTTCCTAAGCTCGTTAAGGGCTTTTTGATAGTTATCTTTATCGCCTTGCTTCTGAAATAAGTCTGCTGCTTTCTGATAGTCAGCAATTGCACCCTGCTTGTCTCCTAATCTAGAGCGGGCATTTCCCCGGTTGTTGTAGGCATCGGCAAAGTTAGGATTAATTCGCAAAGCTTCGTTATAATCGGCTACAGCACCCTGCTTGTCTCCTAATCTAGAGCGGGTAACTCCCCGGTTGTTGTAGGCATCGGCAAAGTTAGGATTAATTCGCAAAGCTTCGTTGTAATCAGCTAGAGCATTCTGCTTATCTCCTAAACTAGAGCGAGTAATCCCTCGGTTGTAGTAGGCATCGGCAAAGTTAGGATTAATTCGCAAAGCTTCGTTGTAATCGGCTACAGCACCCTGCTTGTCTCCTTAAGTTCATGAATTTTAATTGTCAATAAAAAAGGAGATTTGTTGGAGTTTATTGAAGTTTATTCAGATTGTTAATGGCTCGGTTATAGTTATTTGTATCTCCTTGCTTCTGATATAAGTTGGCTGCTTTCTGAAAGTCTTGAATCGCACCCTGTTTGTCTCCTAAGCTACGGCGGGCAAGTCCCCGGTTGTTGTAGGCATTAGCATGGTTAGGATCAATTCGCAAAGCCTGGTTATAATCGGCTACAGCACCCTGCTTGTCTCCTAACTTAAAGCGGGCAAGTCCCCGGTTGTTGTAGGCAAAGACATAGTTAGGATTAATTCGTAAAGCTTGGTTATAATCGGCTACAGCACCCTGCTTGTCTCCTAAGTCATCGCGGGAAATTCCTCGGTTATAGTAGGCTTTGGCATAGTTAGGATTAATTCGCAAAGCTTGGTTATAATCGGCTACAGCACCCTGCTTGTCTCCTAATTGAGAGCGGGAAATTCCCCGGTTGTGGTAGGCTTGGGCATGGTTAGGATTAAGCGCAATTGCTTGAGTGTAAGCGGCTATAGCGCCTTGATAATCTCGTTTTTCATACTTTCCCTCACCCTGAATAAAGAAACCCTCAGCTTTTTCCCCTGATGCCAAATCTGAGTTGCCAATCTCAACAACATTGCTAAAAAAGCGATCGTTTCCTGCACGGCTAGGTTGACAAAATAGTACAGTTATGGTACTAGAAGCAACTAAGCCTGTCACGAGTCCTGTTAAAATTTTGAATTTCATAAACAAATACAGATTTTTGGTATATCCTGTCACAGCTCAGTCAAATTCGCAACCCCGAACTTACCCTGATGCTAAAGCCGATCGCACTAAATACTTGTTCGCACAATCGATCGGCTAAACTGTAATTAGGGCGATCGAACTCAAGGCTGCTGATTGTCTTTCAGAAGTAAGGAACAATTAAAAATGCAAAATGTAAAATTTCAAAGGGAGGATTCACTATGAATTCACAACTTAAACAAGCTATCGATCTAGCTCAGTTACTCTCATTAGCAGAACAACTTGAGCTACTTAAAACACTATCCGCTATTATCCAACGCACCCATTCTCTGGAAACTCAAGCTACGATGACAGAGGAAGATACAGATTTTTCGGCAGCAAGCTTTCGCCAATCTTGGCAACAAGCTATGACAGAACAAACCTTACCCCTTTCTCAACTGTGGGAGGGAATTGATGTTGACTGATTCGCCCCTCGTTGAAATTCGTCTCACACCTGAATTTCAGCGGAAACTGAAAATCCTCGCAAAGAAATACCGCCAAGTTCCAACGGATATTAAACCTGTCTTTGAACAATTACAACTTGGAGAATTTCTGGGAGATCAAATCCCTAGCATTGGCTCCATAGTTATGAAGGTTCGGATTAGAAACAGCGATACCAAAAAAGGTAAGAGTGGTGGCTATCGCCTAATTTACTGGATTTCATCCACCAAGCTGATTGTTTTACTGGACATTTACTCAAAGTCCGATCAGGAAGACATTGAGATAGACGAGATTCGCAAAATTATCAAAGGGTTTAGCACAACTTCTGAAGAAACAGATGCTTGAGTGTTTTAGTTTTAATCTCATGAGCAAGCTGGGTTTAGGCAAACTATCAAACTTCACAAACAGTTATTTATTCCAGCACAGTGCGGTTGACAAGTCACAGTATTTGTGATAATTTTTACAAAAAAATATCAAACAAATATTTCAAAAACTATTTATCAAACTTGAAAATCTCAGCCCAAACTTATGAGCGAATTGTCAACAAATCCAGCCCGAATCACCAAAGTCATCCCCGACAGCATCGCCGCCGAAATCGGATTTGATGCCGGCGACTCAATCGTCGCCATCAACGGCCAAAAACCCAGAGATTTAATCGACTATCAATTCCTGTGCGCCGATGAATTACTCGAACTAGAAGTATTAGACGCTAAAGGTAAAACCCACAAGTTAGAAATAGAAAAAGAATACGATGAAGATTTAGGTTTAGAATTTGAAACTGCTCTTTTCGACGGACTAATTCAGTGTAATAATCGCTGTCCTTTCTGCTTCATTGACCAACAGCCACCGGGAAAGCGCGAAACTCTCTATCTCAAGGATGATGACTACCGCCTGAGTTTTCTTTATGGTAGCTATCTCACTCTCACAAATTTGTCTCAAAAAGAGTGGGATAGAATCGAACAAATGCGGCTTTCGCCTCTCTATGTTTCCGTGCACGCTACGGAACCGGAAGTGCGAATTCGGTTACTGAAAAATCTCCGCGCTGGCAAGATTTTAGAACAAATCAAATGGTTTCAAGAACGCCGACTGCAAATTCACGCTCAAGTTGTGGTTTGTCCAGGGATTAATGATGGCGAACATTTAGAACGCACTTTGTTAGATTTGGCTAAGTTTCATACGGGAAATATCCCGGCTGTGGCATCGGTGGCTGTAGTACCAGTCGGTTTAACTCGCTTTCGTCCAGCCGAAGATGAACTGATTGCAGTCACACCGGAGAAAGCGCGAGAAGTAATTGAGCAAGTGCAGAAAATTCAAGTATTATTAAGTGGTCAACCGGAAGGAGAAAAGAAACGGAAAAAAAAGAATTCAAAATCGCGCTGTATTTGGCTGGCTGATGAATGGTTTTTAATTGCAGGTTTGGATTTGCCGATCGCATCTGACTACCAAGATTACCCCCAAATTGGTAACGGTGTCGGTTCAATCCGCCAGTTTATCCAACAGTTTGACACTGCTTTCGCTCAACTGCAACCGCAGCAAGTTAACCCGCAGCGAAAATTAATTTGGGTTGTGGGAAATGCTGTAGAAAAAGCTTTTGAGCCGATCGCCCATCAACTCAATCAAATACCCGGCTTAGAAGTTAAGATGGTAGCATTGTCCAGTCGCTATTGGGGACAAAACATTACTGTCACTGGTTTGCTGACTGGTCAAGACTTGCTCGAAGCTTTGCAGGGAATAGACTTGGGAGATGGCATCTTACTGCCCTCAGTGATGCTAAAACAAGGAGAACCACGTTTTTTGGATGACATGACCGTCTTAGAGCTCGCTAGCGTCCTGAAAACCGAGATTTTCCCCGTTAGTGGAGTTGAGGAACTAATCTCAATGGCTATCCACTAATCACCGGACAAAACTGGACAACCAGTGTCGAACGGTGAAGAGATAGCCAGCCTAAGTGACAACTACGTTTTGAGGGTCATGACACCTACAGGTGCTTTCCAGCCTGTAGCTACTGTCGTCAAAGATTAAACAGGTCTATTTAGTTAAGCCCGTGTCTTTGACTTAACAAGCCCTGAAAACATTGGCGAGGAAAACATTACCTGAGCAATCAGAGGACAATTATGTCTAACTTTGTCTTTGTTTTAGACACGAACAAGCAACCCCTAGACCCTGTAAATCCGGGTCAAGCCAGACGGTTGTTAACTCAAGGTAGAGCAGCAGTTTACAGGAGTTATCCGTTCACAATCATCCTCAAGTATACCTGTGTCGAGCCGCAAACAAAACAGTACGAAATTAAGATAGATCCCGGTTCAAAAACCACAGGATTAGCCCTACTGCAAGGTGACGAGGTAATCTGGGTAGCTGAATTGATGCACAGGGGAAATCAGATAAAAAATGACATAGAATCGCGTCGTGCTATCCGTCGTAATCGCAGGAATCGCCAGACTCGGTATCGTCAGCCTAGATTTCTAAATCGTACTCGTCAACCCGGATGGTTGCCGCCTAGCTTAGCCTCAAGGGTTGAAAATATTGTTACTTGGGTGAACCGATTGCGACGGTATGTTCCTGTAACAGGAATATCTCAAGAGTTGGTTAAATTCGACACCCAAGCTATGCTGTCTCCTGAAATATCAGGTGTTGAGTATCAACAAGGTGAATTAGCCGGTTATGAAATCCGACAATATTTGTTAGAAAAATGGGGTAGGAAATGTGCTTACTGTGGTGTCAAAAATATCCCTTTAGAAGTTGAGCATATTTACCCCAAATCAAAAGGAGGAAGTTCGCGGGTATCCAATCTGACTATTGCTTGTAGAAACTGCAATTTGGCTAAAGGTAATCGCGACATCAAAGATTTTCTTTTAGGAAAATCTGACATTTTATCGAGAGTTTTAAAGTTTGCTTCACAGCCATTAAAGGATGCAGCCGCCGTGAATTCTACGCGGTGGGCGACCTTTAACCAACTCAAACAAACAGGCTTGCCAATCACAACGGGTACGGGAGGGCTCACTCAATACAACCGAATTAAGATGGGACTCCCTAAAACTCATTGGCTTGATGCTGCGTGCGTAGGTGTTGTCGGACCACTCAAGATACTGACATGGCAACCGCTGTTAATCAACGCTAAGGGATGGGGTAATCGTCAAATGTGTACGCCCAATAAATACGGGTTTCCCATCAAGCATAGAACTAGGTGTAAGACTTTTTTTGGGTTCCAGACTGGAGATATGGTGAGAGCAGTTTTACCACAAGGGAAATTTGCAGGTACTCACGTTGGTAGGTTGGCAGTTAGAGAGAGTGGAGTCTTTGATTTGAGGACAGCTTGGGGAAAAATTAGCCCCGTGCGTCACAAATACTGCAAAACTGTTCACCACAATGATGGCTATATGTATGCGTTTTCCACTTTTGTCCGCTACATTAGGGATTAGAGGCGTATCGATCGTGAATTTTCAGTCAAGGATTCAATTCAAAAGTCACGAAAGAGGCGATACTAAGCTTGGACTTCTGAGTTTAAACTGAAATTAGAGACCTCTCTCTTTCTTTAAAATTGTCTCTGGAATTGCACAATAATTTAAAATTTATGCGTATTTTTCATCAAATCGTGGTAGTGGGAGTAGGTACTGCAATTACTTTCGGCAATCTGGGACAGAGTGCTTCGGCACAGCCGCCGGTTCGAGCCGAGGAAATTCAGCGAGCATTTCCGATCCCCAACAACTCTCAAACCATTCCGGTGCCGACAAAACCAACACCAGTTCCCCGGAATACGCCCAGCGAGAATTTTCCTCCTGTCACTCCAAAGGGCATTTTAGAAACCCAGCCTCCGAGAACCCTGGAACCAAATCCGAATCCGCTGTTGTTCCCAACTCAACCAGATGATGTCACGATCAAGCAAACAGAGGCAATTACCTTACAACAGGCGGTTGACTTGGCTCGTCGCAACAGCCAAATTATGCAAATTGCTGACCTGCAATTGAAGCAGAGTCGATCGGCCCTACGCGAACAACAAGCAGCCTTATATCCAGACCTCACTTTTCAAATGGACGCGACCCGCCAACAGTCCGCAGGCGGAGAACTCGGAGTGCGCGCTCAGCAGCGCAACTTCGACTTTTTGGCATCCCAAAACCGACGGCCCGCTACATCTGTTGACCCCCAAAATTTCGGCAGTAACAGTGTTAACAGCACTTTGCAGTTGAGCTACGACGTTGATTTGTTCGGCCGGCGGCGCTCTACGATCCAGGCAGCCAAGGAACAGTTACGCTTGCGAGAACTGGAAGTGGAACGCCAAGCCGAAGAACTCCGCTTTGATGTGACTGATGCTTACTACAACCTCCAAGATGCAGACGGACAAGTTGCAATTCGCCAAGCTTCGGTGAGAAATGCTCAGCAAAGTTTACGGGATGCCGAAGCTTTGGAACGGGCGGGAGTGGGAACAAAATTTGCAGTGTTGCAGGCCCAGGCAAATTTGGCTAACGAACAACAACAGTTGGCCAATGCCCGCCGGGACCAGCGAATCCGCCAGCGCCAGTTGTCTGAGCAGTTGAATATCAGTCAGTCGTCGAATTTGGTAGCGGGAGACCCAGTAGAGCAAGCGGGTGCTTGGAGGCTGTCTTTGGAGGACAGTATTGTGCAGGCTTTTAAGAATCGCGCTGAGTTGGAACAGCAGTTGGTACAGAGGGATCTCAGCAAGCAGCAGCGCCGAGCTATTTTGGCCGGGCGTTTGCCTCAACTGAGTGTTTCGGGTAGTTACAATGTGCTGGGGCAAGACCCTGATGATCCTAACCCCTTTGCCTCTCGTGGCTGGGCGGACGGCTATGCGATTCGGGCAAATCTGACTTGGAGTATCTTTGATGGGGGCGCGGCAAGTGCTAGGGTGAAACAGCGGGATGCTGATATTGCGATCGCCGAAAGTCGATTTGACCAAACCCGCAACCAGGTGCGCCGTGAAGTGGAACAGGCTTATTTTGGCTTACAGTCGAGTTTTGAGAATATCGACACTTCTCAGGCGGGAGTTGAGCAGTCGAGGGAAGCTCTGCGTTTGGCCAGACTGCGCTTTCAAGCTGGTGTTGGTACTCAGACAGATGTGATTCAGGCGGAAACGGATTTGACTAGGGCTGAAAGAAACCGACTTTTAGCAATTATTGGCTACAATCGGTCGCTTTCGTCTCTCCAGCGGGCGGTGACTAATATTCCCGGTAACAGTCTATCCAGAACTCCTTGATGTTGAGGCAATATTCCTTTTTTGATTCGGGAAATTGGGGAAATTCGGGAAATTGGGGAAATTTGCGATCGGGCATTAAATGTCCGATACAATTTCCGACACAATAGTTAATACTTTGTAATAGAGAATCAAGTCACTGCATTAAGGAATCGGTAATGGGCAATATCAAGTTTGTGAAGGAAAATCAGGAAGTCATTGCAGCAGACGGGGCCAATTTAAGGCTCAAAGCTATCGAAAACCGCATCGACTTATACACCTTTCGTGGAAAGATGACGAATTGCGGGGGCATTGGTCAATGTGCCACCTGCATTGTAGAAATTGTCGAGGGAAGTGAAAATCTTTCGCCCCGCACTGACTTTGAGAACCGCAAGCTGAAGAAAAAGCCCGAAAACTATCGGTTGGCTTGTCAAACTTTGGTCAATGGCGCGGTCAGTGTCAAGACTAAGCCTTAAATGCCAGTGGGCATCGGGCATAGGGCATGGGGGAGATGGGGAGATGGGGAGATGGGGAGAGAGGGAGATGGGGAGAGGGGGAGAGGAGAGACGGCTACCAATGCCCGATCCCCTATGCCCGATCCCCTATGCCCAATTCCCAATTCCCAATTCCCGATGCCCGATGCCCCCTCAAATTCTCTGCCTTCTACCTTTGAGTGATATCCTAGTGGTGTATATTTGCATATTTTTAGGTAGAGGCGCGCGTCTTCATGGAAGTTAATCAGCTAGGATTTGTGGCAACCATTCTGTTTGTTTTGGTTCCCAGTGTTTTTCTAATCATTTTGTACATTCAAACAGCTAGTCGCCAAGGCAGAAAAGATTAGTAATTTCTGTTATTTTTGTCTGGTTTTGTGCATTAAAAAAAAGCGCCCATAGCCTTTTGCTTTGGCGCTTTTTTGTTGAATGTCAATCATGCCGATTCTGGATTCAGTAGTGGGAAAAATCCAAAATCTAAAATCCAAAACTGTTGTAATTTAGCCGATCGTCCGGGCTAACAATACGGGACAATTTGCATAGACTCGCACATAGTCTGACAGAGAGTTTCCAAGAAGTCGATCGAGATCTACAAAGGACTTGGCCACACTAGGACGGCGATCGGGTGAACCAATCACCAATAAATCGGTATTCATTTCTGCTGTAAGCCGACAAATTGTTTCTCCTGGTTTACCTGTGGCACTCACGCAGCGGTAGCTAACTCCTAGTTGTTTGGCTGCTGCAACGGCGGGCGCTAATACGGGGTCTTTTTCTGCATTTGCTGTCAAATCTTCCGTAGATTTTCCAGTCAAATCCTTAGTGACGTGTACTAAAACTATCTGTCCACCACTCACATCTTTAACTAAAGATAGGGCTAAATCTAAGGATTGTTTGGCAGATTCAGATTTATCTATCGCCACCATGACGCGCTTAATTTTTTTGACGTAAATATCGTCTTTTACTAACAACATCGGCCGGGATGTTAGCTGAAAAACGTATTGACTGACTGAGTTTTCCAAAATTGATTGTAGTCTACCAAATCCGCGAGAACCCATGATTATTAAATCAGATTGTTCTTCTTCTGCAACTTGGCAAACAGTGGTTTTTGGGTCTCCCTGTTTGAGACGGGGATTAACTTTGCTGGGATCTATTTTTAAAGATTGGACGGCTTGTGCTAGAATCTTGCCTCCTTCTTCCAACTTGTCTGCCATCCCATCGGATGTGACTTGGGGTGGCACGACGTGCAAGACGGTGACAGAGGTTTGTTGCAAGGAAGGGATGTCCATCAACATATTAAACATCTCTTCGCACAGACCACGACCGGCCACGGCTACTAAAATTTTTTCGATCATGGTTTCTTTGTGTGGAAAAAAGTTGAGTTTTTCGGTGCGTTAAACTAGAGGTGTAAGACTCTAGTGGCTTACTGTCAAGCATAAGGCTGAAGTTTGCCTTATGATTTATAGAAATGTAGCGTTTTAGGACGATTTGTAAAGTGTTAGAAAACGATCGAACTCAACCAAAACTACCAGCGGCGGGTGCTATTCAAAGTCTGTCTGGAATAGACTCTGGAGGCTGGTTTGAATATTTGGTGCGAGTATACCCTCACCATACTGATTACAGCGGTGCAGTTTGGCATGGTACTTATGTTTCGTGGATGGAGGAAGCTAGGGTGGAAAGTTTGCGCTCGATCGGCATTGAGTATGCTGATTGGGTAGCCCAGGGCTTGGAATTGCCCGTGGTGGAACTTTCGCTGCGCTACCACCGCGCCCCACGGATGGGACAAGCTGTGGCTGTCAAAACGCGGATGGCTACTGAGGGTGTCAGGTTGCTTTGGGACTACGAAATGCGATCGGCTGACGGTGAAGAGTTATACGCCACAGCCCAAGTAACTTTGGTGGCGGTAGATGGTGAGAAGGGCAAAATCATTCGCCAATTGCCACCGATGTTGAAAGATGCTTTTGCAAGGCTTTCTATTAAACCTTTGGTATAGAAGGAAGGAAGAAGGAAGAAGGAAGAAGGAAGAAGGAAGAAGGAAGAAGGAAGAGAACCCTTCGACTATAATCAGGGTACAAGGAAGGAAAAATGAAAATGTCAAAAAGAGTAGAATTGGGAGAAAAGGATATTGATAAAAAACGGTACAACTTTGAGGGTAATAGTTTAATTTCTGCTTTGAAATCGGAACCTAATACCAGTAGTGTTTTGGCAAATGAGGATGATTTAGTATCAACTGATAAACGAGGTGATTTTTGGGCGATAGTTTCACTTTCGGCGGCGCTGTTGGCTGTATCTTTCGCAGCGATTTTCATTAGGTTGAGCGAACGAGAAATTAGCCCAAATGCTACGGTTTTTAACCGTTTGTGGATCGCAACTGTGGTGTTTGCCGTGTGGAATGGTGTTGGTGCTGCGCGTCGCCGAATGTCTGAGGATCTACCGGAAGTGCGATCGAACTACACTGTCCGCGATGTGATACTACTAATATCTGTGGGTATAGTTTCTTCGGCTTCCTTGGGCTTCTGGGCTTGGTCGCTAACTCAGACGAATGTTGCTAATTCTACTGTACTACGAAACTTGACTCCTTTGTTTACAACTCTGGGAGGTTGGCTACTTTTGGGTCGCCGTTTTGATAACAGATTCTTATTGGGCATGACGGTAGCTTTGGTAGGTGCAGTTGCGATCGGTATTGATGACTTGCAAACTGCGGGAGACAATCTAGCTGGTGATATAGCTGCTCTTTTTTCGGCGATGTTTTATGCAGGAAATCTACTGATAGCAGAATATTTACGAACCAAGTTTCCGGCGACAACGATATTGATGTGGCGCTGTTTTATTGGGAGTCTGTTGATTTTGCCTCTGGTGTTGCTTGCAGGCGATCGGGTTTTCCCCTATTCTTGGCAAGGGTGGTTGGCTGTGATTGCTCTAGCTGTGATTTGCCAAGCTTTCGGACAGGGACTTCTGATCCACAGTCTCGGTCGTTTGTCGTCGGGTTTTGTGGCTCTTTTTCTGCTGTTAGAACCAGTGATTACTGCTATCTTAGCTTGGATACTTTTTTCGGAAAGTTTGAGTCTGTTCAATTGGTTAGCTTTTGCTGTAGTTTTGGCTGGGATATACTTGGCAAAATCTAGTAGCCAAAAGTAGGAGACGGCAGTGCCGTGTCTCTACCGACAAATACTGTAGGGACACGGCACTGCCGTCTCCTCTATCTCATTCTGGTGTTACCGGAATTGATATAATCAAATAAAAAGGAGAAATTAGTAAGATGATTGCAACTTCAATTGGCATGAATTCCTGGCATTACGACTTTAGTTTCCTACCTGAATACTTGAAGGTATTGCAGAGGAAGTTACGGATTGCTGTGGTATTTGGCGGAAATTGCGATCGGGCGGGTTCTGTAATTTACAAAACACACAATCCCCGCTCTTGGAAAAGTTATGAAATTGTAGCCAGAGAAATTGCTCAAGCATTGACTGAAATTGGGTTTGAGCAGGTATTTGTGATGCCGGATGATATGAATTTGCCAGGAAAACTCAAGGCAGAAAATATTCATTTAGTCTGGATGAATACGGGTGGAGTTCAGGGTTATAATCCGGTTTGTCACACTCCTGCTTTGTTAGAAATGTTGGGAATGCCTTATGTCGGCCATAATCCTTTAAATAGTTCAATTTTAGATAATAAACACGCTTTTAAACGGGAGCTGCAATCGGTAGGAATCCAAACGGCTCCATTTATGATTTGGCATCCTTCTCAAGGAATTTTTAAACCGAATTTACACGAGCGTTTTGCCATTGCTTTTGGTGAATATCGAGGGCCTTTTATCGTCAAGCCAGTATCGGGACGAGCTTCACTGCACGTTCATTTTGTGGAAACAATGGAGGGTTTATCTGAGGCTGTTTCGGAAGTTCATCGGGCAACTCGTAATACTGCTTTGATTGAAAAATATCTGCCGGGACGAGAGTTTTGTGTAGCGGTTTGTGGCTATGTTACTTATGCTCAAGGCTGTTTTGATAAAAATCCCAAACCCTTCGCTTTTTCGACGATTGAGCGGGTGCTGGATGGTGATGAACTGATCTTTACTTCTATGGACAAAAAGGCGATTACTGCCG
The DNA here is from genome assembly GCA_043718495.1 of Oscillatoriales bacterium. Classification (GTDB taxonomy): domain Bacteria; phylum Cyanobacteriota; class Cyanobacteriia; order Cyanobacteriales; family Microcoleaceae; genus Microcoleus. Next base: position 1,924 of record JAYSVM010000136.1, on the reverse strand, counting down.
ATCGCGGAAAATTGCTCGGCACCGAGGAACCGGGGCTAAAACAGCAGTTAATTGAGTTGGCCCAGAAAATCTATTGGGAGTTTAGCTTGAATAGTTTGGTGCGGATTGATGTCAGGAGTGATGCAAATGGGGAACTTTATGTCTTGGAGGCTAACCCGAAACCGGATCTGAAATGCCCTGGGGAAAATGTGACGAGTTTGGTGGCTCTGGGTTTGGCGGAATATGGAATGAGCTATAATGATTTGATTTTTAGTTTGATAGGCGATCGGCTAGATTATTTGCTAACACAGAATATAGGTATTATTCCTCATATTGTGGAGTTGTTGACTGTTGACTGTTAACTGTTGACTTGATTTGACAATTCTGATCAAGCGTAGATTTGATCTAATAGGCAAGATGGCTGTTGTGCTTTGTAACGAAATATAAATTGTCTATCTGAATTTAAATCGAGGCACAAGTTGTGATATCCTTGATGCAAGCAGTGATTTTGATGTGTCCATTTTTAAGCTATCAAATCAAGAGTAATATAATTTAACTTATATCAATTAGATAAAACCAATGCAAGCATTACTTTTATTCATAGGATTTGGGGGCGGGATATTAGTCTGCTGGCTAATCTTGAACAAACGCAATCATCGCAACTTGATGCGGATCGATAAATCCCAGGAGGCTACGTCGCATTTAGCGTCAGAATTGGGTGTGAGAAATTCGGAACTTCGACAAAAAATCCAGGAAGAGAATCAGCTCAATTTTCAGATGTCTGAGCTGGAAAGTCGCTTGGAAGTGATGAATCAAGAACAATATTTGTTGAAGACTAAAGGCTCGGAATTGGTCGAAATGTTGGAATTGATGTCTGAAGAACGATCGCAAATTGACAATCTCGTTTTAGACTTGCAATCTCAATTAGAAAATGCTAAGCAATCTCAGTCGTTGTTGCTCAAGTCTGAGTCGGAATTGGCAGAAACTAAATATCAATTGGAAGTTGCACGGCAAGAACGATCGCAAATCAATGCTCAAATAGGCGAAACCCAAGCAGAGTTGGAAGCCTTTCACCAGGAACGCAGTTTGTTTCAGTCTCAACTATTGAACGCTGAAGGTCAATTGGACACTGCTAATCAAGAAAAATCTCAGCTACAATACCAAATTGCCGAAATCAAAATAAAGTGCGATCGCGCAATCCAAGAAAAAGAGCACATTCTGTCTCAAGAATCTAATTTTCAAGCTAAACTAGAGAGATTAGAAGAACAAAGATTGGAATTTATATATCAGTTGTCAGAAGTAGAAACTCAGTTGGAGAATGCCAATGAGGAGCGAGAAATTTTACAGGTTCAATTGCAAAATGCTAGCCAACAACAAGCACAAGTTAAACCTGAATTATTACAACTGGAAAGACAGTTAGAATCCCTGATTGAGGAACGGGAGATTTTAAATTATCAAGTCTTAGAATTGGAACCTAAATTAGCAAATGCAAATCAAGAACGATCGCAACTAAATTCTCAACTGTCTGAATCGCAAATTCAGTTGGCATCGGAGAATCAAGAACGAGTACAAATCAAATTGGAACTTTCTGAAACGCAATCTCATCTAGAATTAGCGAATCAGGAGATTATACAGTTAAATGCTGATGTTGTGGAATTGCAAAATCAGTCACAGGTGATTGTTCAAGAGCGAGAACAGTTGTTATTACAATTATCTGAGTTGAATGCTACGATCAATAGTAAGGAGGAACATGAATCTGAACTGCAATCTCGGTGTTCGCAACTACAAGCAGATTTGGATAATGCTCATCAAGGCCGATCGCACTTAAACACACAATTCACAGAAATTCAAAATCAATTACAGACAGCTATTGAGTCTCAAACTTCACTGACATCGCAAGTATCTGAATTAGAACATCAGTTAGAAACTGTCTCACAAAGCCGAT